>JBIIDM010000002.1:0-64661 GCA_044238365.1 Bdellovibrionota bacterium | reverse complement strand
TACTACTTTTTATTGAGCAGTTTTCAACCCTCCATCGGCACTACTCTGCAAAAACCGCCTGAACAAACTCAATCTGCGCCATTTCGGCATTATCACCTGGCCGAACTCCGATTCGGGTAATTCTCAAGTACCCACCAGGACGACTCTTAAAACGCGGCCCCACTTCTGTGAAAAGCTTCACAACTGTCGCCTTGTCTTTTAGGTAGCTATGGGCCGTTTTCCTACCATGAAGGGTATCTTCTTTCGCCAGCGTAACTAGTTTTTCAACAATAGGACGAATCTCCTTCGCCTTCTCTACGGTCGTAATCACCTTTTCTTCCGCTATCACGGACGTTGATAGATTCCTGAAAAGCGCTCTACGATGAGCAGCCGTACGTCCTAATTTCCTATGCCCAGATCTATGTCGCACTTATCCATACTCCCACTAAATACTCCTGTGGTGTCCTGAATCCACTTAAAAGACCCTCGTGAACTCTGAACATCCATCACTTTAAACAGCCAAAGTTTCGCGCACACCGCGACATCCCATTGGCCCTCACTCCTGACTAGCTATTAGCAGCCCCGTCTTGTTGACGCTCTAACTGGGCGCGCGGAGGAAACCCTTCGATTTTCATACCCAAACTCAAGCCCATTTCTACGAGAATCTCTTTGATCTCATTGAGCGACTTCCGTCCAAAATTCTTTGTTCTCAACATTTCTGCCTCGGTCTTCTGAACCAACTCGCCAATAAATTTTATATCTGAATTTTCTAAACAGTTCGCACTTCTGACCGTAAGCTCGATTTCGTCGATCCTCCGGAAGAGATTTTCGTTAAAGCTTAGTCGGGGTTCTTCTAATACTTTCTCTTCCTCCTCAACTATAAGTTCCTGCCCTACAAAGACCGAAAGCTGATCCACGAGAATGTGCGACGCCTGAGCTAGAGCAAACCTTGGATCAATCGTACCGTCGGTCCAAATCTCGAGCACAAGCTTGTCATAATCGGTATGCTGTCCCACCCGGGCATTAGTGACCTGATGATTGACGCGACGCACGGGTGCGAAAATCGAATCTACATAAATGGTACCCGCTGCATCCCCTTCTGCTTTGTGACGATCCGCAGTAACATATCCCCGTCCACGCTTCACCTGAACGGTCATATGCAATGAACCACCAACACCCACAGTCGCGATATGAGCATCCTTATTAGCAACATACACAGAACCATCACCAACAAGCATTCCAGCCTTAACGTCACAAGGACCCTGAACCTCTAGCCGAAGCATCGCGTTCTCTTTGTCCTCCAACAAAAACCTGACGGCCTTCAGGTTTAACATAATGTCAGAAACATCTTCCACAACTCCTGGAATCGTAGAGAACTCATGCATGACCCCATCTATCCGTACGGCCGTAACCGCCACACCATCAAGAGCCGAAAGCAATGTCCGTCGCAATCCGTTACCAATTGTAGTCCCAAAACCTCTCTCGAGGGGTTCAATTTTAAATTTCCCGTAACTTGCCTCGCCTTCTCCTGCCTCTACTTCCACTTTTTTTGGCCGAATTAGGTCTTTTAGGCTTATTTTTCTCATGATTTGCTCTCTTTCCAATTACCAAACAAGCAACATTACCCACTACTAAGGGATGCCTGTATATACAATCGCGCCTGTGGCACAAACTGTCGACTACCAGCCACTGAAGTAGCTCGCAGTTCAGAACAGACCAACTCTACACGCGCCGGCTTTTCCTAGGACGACATCCGTTATGAGGAATAGGGGTTATATCCTTAATCAGGGTTACCATTACCCCTGATGACTGTAACGCCCTCAGCGCGGACTCGCGACCTGACCCCGGTCCCTTTACATACGCTATCACCGACCGTAAACCGAACTCCTTAGCCTTCTTCGCTGCCGTCTCACCAGCAACCTGCGCCGCGAAAGGTGTAGACTTCCGAGAACCCTTAAATCCCCCGCATCCAGCACTAGACCAGCTTAGGACGTTACCCTGTAAATCAGATATGGTCACGATAGTATTGTTGAACGTCGCATGAATCGACGCAACTCCATGGGTGACATTCTTTTTAACTTTTTTTTTCTTTACGCCTGTACGCTCTGCCACTACAATTTTCTCCAAAATTAACTGCAACCCTAAGCCGCCACGACCCCTATTCCAGGGTTACTTCTTACCGGGCGCCTTCTTACCAGCAACTGCCATTTTACGTGGCCCTTTCCTGGTTCTCGAGTTTGTCCTCGTTCGTTGCCCTCTTACGGGAAGATTTTTTCTATGCCTCAGCCCACGATAGGTACTTAGGTCCATCAAACGCTTGATCGACCCATGAACCTCTCGTCGCAAATCTCCTTCAACCTGCTCTCTAGATTCTATAATACCCCTTATCCTAGCAACATCATCTTCAGTGAGTTTATGAGTTCGCGTATCCGGATCTACCTTCGCTTCCTTCAAAATATTAGAAGACTTGGTCTTCCCGATACCATAAATATAGGTCAACCCAACTAGAACTCTCTTGTTTTTGGGCAAATCAACGCCAGCTATTCGTGCCATCTTGATATATTTCCTAACTAATTCTCAAATTTACTATCAATCACCCCTGACGCTGCTTGTGTTTTGGCGTCCGGCTACAAATTACAAACACCCTACCACCACGCTTCACAACACGACAATAATCACAAATGGGCTTTACAGACGCTCTTACTTTCACGGCCTTCTCTTCCTTTTCTTAAGAACTCTAATATTTGGCCAATCTTCAGCAGACTGTCCTAAAACTTACAAATCACTGATTTTCCCCTTTTCCAAAGAGGATGCCTCACTATCTGCCGGGATTCAGTACCCAACCAACAATGCCCCGTAAACAAATCAGAAGCCCACAATTTACCGAAGCGGACAGTTTACAGCGGCGCCCTTTAGGCAAACTAAAAGACACTCATCCAAGAGCTGCAGAATACTAGACGAAACAAATCTCATTCGCAAGGCTAGTTAGAGCATTATTCTCAGATGTTACCTACCTTAGAGTGCCCTAGAAGCACGAATTTAGGACCAACCTATCGTACAACTCACCTAACCTACTGATAAATCAACAAAGATAAAAAACTCCTTAGGTCATTTATATTACTAAAATGAGTTGAGGTAACGCACCTTCGAAACTTTTTTATTATGAACTTGCCGTAAAAAATAAAACAACCGCGCTTAATAGAAAGATTATCACCAAGAGGTTGTCGCAGACAAAACATTCCAGAGAAAGGCGATACATTACAGCAATTTTTTCCGTCTATCCGGAGTATTATATATTTCCGTAAATGATCGGGACAGCCATATACGTTAACCAAAACATCGAATCTACAGCGAACCTCTAGGTCATGGCGCCGAGCGAGACTGGCCGATATGAACCTAGTCTAATGCACTCCTGATTCTTGAAAAAACTTCATCAACTGAACCAACCCCATCAATACGGCCAAATTTTATGCTCTCCTTACCATTCCCCAAACTCTGCTCGTGATAGAATTCCAAAACAGGAATTGAATATCGCCCGTAAACGCCCAAACGTTCACGCAAAACCTCCCCCGTATCGTCGCTACGACCGCTGACAGCCTGACGACCCTGAATTCGCGAAATAAGCTCCTCATCACTCACAATAAATTCTATTACATGGGTTATAGGACGCGCGATTTCCTCTAACAAACTATTGAGCTCCCTAGCTTGATCTATATTCCGAGGATACCCATCCAGAAGAAATCCCCGAGCACTCAAAGAAGTTATCCTGTCCCGTATAAGGCCCAGAACAATATCATCCGAAACGAGTAGCCCTTGTGCAAGAACACTTGCTACACTTAAGCCTAGCGGAGTCTCTTTCTTTACCTCGTCCCGTAACAACTCACCGGTCGAAACATGAAGTAGTGACCAATGCTCTGCAATTTTCTGGGCCTGTGTCCCCTTCCCAGACCCGGGAGGACCAATAAGTACCACATTTAACATCTTATCAAGCTCCTAACGGCGCAATATCCTTCTCCTCATAGAGGCTCCAACGCCTCCACGACTTTTAACAGACTTACCCATATACATCTCGTAACTCTTAGCGATTATCATCGACCGTATCTGAGCAACCGTGTCTATAGTAACGCCAACCACGATTAAGATAGCAGTCCCCCCGAAAACATAGGCAAAGTCACGCACACCGGATCGAACGTAAAGCATTTGGGGCACAACGCAAATTATTGCAATGTAAAGGCCACCCCAAAGAGTAAGTCGCCCTAATACTCCATAAAGGTATTCTGCTGTTTGCTTCCCCGGACGAACCGTAGGAATAAACCCGCCCTGCTTCTTCAATTCCTCACTCACCTCATCAGGATTGAAAATCGTAGTGACTAAAAAATAGGAAATAAAAACGATTAGGCTAGCAAACACAACTTCGTACAGAATACCTCCTGGTGCAAAACTAGATATCAGTTCCCCAAGAGTATCTCCCCCGACAACCCCGAAAGTAAACCTTGATAGAAACTCACTGAGTGCGTCACCCTGCATAAACCCCGTAACATAAGTCGGAAGCAGCAATAACGACGAGGCAAAAATAGGAGGCAACACCCCCACCAAATTCAGCTTGATTGGTAGATATTGGGTTTGAGCCTGAACGACCTGCTGACCAACGTTCCGCCTCGGATACTGCACTGGAATTCTACGCTGAGAGCTCTCCATGAACACAATTAACACAATAGTTGCCAAGCTAAACAAGACAACGCCAAGTACTGTAACCGCAGGAAGGGAATGCCGCGCAAGCGCCATAGTCGAGAAAAAGACCTGCGGCATTCTAGCAACAATTCCTGCAAAAATTATCATACTGATTCCGTTCCCGATCCCCTTCTCAGAAATCTGTTCACCAAGCCACATAATAAACGCAGTACCTGCAGTAAGAGTTACCGCAGTTGAGAGCCTAAACAGACTACCCGGCTCAACGACTAACCCTTGCATTTCAAGCCCTGAAGCTATCATATACCCCTGACCTAGGGCTAATGCCACGGTACACCATCGGGTAATCTTGGTAAGCTTCCGCCTCCCTTCCGGACCCTCCTTCTTAAGTTGTTCGAGTCTCGGCCAAGTCGGGGTAAGGAGTTGAACAATAATGGAAACTGTTATGTACGGCGCTATGCCTAAAGTAAATATCGAAAAATTCTCCAGCGCGCCCCCAGAAAACATATTCACCAGACCCAGAAGATTTCCACCCTTGGAGGTACTGAACATAGCCTGTAACTTAGCAACATCGATACCTGGAGTTGAGACGAAAACTCCGAGGCGATATACAGCCAGAAGTCCTAACGTAAACAGAACCCTCCTTCGTAGCTCCGGAATATGACTCAAAATCGATAATCCTGACCCCCCACCCGTGGGTGCAGCTGCCCTTCCAACATTTGCCATTCAGTGATTCCTTTACCAAAGCTTTTCTAAATGAACAGACGTACAACGATAATAGACCACCAATTGGCCCCAGAAAAATACCGGAAAGCGAATACAGAGTCTCTAAGGTTCCCGGAATTTTTAGAATTTCTCGTTCGCAGAACGATATCGCGATATATCGTCAAAAAATCGGGTAGTCTGGAAAATTAAAGCCCTCACAATAAGGTTTTGCGATCGACCGGCTATGCCAAGACACAAGCGGTGTATTTAAAGCCATTGAACCTAGAACAAACGGTCATTGCTTACTACGAGCAAAAACTATTCGCGCCCCAATATCAGATTCTAACTTAAAGGGGGCGCGGCAAGTCCCAAGAACATACACGACCACCGAGCAACGTACAAACTGCCACGAACAAGCATAAAATCTACTCTGATTCGCTTTTGCTCTCTAATAAGGTGACACTCCCACCCGCGCCTTCGATACTCGAAAGGGCCTGAGTCGATATGGCGTCAACAGCTATCTTAAAGGCCTTCTTTATTTTCGTGTTCCCAAGAATCTTAAAATAGTACCTTGGAACCTCCAACCCACTACTCAATTCACTTTCAAATCGGGCACCAACTAACTCCGATAACTCAATGAATCCTACCTCCGAGCCAGCTTCTAATCGGTCAAGTAATGCCACATCAACAATTTTCCAATGTGATCTTGCGCCCGACTTTTGAGCCCTAGACCTGAAACCTAACTTCGGAATTCGCCTATACAGGGGCATTTGCCCTCCTTCAAAATGTCGAGCGACCTTCCCACCAGTACGAGCCTTTTGTCCCTTGTGTCCCTTTCCGCTGGTCTTTCCGAGCCCACTTCCTGGCCCACGCCCAAGCCGAACACGCTGCTTACGACTTCCCTTCTCAGGAGCCAAACTATTCAATGTAATCTCTGACATACTACAGCTCCTCAATTCGGACCAAATGAAGGACACGGAGAACCATCCCTGCTACCGCAGGTGACGCCACGTGGTTACATGACTTACCGATTCGACCTAATCCTAATGCTTTAAGTGTGGCAAGAACTGGCATAGTTCTACCAGAAACACTCCGTGTCTGCGTTAACTTAAATTTCTTCATATACAAACTTCCTTAAAACAGCCGCCCCCAAAAGGGCCGCCCTAAAACGGCTGATAGCCGAGTTCTTCAAGAGACACCCCTCGAGCTTTACTCACTTCCTGAGGATCAAACAACTGGCTTAGACCATCTATCGTGGCGTGCAAGATATTATGGGAGTTGTTTGACCCTATACACTTCGTCCGAATATCATGAATGCCGAGCGCCTCAGCAATTGCCCGAGCCGCAGCTCCAGCAATTACACCTGTTCCAGGCGCCGCAGGCTTAAGAATCACCGTTGTAGGTCCGAACTTCCCGTGTACCTCATGTGGAATCGTTCCCTTGTAGAGTGGAAACTTCTTCATTTCCTTACGAGCCTGTTCCGTTGCCTTTCTAACAGCATCCGGAACTTCTGCAGCCTTTCCTAGTCCTACACCGACACTACCTGAGCCATCCCCAGCCACGACAATAGCACTGAATGAAAAACGACGTCCGCCCTTTACGACTTTAGCCACACGACTAATTTTGACTGTTCGTTCAACGTATGTACTCTCGCCACCGCTTTTTTCTTCTTGATTACCTTGCGCCATGAATCGCTTCCACCTTTCTACACGACAATATGTATTCCCCCGGTAAGGCCACTTTAACCATACTCGCGGATATCTATTTCAGCATCGTAAAAAACGACACTAACAATTAACTACTCAAAAAATTTATTTCTTTTTTATCTTTGCTTGAGACGCCTTATAAACTACCACGATTCCACTAGCGAAGTTAACGCTTCGAGTACCCAACAGACCGCTTTATCACTGATTACCCGCGCTCTCTTTTCAACGTCAGACTGCTGTTCGCCGACAACCAATACTATATAGCTAAGCCGACCTCACGAGCACCTTCCGCTATCGCCTTTACACGACCAGCATATCGGTAACCCGACCTATCAAAAACAGCAGTTGTTACACCGATATCTAATAGCCTTTTACCTAACTCCTGACCAACGTGGTAAGCTGCACAACTCGACTTAGTGCTCTTGCTCTGTCCGGACTCCAGAACAACCTTTACAAGCTGTTCCTTAATAGCCGTATCACTACTCGATACACTCGCCATAGTACGCCCATCAGCATCATTTATTACTTGCGCATAAATGTACTTCGAGCTCCTAAACACACTAACGCGTGGACACTCGGCTGAGCCCTCGAGCTTCCGCCGAATCCTTCTGCGCCGTCGTAATCTTCTGAATTCTACTTGACTTGCCTTCGTGCCCATCTACTTACTTCCCTTTTCCTGTCTTACCAGCCTTTCTTCGAACTGTCTCAGTATCGTAACGTATCCCCTTACCAAGGTATGGCTCAGGTGATGCAACGTCCCGAATCTTTGCGGCAAACATTCCCAATAAATCTTTATCCGACGACTCAAGCTCAATTGTCGTTCCACCTGCCCGACAAACTAGATTTTCGGGGATTTCCATGTTGACTTCGTGGGAATACCCGACGTTAAGAACCAGGCTATTCCCTGCCTGCTTTGCCTGATATCCCACCCCGTTCAAGAGCAACTTCTTGCTCCATCCCTTAGATACGCCCCTTACCATATTCAAAACCAATGCTCGCGTGGTCCCATAATCCGCCTTCGCTTGCTTTGATTTACCAAAACACGTTACTTGAATCCGTCCATCATCATAGGCAATCGATGTTCCACTTGGACAATTCAGAGACAATGCCCCTTTTGGTCCCTTTATGGAAATTAGCCCCCCTTGAACGGCTACATCTACTTCATCTGGCACCATTACTGCCTGCTTTCCAATTCGCGACATACTTCCTCTCCTACCGTTCCTCTTCCTAAACAATCATACAATAACGCCCGAAGCTCCTCATGAAATAACCCTCTTGAGAGGCTCGTTAGGGAAAGCTTACCGGGGCGCATGCATGCTGACACCCTATGGGCCGAGCTTCAGTCTTAGCTGATAGTTGCCAACACCTCTCCACCAATGCCCTTTTGCCTAGCTTCACGATCAGTTAGAACACCCTGCGAAGTAGATACAACCGATATACCAAGGCCCGCTCTAATTTTCTCAAGCTCGGTAGCCTTTGCATATACGCGTCGACCGCCTTTACTTACTCTCCTACACTCCGCAATCATCGGCCTACCATTCGGGTAATATTTCAGCCCGACCTGAATAACCGGATACTTCCCAATATCGGTACGCTCCTCAACAAATGAAAGAAACCCTTCCTTCTTGAGCACTTCCACGAGTTCTCTTACAAGAGAACTTTTAAGTAAGTTCACCGACCCTTTACCGCGTTTTTGTCCATTGCGAATGCGCGTCAGACTGTCCGCCACCAAATCATTTGACATCGTTCCAAACTCCTAATTATCGTCTGATACTTTTTCCGCGCCTGTCCCTTTTTCGGTAACCTTTCGGAAAGGTATTCCGAGAACTTCCAACAAAGATAGCGCCTGCTCATCCGTCGTAGCTGATGTTACAATTGATACATCCATACCCCGAATTTTGTCCAATTTTTCGAGATCCACCTCTGGAAAAACCGACTGGTCCTTTATACCAAGAGTATAATTCCCACGTCCATCAAAGCCTTTCCTAGATACTCCTCTAAAGTCTTTGACCCGAGGGAGGGCCACGGCGATAAGTCTATCAAGAAAATCGTACATACGGTCTCTACGCAAGGTCACACTTAAGCCAACCGGTACCCCAGCTCTAACCTTAAATGCTGCTATTGATTTCTTCGAGCGATTAACTCGTGGCTTTTGACCGGCTATCTGGGTTAAAGCGTACTCCGCGTTTTGAAGCGCCTTACTATTCTGTACAGCTTCACCCAATCCCATATTAAGAACCACCTTCTCAATCTTCGGAACCTGCATAACAGAAGAATAATCGTACCTTTCTTTCAAGGCACTTACTACCTCACTCCTGTACTTTTCTCTCAAACGACTACTCATGATATACTTTTAAGCCTCATTCTTTCCAATCTCAACGCACTTCCACGTATTTAAGCACTGCTCGGAATTTCGTTAATGACTATTTTGGTTAAACTATTTTTACTCGGAGCAACTTAAGAGCCTGTCAATTTGTCTAGAGCACACTATACAGCTTAGTAAAACTCCTACAAGAAGGGCTCCAACTCCAATTACAACTGTTCGAAATCGCCATTTTCGGGATTCTTGAATCCCCGCACCTTCGTACCATCTTCAAGCCTCTTAGTCTTTAAACGAACAGGCCTTTTTAACTTGTCCGAATAAAACATAGCATTCGAAATATGAATTGGGCGCAAGCGAGGAACTACTCCCCCCTTCTCTAAGGCAGTCTTTGCTTTTACGTGACGCACACCACTATTCACATCTTCTACTACGATTTGTTCGCGAGAATCACCCAAAAAAGCGATAATCTTACCAACCTTTCCCTTATTCGGGCGTTTCAGTCGATTTCCACCAGCAATTACCATTACCGTATCACCGACTTTCAATTTAGTGTTTACTATCTCTGCCATCACTACACATAGTTTAAAATAAAACTTATTTCCAACTGCCCTTACAGTACCTCAGGCGCAAGAGATACGATCTTCATAAACTTCTTTGCACGAAGTTCACGAGCAACCGGCCCAAATATTCTTGTTCCGACCGGCTCTCTCTCTTTTACTAACACAGCACTGTTATCATCAAATTTAATCCAGGAACCATCCGACCGCTGAATCTCTTTAGCAGTCCGCACTATCACGGCCTTGTGCACGGAGCCCTTTGTTATCCTGGAGTTCGGTGTAGCTTCCTTAACAGAGACGACAATTACATCGCCAACAGAAGCATAACGCCGCCTACTACCACCAAGCACTTTGATACACCGTATCTTTTTTGCGCCCGAATTATCCGCTACTTCGAGCACAGATCCTTCCTGTATCATTTCTTTTAAGCCTCCAACTTACTATACTCTCTCTCATTACTTTGAAAGAGGTCAACTCGCCGACCTGCGGCAAAAACATCTATAATAAAGGTTGCCGAGATTGACAGACTTTTATCTCTCGATGCAACTTTTTTTTTGACTAATACCCGTTCATCTCTTTAAGGATGCGCGGGACATACTATCGCAACTATCACGCCTTACGGTCCCTGACCGACAAAAGACTACTCTAAACCCAAGGCATTTGACCTAACAATTTCGCGAAGCTTCCATCTCTTGGTCTTACTAATCGGGCTTGTTTCAACTATTCGAACCTTATCGCCCACCTTACACTCGTTTTTCTCGTCATGAACTAAAAAATTTCGCGTGCGGCGAACGATCTTCTGGAACAGTGGATGTTGTATCTGGCGCGTTACCTCAACTATAACTGTTTTATTCATCGTGGTTCGAGCGACAACTCCCTCTTGCGTTTTGCCGTGTCGAAGCTTTACTTCCTCTGCCATCTTAAGACCTCTAAATACCTTTTATTTGGATACAATAACGTACTTGACCGTTATCGAGATTCGTCAACTATCTACTGCTAATCTCATTTAGAACCGTTCTAAGTCGAGCTATTCGCCTTCTAGCAAACCGACTCTCGGACGTATTCTGTACCTGATTTACCGCACTCCTAAATCGCACTTTCATTAGCGCCTCTTCTTCGCGTCGTACCTCATCAGCTAACTCCTGAGCAGACTTTTGCCGCCACTCCTTTAGGAAATCTTTCCGCTTCACTTTGCCCTCAATCAATAACTTCACACATGAATCTCTCAGATCAATCTCGATAATGGCGACGCTCGTTTAAGTCCGCCCCGAAACTCATCCCCCTTTACAGTAACGAGTCCACTCGCTCTACAATCTTGCACTTTAACGGAAGCTTGGCTGCAGCCCTTACTAGGGCCTCTCTTGCAATCGTTCCTCCGACTCCAGTCAATTCGTACATCAGACGCCCGGCCCGAACTTCCGCTACGAAGTACTCTGGTGATCCTTTTCCAGAACCCATCCGAGTTTCAGCAGGCTTCTTCGTAATCGGTTTGTCGGGAAAAATTCTAATCCAGACCTTGACTCCCTTCTTTGCATGCCGACTAATCGCCACCCGAGCTGCTTCTATTTGTCGCGCAGTAACGTACCCTGACTCTATAGCATACAATCCAAAATTACCAAAACTCAACTCGCAGCCTCTTGTTTCAGTGCCCCGCAGATGCCGCGCAAGCTTCATTTGTTTTCTATGTTTGACTTTCCTTGGTGCTAACATTGCTCTCTATTCCTCTCGCCACCAGTGCGAAGAACGCACATTATTTTTAAATCTATTCAAGTATTTATGCTAATAAAAGCATCTATAATACTCGTGCTTACTACAATTGCATAGCCTCTAATGGAACAGTTTCACCTACTCCATATTTCTCTCCCTTAAAGACCCAAACTTTCACACCCAATTTTCCGTAGGTGGTCTGAGCTTCGGCAAATCCATAATCGATTTCAGCTCTTAATGTGTGAAGAGGGATACGTCCTTCCTTGTATTTCTCGGTTCTGGCAATCTCAGCACCATTTACTCGACCGGCGACACTCACCTTAATACCTTCGGCGCCAGCCCTCTGTGCCTTAGTAACAGAGTCTTTCATCGCACGACGAAAATTCACCCTCCGCTCTAGCTGCATTGCTATAGATTCTGCTACCAACTGCGCATCTGTCTCTGCCTTACGAGCTTCTATTATATTTACTGCCAAGTCCCTAGAAACCAATCGTCGCAACTCGCTCTTGAGCTCCTCAATGTCCTTGCCCTTTCTACCAATGACAAGCCCAGGCTTTGCGGTAAATATGTTCACCCTCATCCTTGCCGCAGCTCTTTCGATTTCTACCTTGGAAATTCCTGCAGAGTGAAGTTTTTTCTTTACAAACTTCCTAATCGCGTCATCTTCAGACAGGTATTTAGCGAACTCCTTAGAAGCAAACCATCTCGAAGCCCACGTCTCTATTACCCCGATCCGAAATCCTTTCGGATGTACTTTCTGACCCATCTTTCTTACACTCCTTGACGTAATCTCTTTTCGACCAAACCATCCCTAGGAATAAATCTAATCGATTCTTCTCACTGCCTCGCAACTTTACCTAACGTGTTGACGGGCCATCGTTTCTAAACTGTTACATCCCTAACTGCAGAGATATATGGGAAGAACGTTTCCTAATATTCGATGCCCGCCCCTGGGCTCTCGGAAGAAACCTCTTTAACGTACGCCCCATATCCACTGTCAGTCCCGTCACGACCAACTCATCAATATCAACATCAATTTTTTCTTTGGCATTCGAAATAGCCGACATAAGGAGCTTCGAGAGCATAGCAGCACTCTTCTTCTCGCAAAACTGCAATCGACGGAGTGCCTCAGTCGCCCGTTCCCCTCTAATAATATCGGCCACTAGCCGCGCTTTCCTCGGTGAAACTCTTATGTTTCTTAATTGTGCGGTACTGACTGCTTTTAACTGCTTTTTCATATCTTCCTGCTCCTACTTGCCTCAGTGGCGCCTACTTTTTACCTGCATGCCCTTTGAAGGTTCGAGTTAGCGAGAACTCTCCAAGCTTGTGTCCCACCATATTTTCAGTAACAAACACAGGATTAAATTTCTTCCCATTATGCACTGCGAACGTCATCCCTACCATATCAGGCAGAATTGTTGAAGCTCTGGACCAAGTCTTTATCACCCCTTTGTGCTTTCCTTCCTTCACTCTACTCACCCACTTAAGTAGGCTCTCATCAATAAAAGGACCCTTTTTAATCGAACGCGCCACTTTTACTCCTGTTATTTTATTTAACTAACAAATTATTTACGTTTTGCAAGTGCTCTAGACCGAACAATGAACTTACTAGTTCTCTTATTCTTTCTGGTCTTATAGCCCTTAGCAGGAATCGCCGTTGGCGACACTGGATGGCGTCCTCCCGAAGTACGTCCTTCTCCACCACCCATTGGATGATCCACTGGATTCTTCGTGACACCCCGGTTGTGCGGCCGCCGCCCTAACCACCGATTTCTACCGGCTTTACCCAAGCTCATATTCGCATGAGATGGGTTACCCAATACCCCTATTGTCGCCTTGCACTCACGAAATACCTTTCTCATTTCACCTGAAGGCATACGTAGAGTCACGTAATTTCCTTCCTTAGCTACTATCTGTGCGCCGACCCCGGCCGAGCGTACTAAAACACCACCAGCTCCAACTTTCAGCTCAACATTGTGAACAACCTGACCTGTAGGAATTTCACCGAGTGCCTTCGCGTTACCTGGTTCAATTTCCGCTTGGCTGCCTGACATTACCTGAGCCCCGACCTTTAGTCCATCAGGAGCAAGAATATAACGCTTCTCACCATCCGCATATTGAATAAGTGCTATTCGAGATGTTCGGTTCGGATCGTACTCCACGGCTACAACCTTACCCGGTATTCCATCCTTCTCACGCCGGAAATCCACCAACCGATAGAGCTTCTTATGCCCCCCTCCACGGTTGATATTCGTCTTCCTTCCAAGGTTATTTATCCCGGAAGTTCGACGCAATCCAACAACCAACGACTTTTCTGGTCGAGTTTTGGTTATTTCAACAAAATCCGAAACTGAATATTGCCTGCGTCCGGGAGTAACTGGTTTGCTTCGTACTATTCCCATTATCTTCTACAGCCCCTCGATCAACTCAAAATTTTGACCCTCAACAAGCGAGATATAGGCCTTTTTAATGTCCTTTCTCCGCCCGACCTTTCCCAATGATCCCTTCACCTTCCCTTTCTGGTTGATGGTACGAACGCTCTTCACTTTAACACTGAAAACTGATTCAAATGCCTCTCTGATCTCAAGCTTTGTCATCCGTCGATCAACTTCAAGAACAACATCACCACCCGAGCTAGTCTTCTCAGTAATGATTGGCCTTATCAGCTTTTGATACATATGAGCGCGAGCTACGGTATCATTTTTCATCTTTAACTCCCTCTTACTTTCCAGTACCCATTATCGTTCAGCGGCTCTACTTCTCTTCCAAAATCCGGCCCTGAAGGCCCTGCAGTCCGGCCTCATCGACAACAACGTACTTGCTCTTAAGCAAATCATAAACGTTCACACCTATCGGTGGCAAAACTTCTACTCGTTGCAGATTGGCGCAAGCTAATCGGACTTTATCGATGTTACCACCCGCCACAACCAGCACAGCTCCCCCGTCTATCTTTGCCGCGTTGAGCAGTCTCACAATTTCCTTCGTCTTCCCTGATACCGCGTCGAAGCTCTCAACAACTGTAATCCTATTGTGTAAGGCCTTATCTGTGAGCGCTCCCTTAAGCGCCATTAACCTGACCTTTCTAGGCACCTTACCAGTGTAGGTAAACGGCAATGGCCCATGCGCGACCCCTCCTCCGACCCAAAGCGGAGAATTAGCGGCACCCGCTCGAGCTCGTCCGGTTCCCTTCTGCTTCCAAGGCTTCTTCTTGGAACACGAGACCTCAGCCTTCCGCTTGGCCTTCCGCGTACCCTGTCGAGCCTTCGATTGCTGCCAAACAGTAACCTGATGAAGAACACTTGTCCGACAGGGTTGCATGAACAACTCTGGGCTCAACGCCACGACTCGACCTGAACAAGCCGCCTCCTGCGAGCTTGCAATGCCTTCACTTCCCTGAAGAAATACCTTACCACTCCAAGCCGTTACTTCAGACGCCTCGATAACAGCGCTCTTTTTATCCAATGATCCTTTAACTTCCACGGTCCTCCTCGAGCTTTCTCGAATGTCCTTTTATACTTTGTTGCACTACCGCCATCGGAAAGTGACCTAACGCATCACTTTTTAGCTATCATGGTAGTACTTACCTATTTGCTCACGTCCAACCTCTGGGCTTGTGACTTACCTCTTAGCTGAGCGATTTACCGTCACCACATTTCCTCGTGGGCCCGGAATACATCCCTTAACTAACAAGACACCTTCCTCAGCCAAAACCTTCATAATCTTTAGGTTCTGAACTGTAACGGCATTGCCACCCATGCGACCAGGCATACGCTTATTCTTGTGAACACGACCAGGTGTTTTTCTACACCCGATCGATCCAACGTGACGTCGATATTCATGTGTTCCTCGAGTTGCTGGTTGTCCCTTCATGTGATGCCGCCTAACAACACCGGAAAAGCCACGCCCCAAAGAATTTGCAGTAATATCTACGAAATCCCCAGCCTTAAACAACTGGCCAACTGTTATTTCCGAACCAAGATCCGGCATTTCGCCTTGGGAAGTATCGACCTTCAGCTCCTTTAACACTGAAAATGCTCCCTTTCCCGCTGCACTGAAATGCCCCGTAAGAGGTTTATTGACTCGTTGCGGTTTCTGTTGCCGAATCCCAACTTGTACCGCCTCATACCCTTCCTTTTCAGAAGTTTTGCACTGTATTACCACACATGGTCCTACCTTTACGACAGTAACAGGGATACATGACCCATCATCTGTAAACAGATGAGTCATCCCGACTTTTTCCCCAAGCGCTCCATTCAGCGACTTTAACGTTTCCATGCTGGTTAACTCTCCCACATGCCTTTTACAAAATTACTTGCAATCCATCAGAACTCCCTGGTATGGGACGTACTGACTTGCCTCTCCTAACCAATCCCTTTGCTGATGTTGGTTAGGTTTAAAATAGAACCAAAGCTACTTCAGTTGTATTTCTACGTCTATCCCAGTTGAGAGCTCTAATTTTCCGAGATCGTCAATGGTTTGCTGCGTTGGCTCCAGAATATCAATCAGGCGCTTGTGCGTCCTCATTTCAAACTGTTCACGCGACTTCTTGTCCACGAATGGAGATCTATTCACCGTATATCTCTGAATACGTGTTGGGAGTGGAATTGGACCAGCAACCCTTCCACCTGTGCGTCTGACAGTACTTACTATCTCTGATACCGCTGAGTCCAAAAGCTTATGAGAATATCCCTTTAGCCGAATGCGGATAAGTTGACCACCTATCATAATGAATTTTCCTAATTGCTGTTGCTATTTCTACCTCTCACCTGTAGCGACCTGAACTACAGTAACTTGAGGCTACGACCATCCTTGTTATAGAATTTATAACAAGGATGGTCGGTCAAATGCATGTGCTACTACAAAATAACTTCTGTAATAACTCCTGATCCCACTGTTTTTCCACCTTCACGGATAGCAAAACGAACTTGCTTTTCCATTGCAATTGGCAAATGAAGTTCAACTTCTACATTGATGTGGTCTCCAGGCATAGCCATTTCAACTCCTTCTGGGAGCTTAATGGTTCCTGTCACGTCTGTAGTCCTGAAGTAAAACTGCGGCCTATACCCTGAAAAGAACGGCTTATGACGTCCGCCCTCATCCTTCTTAAGGATGTAAGCCTCTGCTTTAAACTTCGTATGAGGTTTAATACTTCCGGGCTTAGCAACCACCTGTCCACGTTCAATTTGCTCTCTCTTAAGACCACGAACTAACAGTCCGACATTGTCACCGGCCTGCCCTTCATCCAACGACTTGTTGAACATTTCTACGCCAGTACATGTCGTCTTTTGAGTGTCCGCTAAACCAACTATCTCAATTTCCTCACCTACCTTAATTCGTCCCCTCTCGATTCTTCCCGTTGCAACAGTACCTCGGCCAGGTATTGAGAATACATCTTCAACCGGCATCAAAAAGGTTTTATCAATTTCCCGCACAGGCAGAGGAACATATTCGTCGATGGTCGCAAGAAGTTTCTCGATACACCCTTCTCCTATCTCACTCTGCTCACCCTCTAACGCTTTAAGTGCACTCCCTTTGATAATAGGGGTATCGTCCCCAGGGTAGTCATACTGTGAAAGTAGATCGCGTACTTCCATTTCTACAAGGTCTAACAATTCCTCGTCGTCGACTTTATCTACCTTATTGAGGAACACCACAATTTTTGGCACTCCTACCTGGCGCGCAAGTAGAATATGCTCTCTGGTTTGAGGCATTGGGCCATCTGCGGCACTAACTACCAATATTGCCCCATCCATCTGAGCAGCACCGGTAATCATGTTTTTTACATAGTCAGCATGCCCTGGACAGTCCACATGAGCATAGTGTCTATTGGCTGTTTCATATTCGACGTGAGCACTTGCAATCGTTACCGTCTTCGATGAGTCTCTTACTGTTCCACCTTTTGCGATATCAGAATAGCTCTTCGCTGTTGCCATATTGCGACGAGCCTGAGTAGCTACCAGCGCCGCCGTGAGCGTTGTCTTCCCATGGTCCACGTGTCCAATGGTTCCTACATTTACATGAGGCTTTGTTCTCTCAAACTTGGCTTTTGCCATATCATTTATCTCCGTACATTAAATCACACTAGACACTTTGGGCTACGCTATTCCATCTCACCGAGCAGTCCGAAATGAAAACATTTTCGGCCCCCATTGAGCGGACTTAATCGCATCCTTCTAGTATTCTAGTCATTACCCTAATCCTGAAATGCAAACTAACTCTTAAAAACTTTACCAACCTACCCGTATACAATCTACTTCGCTATGATCGATTCAGCAATTTGGCTCGGCACTGGTGCATAATGGTGGTATTCCATAGTGTACGTTGCCCTACCCTGCGAACTCGACCGTAAATCTGTTGAATATCCGAACATTTCCGAAAGTGGAACTTCAGCAGAAACAGTTTGTGCTCCCGCACGTGGTTCCATTCCTAAAATGCGTGCACGTCGGCGATTTAAGTCCCCTACGATATTACTGATAAAATCATCAGGACAAACCACCTCAACCGCCATTACAGGTTCTAGAAGCTGTAGCTTCGCCTTTCGACAAGCCTCCTTTACACACATTGAACCAGCAATCCTAAACGCAATTTCACTTGAGTCAACTTCGTGGAAACTTCCGTAGTATAATTCCATTTCCATGTCGATAACCGGAAACCCAGCCAAGACACCACCATTAAGCGCCTCCGTTGCTCCCTTCTGTACCGCGGGTATAAATTCCTTCGGGATAACACCACCCTTAACTGAATCCTTAAAGACGATACCACTTCCTGCCTCAAGAGGCTTAACTCGCATCAAGACGTGACCAAACTGACCGCGGCCCCCAGATTGTTTGGCGTACTTCACCTCAGCATCAGCTGGCCCTACAATCGTTTCTCGGTACGCCACTTGAGGTTTGCCAGCAGTGGTATCTACCCTAAACTCACGAAGCAACCGCTGTTGAATAATTTCAAGATGAAGTTCACCCATTCCAGCTATTATCGTCTGTCCGGTTTCCTGGTCCGAGAATACTTTCAAAGAGGGATCTTCTTTCGCGAGCTTCATCAGACTCAAGCCCATTCTCTCTTCATCAGCCTTCGTCTTAGGCTCTATCGCTATACTTATCACAGGGTCAGGGGCATGAATTGACTCAAGGACTATCTTGTTATCCTGAAGGCAAAGAGTATCACCGGTCACGGTTTCCTTTAAACCAACCGCAGCACCTATATCACCAGCAGATATTGTTTTTAAATCCTCACGCTTGTCGGCATGAATTCTAAGAATCCGCCCAACTCGTTCCTTCTGACTTCGGGTTGCATTGTATATCGCTGTACCAGGCTCTAACGTTCCCGAATACACCCTAAAAAAAGTCAAGGTCCCAACGAACGGGTCTGAAATGATTTTAAACGCCAGAGCACAAAACGGCTCATTAGCATCGGCATTTCTTGTTAATGTAACATCCTCGCTATCAGGATCAAGGCCCTGAATCGGCGGCACATCCAAGGGTGATGGCAAGTAGTCAATGACGGCATCTAATAAAGGCTGAACTCCCTTATTTTTAAACGCACTACCGCATAATACAGGGAATAGCTCCATTCCTATAACCGCCTTGCGAAGCGCTTTTTTTGCTTCATCAGCGCTTACATACTCACCAGCCAGAAATTTATCCATAATCGCATCGTCGCTATCTGATAACGCTTCAATCAATTCATTACGGGCTAATTCAGCTTGTTCCCTCATGTCAAGAGGGATATCTTCAACTTCGAAGCGAGCTCCCTTGCTCTCGTCTAGATACTTAATTGCTTTCATTTCCACGAGGTCAACGACTCCCAAAAAGTGATTTTCCGCACCGATTGGTAGTTGAACAGGCACCGCACGAGCACCGAGTCGTTCCTTAATTGAATTAACGCACTTTGAAAAATTGGCTCCTGTACGATCAAGCTTGTTTATAAAGCAGAAACGGGGAACCTTAAACTTAGTTGCCTGGCGCCACACAGTCTCGGATTGAGGTTCTACGCCACTTACGCCATCAAAAACCGCTATTGCCCCATCAAGAACACGTAAGCTCCTTTCTACTTCAATCGTAAAGTCGACATGACCTGGAGTATCGATAATATTAATGTAATGAGTCGGCTTATCACCCATAGACCCGCTCCATTCACAACTGGTAGCGGCTGAAGTTATCGTGATACCTCGCTCTTGCTCGAGCTCCATGTAATCCATCGTGGCCGCGCCCTCGTGAACTTCACCGATCTTGTAGTTGATTCCTGTATAAAACAGGATTCTTTCTGTAGTAGTAGTCTTACCTGCATCAATGTGCGCCATTATGCCGATATTTCTTACTCT
Source organism: Bdellovibrionota bacterium (assembly GCA_044238365.1). GTDB lineage: Bacteria > Bdellovibrionota_C > UBA2361 > UBA2361 > JBIIDM01 > JBIIDM01. The sequence goes on along the minus strand of JBIIDM010000002.1, from coordinate 44,675 downwards.
CTCTAGGTTTCTCTTACTCACGTGTACTCCAAATCCGTTTTTGCTCTGTCGTCTATGCGCCTGGTTCCGATTATCTTACAGACACTATTTTAATTATCTGCCCCAACTGTCTGCAACGACTAATGCTACCATCTAAAATGAGAGAATGCCTTGTTAGCTTCCGCCATACGATGCGTGTCCTCTTTCTTCTTGACCGAGGCCCCACGATTATTACTAGCGTCAAGAATTTCATTTGCCAACCTCTGGTCGAGAGTACGCTCCGACCGGTTATTGCAAGCACCAATCATCCATCTAATTGCAAGCGAGTCTGCCCTTCGAGAACGCACTTCCGAGGGGACCTGATAAGTTGCCCCACCGACACGTCGAGAACGCACTTCCACTAAGGGCCTTACATTGCTCAGCGCAGCGTGAAAGACCTCTATTGGATTGGCGGATGACTTCTCTTTAACCATGTCCAGTGCGTGATAAAAGACTCTCTCAGCGACGCTTTTCTTTCCTGACCTCATGATGCTGTTTACCATCTTGGAAACTACCTCATCTCCATACTTAGGATCCGGCAGTACTGGCCGTACGTAATCTCTTTTCTTTCTTGTCATTGTCTATCCCGCTTTTGCTTATTTCACGATTTCAACGGTCATTTTTTTGGGCCATTTCGATCAGCTGCAATTTTAGATTCGAGAAAGACAGATTGCCGTACTTTTCCAATCTATAAAATCGAGATGATCTTTATTGCCGATTAAGCTAGAAACTACCCTCTATTTCTTTGGACGCTTGGTACCATACTTGCTTCGACCCTTCCGTCGGCCAGTAACCCCGTGAGCTTCGAGCTTTCCTCGAATGGTGTGGTAACGCACCCCGGGGAGGTCTCTCACACGACCACCACGAATAAGAACAACCGAGTGCTCCTGTAGGTTATGTCCAATACCTGGAATGTAACTTGTGACCTCCATACCTGTCGTGAGTCGCACCCTGGCCACCTTTCGTAAGGCTGAATTTGGCTTCTTTGGAGTCTGGGTATAAACCCTGGTACAAACCCCCCTCTTTTGAGGACATTGGTTCAAAGCGGGCACCTTTGATTTGACCCTCTTCTTAACTCGTCCTTCACGCACCAACTGGTTTATTGTTGGCATATTTCACTCCACAAATTCGTAAGCCACAAATTAAATTACATTCGCTTTGGTGCACGATTTTTCGTGGTACTCTCGAGAGAGTGTTAGAAAACGTCCACTAAGCACAATTATTACTATGCGCACTCCTTTCCAGTCGAAAGATGAACCAATAAGACTCACGATCGAAATTACAGGCACCTGTTCAAGGTTAGGCACATGAAAATATAAATTATTCGAATTCCCATACTGTAACGGCTGTTTCTTTACTCTACTTTGGGACCAGGTTTCGTTAGGTCACAATCGTGTAGAGTTAGTTTACTATCAACCATTCCTACCTGCACCCTATTCAGCTTTTTCGCTTCTATAGGCATCTGAAAGCTAGTTCTACCTAGAAAAAATACCTTGAGAGGATTTCTAATGACACTATTGTGTATGGTACCCTGGGTGAGCATTGCATCCACACTTTCAGAACTTTCGTTGATATACCCTTTATTGGGGCATACTGTCAACCAAACTGGAAAATTAATTTTGGTCGCAGTTACGTTTGCATCCAGGCTATTAACGATAACTTTTCATAACCTGTTAACCTGAGTTCGACGTAAGAACAAAGGTAGGTGACTAAAATTGCTTTAGTCACGAGGCGCGAATGATCTAAAAACCTGAGTTCGACGTAAGCACTGCGGTAAATGGCTGAAATTACTTCATCCACTTCGTTGCTCGTGATATAAAATGCTCGACGTAGCAAGCTGTTAGCCTGCGCTTTTATATCACTGCACGCCTCTCGTGTCTAAAGCAATTTCAACCATTTACCTTTGTTCTTACGTCGAACTCAGGTTAAAAGCAAATACATAGCTTCCTACGTCGGAAATTTTAGATCATAGACACCGAAGTAAGTGAGGCAATTTTAGCCTCTTACCACAGTTCTTATACGAAACTCAGGCTTTAAAGGCATACTACAGGCTCCAAGCAGAAGAGCTGCATGTTTGACTCAATATTTTTGGACCAGTCGGCGCATCAGTGATAGGGTTGTTCGCGAGAGGCTCCCAATAATACGACAATCTGAGTGGCCGCGCCTTGCATTCATGGGAGGTTGGGCCGAACTCCCTACTTGTTTGCTATACATTGCAATGAGCGGAATTGTTTCTTAAATAAGATATCAGCCAACCAGGGATACGCGTCTCTCTCTCCTACTGACTTCAGAGACTCTTGAACTTTGATAAATGCCAGCTATATCGAAGCCCGTAGGTCTCCTTTATAGCTAGCAACTAGCTGACGATAGCAATAAAGTGCCACCTTTGCCCTAAAACAAACTCGCTAGAGATTCCATTGAAGTCTCACCCATCGAGAAATTATGGGAGTGCACCTTTGGCTTATCCTCTTCCGCGTAGACCCGGCGTGCGTTGTACTCATTTAATCCCGAGCCAGCTGGAATCAGCTTACCCATTATAACATTCTCCTTGAGGCCTCGAAGGGTATCGACTTTGCCACAGATAGCCGCCTCCGTTAGTACCTTTGTGGTTTCCTGGAAACTTGCTGCGGAAATAAAGGACTCTGTTGAAAGCGATGCCTTTGTGATACCCAACAACAAGGGCTCATAGGTTGCTGGCCTCTGGCCTTGAGCCAGAATTTCCCTGTTCTCCTTCTTTATCGATACCAATTCCACGTGATCACCAACAAGGTGCTGAGTAGTTCCTGCATCAACTATAGTTACCCGTCTCAACATTTGGCGAACTATCACCTCGATATGCTTGTCATTGATTCGAACGCCCTGGAGTCGATAAATCTCCTGTACTTCGTTTACAAGATAACTTGCGAGTGGATTAACGCCTTCGATTCTGAGAATATCATGAGGATTTGCAGAACCCTCTGTTAAGGACTCACCCGCTTTAACTCGATCGCCCTTCTGAACAGCAATGTGTTTAGACTTAGGAACGAGATACTCACGAGGCTCAGCTCCCCCTTGAGGACGAACAAGTACTCGTCGTTTACCTCTGGAATCCTCGCCAAAGTCAACTTCACCACTGACATCAGCAACAACAGCTGGGTTTTTTGGCTTTCGCGCTTCAAACAACTCAACAACACGAGGTAAGCCCCCCGTAATATCCTTCGTTTTAGTAGTAGCACGCTCCCTTTTCGCTATTACTCCACCCGCATCAATATCAGAATTGTGTTCAACAACTATCCGAACACCAACAGGTAGGTTATACAAACGGGTTTCTCCATTATTCCCATGAATCACGACTCGAGGACGCAGGTCACTGCTTCGATCCTTGGCCTGTACAATTTCACGTTCAGAGAACCCCGTTCTTTCATCAGTCCGCTCTTCTAACGTGTATTCGTTGATATCAACCCACTCTATACGCCCTGCAATATCGCCCAGTATTGGAATAGAAAACGGATCCCATTCACATAACAACTGTCCAGCAGGAACTGCATCTCCCTCTCGAACCCGTAGACGGGCTCCGTAAACAAGCGCGTGTCGTTCACGCTCACGCCCTTCCTGCCGCTCCACAATCACAAGCTCACCTTTTCGGCTCATTACTACCTGCGTACCGTCACCACGTTGTGCAAGTCGGACGTTCTCAAGCTTGATTATCCCGCTGTATTTGGATTCAAGCGACGTTTGTTCGGATTTACCGGAAGCAGCCCCCCCGATATGGAACGTTCTCATCGTTAACTGGGTGCCTGGCTCTCCAATCGATTGAGCAGCAATAACACCCACTGCCTCACCAATATTCACTAAGTGCCCCCGAGCAAGATCACGACCATAACACAATACACATACGCCACGATGAGCCTCACACGTTAATACTGAACGAATATTAACCCTATCTAATCCGGCTTCTGTTATTACTCGCGCCCGTTCCTCGTCTATCTCCGAACCACGAGCACACAAAACCTCGTTTGTAATTGGATCTCGAATATCCTCAGCAGCTACTCTACCTAAGATTCTATTTGCCAATGACTCGATCTCCTCGCCGCCCTCAACTAGCGCCGAAATTTCCACACCATCCGTTGTACCACAGTCCTGTTGCATAACGATGCAGTCCTGTGCCACATCAACAAGACGCCTTGTAAGGTACCCCGAGTTAGCCGTTTTCAAAGCCGTATCTGCTAACCCTTTTCTCGCACCGTGTGTCGAAACGAAATACTGGAGAACCGACAACCCTTCACGAAAATTAGCTTTAATCGGTTGCTCAATAATTGAGCCATCAGGCTTTGCCATTAGACCCCGCATTCCCGCCAACTGCCTAATCTGCTGAATCGAACCTCTCGCTCCTGAATCAGCCATTATATAGACAGAGTTAAAAGAAGGTGCGATTCTCGTCTCACCATTTTCTTCGTTTCTATATTCTGTCGAAGACAATCCACGCATCATATCATCCGACACCCGGTCAATTACTTCCGACCAAATATCGATTACCTTATTATAGCGCTCCCCCGAAGTAATCAGACCCTCTTGATACTGATTATCAATCTCGTTAACCTTTCCGTCGGCTTCGTCGAGTATGTCGATCTTGGAACGAGGGATAACCATATCGTTAATTCCGATGGAAATCCCAGCACTCGTAGCAAACCGATACCCAATTTCTTTCAATTTATCAGCTAGAAGAACTGTCGCCTTATTCCCCGCAACACGGAAACACTCATCAATCAAAGATGTTATCTCTTTTTTCTTCATGACACGATTAAAACGAGAAAAAGGCAGGACCGGCGGACATAGATAAGCCAATAAACATCTTCCCACCGTCGTTTCTTCTATCTTCCCCTCGATTCGGCACTTCACGCTAGCTTGGAGATCAATTTCCCCAGCATCCCATGCAAGCCAGACCTCTCCCAAATCGGAGAAAATCTTCCCCTCTCCGTGAGCAAAAGGACGCTCACGCGTCATATAGTATAGACCCAAAACAATATCTTGCGACGGAACGATAATCGGCTTTCCGTTAGCAGGACTTAGGATGTTATTAGTAGACATCATAAGGACCCGTGACTCGACCTGAGCCTCAATAGAAAGTGGCACGTGTACCGCCATTTGGTCACCGTCAAAGTCAGCGTTGAAGGCATTACAGACCAAAGGATGCAGTCGAATCGCTTTCCCCTCAATAAGTACCGGCTCAAAGGCCTGTACGCCAAGACGGTGAAGCGTAGGTGCACGGTTCAATAGGACAGGATGTTCCTTTATTACTTCGTCCAGAATATCCCAAACTATGGCCTTTTCCTTCTCTACAAGCTTTTTCGCACTCTTGATTGTGGTTACGTATCCTCGCTCCTCAAGTTTGTTATAGATGAACGGCTTGAACAACTCCAGCGCCATCTTCTTTGGTAAACCACACTGATGTAATCTTAATTCTGGGCCAACTACAATAACCGACCGCCCTGAATAGTCTACGCGCTTTCCGAGAAGATTCTGGCGAAACCTACCACCCTTCCCTTTTAGCATATCACTCAGACTCTTCAAAGGGCGCTTATTTGGTCCCGTGATAACCCGTCCTCTTCGGCCATTATCAAACAATGCATCCACCGACTCCTGTAACATCCGCTTTTCGTTTCGAATAATGATATCGGGAGCATTTAACTCCATAAGTCTCTTAAGACGATTATTTCTGTTAATAACTCTACGATAGAGATCGTTTAGATCGCTCGTTGCAAAACGACCACCATCGAGCGGCACCAAAGGACGCAAATCAGGTGGAATCACTGGTATTACATTAAGAATCATCCATTCAGGCCGATTCTGACTATTTCGAAAGGAATTAAATACCTTCAAACGCTTGGTAATCTTCTTCTTCTTAGCATCTGAAGTTGTTTCGCGGAGCTCATCACGCAACTTATCGACTGTTTTTACAACATCTATCTTTTTGAGCAACTCTAAAATGGAGTCAGCACCCATTCCGGCCTTAAAGTCCGATCCGAACTCATCGTAGACTGCCTTATACTCTTTCTCTGTAAGAAGATCCCCTTGATCAAGCCCAGTCTCTCCTGGTTCAATCACAATATAACTTTCAAAATAGAGAACCTTTTCAAGGTCTCTTAAAGTTACATCAATCACACTACCAATACGACTCGGTAGACTCTTCAAAAACCAGATATGAGCTACTGGACACGCCAACTCAATATGACCAATTCGCTCCCGACGAACCTTGGAGCAGATGACTTCAACCCCGCAACGTTCACATACAATACCACGATGGCGTAATCGCTTATATTTACCACAAAGGCACTCGTAATCCTTGATCGGACCAAATATCTTGGCACAAAATAAACCATCCCTCTCAGGCTTAAGAGTTCTGTAGTTAATAGTCTCCGGCTTTGTTACCTCCCCAAAAGACCAACTCCGAATCTTGTCGGGGCTTGCCAGGGAAATCTTCAGTGCGTTGAAACGAATAGGATTCTTTGGCTTTTCAAACAAGGTAAAGATATCTTCCATGCCACCGTTTTCCTTTTATACGTCAATCTTTATTGTAAACATCATCGATAACGATGATACAAACACTTGCCCAACCCCATAATTAGGGTATAACAATTAGGGCAAATAGTACCGTTACTATCCGAATCAATTACCCAGGTCAGCTATCCCAGTGCTCCCTCAAGCGCTGACAGAGACCCAGGGAAGAGTAAATCTGCAGCAGAACCAGAGTTCCCCGATTGAGTTCCAGCAGACGCGCCAATCTGAGACTGTCCAACACTCGATGAAGCTCGACCGTCACCCACAACGACCACCTCCGCATCAGCCTGTTCGACCAGCTCAACGTCAAGCGCTAACGACTGAAGCTCTCGCATCATAACGTTGAAAGATTCAGGCAACCCTGGTTCGAGAGAATGCTCCCCTTTCACTATGGACTCGTACATTCTTGTCCTCCCTGACACGTCATCAGACTTCACTGTGAGGAACTCCTGTAACGTATAGGCTGCACCATATGCCTCCAAAGCCCACACTTCCATTTCTCCAAGTCGCTGCCCCCCGAACTGAGCTTTACCACCAAGCGGCTGCTGAGTGACTAGAGAGTAGGGTCCAATCGAACGAGCGTGGATCTTGTCATCCACAAGATGATCAAGCTTCAGCATATACATATAACCGACTGTCACCTTCTCTCTAAAAGGATCGCCAGTTCGCCCATCGTACAACTGCAACTTTCCATCCTCTGAAATTCCAAGAAACTCATAGAGCTCTCGGATATTCTTCTCATCAGCGGCATCGAAAACCGCTGTTGCGAAATGAACTCCACGCGGCATACGTCTTGATACTACGACAACGTCTTCATCGCTTAGCGTAGACAAAAATTTTGACTCGTTGGGAAACGATACAGCTAAACATTTCCTCAGCCCAGCGATGGCTCCCTGAAAGACTACTGAAGAGACCTCGGGATTTAATGTACCGGTATCCGGATCCGCGACCAATTCAATCAATGACCGCAACTTCCGCGACATCTTGTAAGAGGCCAATCCAAGGTGCGTCTCAAGAATCTGCCCCACGTTCATTCTCGAGGGCACCCCAAGCGGATTTAAGACCACCTCTACGGGTGTCCCGTCTTCCATGTATGGCATATCCTCTTGAGGTAGAACTCGAGATAGAACCCCTTTGTTTCCATGACGTCCCGCTAATTTGTCCCCAACCTGAATCTTCCTCTTGATGGCAATAAACACTTTGACCATCTTGATGACGCCGGGAGCCAGCTCATCTCCTTCACTTACTCGCTTCTTTTTAGCTTCAATCAGTGCCTTCTTTGCATTGAGGAGCTGGCCCGTACGCACCACCACTTGATTCACCCGTTCGTGAGTCGGCTCATCACCAATCTGAATATCCCTGAGGTATTCGAAAGGAATAGATTTGAGAACATCGGGCGTTATTTTTTGTGCCTTACTTAAAAGCTCATTTCTACGTTCATCCAACAAACTCACCGTGGTAGTCTTACCAGAAAGTAATTCTTCGACCTCCTGAACTGCTGCATCTCGAATAATTTTAACTTCATCAAGATGATCTTGATCAATTCGAGCCATCTCGCGACGCTCAATAAGCATGGTACGTTCGTCCTTTTCTGTTCCCTTTCGAGAAAATACTTGGGCAGATATCACCGTTCCTTCAACGCCAGGCGGCAACTTCAAACTGGTATCACGAACTTCGCCAGCTTTTTCACCGAAAATAGCCCGGAGTAGCTTCTCCTCTGGACTGAGCTGCGTCTCACTCTTCGGTGTGATCTTACCCACCAGAATGTCACCGGGAGCGACCTCTGCACCTATTCGAATAATCCCTGATTCATCTAAGTTTCGAAGAACCTCTTCACCTATGTTAGGAATATCACGAGTAATTTCTTCTTTTCCAAGCTTAGTATCACGCGCTACGCATTCGAACTCCTCAATGTGAATTGAGGTGAATGCATCCCGCTTCACCATATCCTCATTCATGAGTATGGAGTCCTCGAAGTTATATCCCCCCCACGGCATAAATGCGACCAACGCATTCTGCCCTAGAGCCAACTCCGCCATCTCCGTACTAGGACCATCAGCAATAACCTGGTCCTTCAGAACAGGCTCACCCGTCCGCACAATAGGCTTCTGCGTAATACAAGTATTTTGATTTGAACGACGATATTTTACTAAATCATAGATATCAACGCCCGTATCAAGAGGATCGTCCGTGGTCTCGTTCGCTTTGATAACTATTCTGTCAGCATCTACGGAAACCACTCGGCCACTGCGTTTCGACGAAACTGTAGCCTTCGAATCGCGAGCTACAATCTGCTCCATCCCAGTGCCCACAAACGGTGCTTCCGTACACAAACAGGGGACGGCCTGCCGTTGCATGTTTGACCCCATCAATGCCCGGTTAGCATCATCGTTTTCAAGAAATGGAATAAGCGAAGCTGCTACACTTACAATCTGCTTGGGACTAACGTCAATCTTTGTTACTGTCTCCTTCGGAGCAAGGACATACTCGCCATTTTTTCTGGAAGTTATAGTTGCCTCTAAGAAATCCTTACCATCATGCGCAACGCTTGCCTGAGCGATAGTCTCACGCTCTTCCTCTAAAGCTGAAAGATATACAATGTCCTGTGTGATTTTTCCTGCAGAATCAACAACGCGGTAGGGCGTTTCAACGAAACCAAAATCATTTACTCTGGCATAAACGGCCAACGATGCAATCAATCCGATGTTCGGTCCTTCCGGAGTTTCAATTGGACATATCCGGCCATAATGCGTTGGGTTTACGTCTCTAACTTCGAATCCTGCACGATCCCTCGTTAATCCACCAGGTCCCAGAGCTGAAAGCCTCCGCTTATGAGTTATTTCCGACAACGGGTTAGTTTGATCCATAAACTGCGACAGCTGCGAAGAGCCGAAGAACTCCTTCACCACAGCGGCAACCGGCTTATAATTTATCAGATCCTGAGGCACGAGCGTCTCAATATCCTGCATTCCCATCCGCTCGCGGACCGCACGCTCCATACGAACAAGTCCAATACGGAATTGGTTCTCAATCAATTCACCGACTGCGCGCACACGCCGATTGCCAAGATGGTCAATGTCATCAACAGTATAGCGAACCGGATCATTGCCGTTTTTAAGTTCAAGAAGATACCGTACTGTCTCAACAATATCCCTCGCTGTCAGAACACCCTGATCAAGCGCCGGTGCATCATACCCGTGCAACACATACAGCTTATGGTTAAGCTTGTACCTTCCAATATCAGAAAGATCGTAACGTTCCTGATTAAAAAAGAGATTATTAAAGGTACTTAACGCAGTTTCTGCTCTCGGCGGATCTCCCGGTCGTAGCCTACGATATATTTCTATCAAACTCTCTGTTGTTTCTTCACCAGAGAGACGACCGTACAAGTTCTCCCCTGGTAACCCAATTTTATCGGTTATTAACGTACGATAAAGGGAATCACCAATGTGATTATCATCAATGTAGAGAACATCAACTTCTTTAATGCCTAACGCTTGAATCTGAGAAATATTTCCTACAACTGAAACCTCACCCTTGCTAGTAACTTTGTCGACGGCAAGAACGTCGCCGGCCGACACCACTACAGTTACCCCCTCCAATAATTTCTTGGCTTCGGTTTCTGAAAGCGACTCGACAAGTCCCTTAAAACTCTCCGATATCTCCTCCCATCCTCTAAGAACGCTTCCTTTCTCCGCAACCAGCTCACCCGTCTTAGGGTGCACGATATCCGCATCAATCCGAACAATGGTCTCGGCAGACACACTACTAGAGACCGTGTCGGGATCAATCTCAAGCTCTCGAATACCGGCTTCTCTCATTCGACGCACTATCGCGCGATTAAATTTGCCGGCTTTTTTAATTAATGTCTTGCCATCATACACGACATCCGCGAAGCTCCTCTGACCTTCCAAACGGTCGGGCGCAAACTTCTTTGTTACCTTGCCCTTCTTGCCGAAAATAATCGTATCTACCTTATGAAAGGTCTTCAAGATTTCGTCTGATGACATGCCCAATGCTCGAAGAAGAACGGTGGCATTGAGCTTCCGCCTCCTATCAATCCTCACATGCATCACGTCCTTAATATCGAACTCGAAGTCAATCCAGGAGCCTCGATAGGGAATGATTCGGGCGGAATAAAGTAATTTCCCCGAAACATGGCTCTTACCAGAGTCATGATCAAAAAACACCCCAGGGGAGCGGTGCAACTGGCTCACAATCACCCTCTCAGTGCCATTAATCAGGAACGTCCCCTTATCGGTCATTAGGGGAATTTCGCCAAAGTATACCTGATCTTCTTTAACGGCACTTAATGTACGCTGGTTTGTCTCGGTATTGATATCCCACAACAGCATGTGGATCTTAACCCTAAGTGGTGCAGCCCAAGTCATTCCTCGGTCCCGACACTCATCGACGCCGTACTTCGGTTCACCTAAAGAATAGGAATCATACTCCAGCGAGGCGGTGCCGTTATAATCCTTTATCGGAAAAATCGATTTGAACACACGATGCAAACCAAGTTCTTGGCGCTTTTGAGGATCGATGGACGTCTGAAGAAATTTTTCGTACGACTGCCGCTGAATCTCTATAAGATTCGGAATCTCGGCGACTTCGCTAATCTTTGAATAACTGTGACGAAGACGAAAGCTTGTTTGAACTTTTGCAGTCATAATTTTTTTGATAAAACTAGAAGAAACTGGGGGACCACGTAAAAAATGACCCCGATACATGAGAAACAAAGCGTTTTGAAAATCTGAATACGAATATTCCGATAAAGCAAAAATCTATAGAAACTTGAGAATATCTTCTACTTCAACAAGTCTTAAGACGACTACTTCAGGCAACGTTGCCCGAGGGGCAGAAACCGAAGCCAACCAGACACCTTAAAACCCCGCCTAAGTAAAAATGCTAACAATTAAACGACTTCGGAAACTAACTTAGCGAAGGATATACCTTAAGACTCTTACGGACCTTAAGCAAACTCTGCCCCAATATACCCCTCCTGATAGAATCTAAAAACACTATTATATAATATTGCTCTTTGTTTCTAGATACAGTCTGCGCTTAAGCCATTACAGCACAACATAGTATTGCTTGGTCCGGTGCTAACGTCAGAGGCCCCGAAGTCTAAGTGACTCATGTTTACAGATGTCCAGAATAGTGCAACGCCGGAATTTTAAAGCGTTTAACTAAAATTTTCACCTACCAACAGGTTTATAGGACATGAAAAAATTGAGCCATCGAACTTACCAAAATAGGACTAAATGGAAAGCATAGCCCCAAAGCAATATCTCTGCAAGTGGTACGGTTACCTAAGAGCGCCCGCAACCCGAAAAATCTCTTAGGATTAATTTTGGATAAGGGCACCCCATGGTACGAAACTGAATATATGCTTTATTGTAGACCTTCGAAGAAGAAGCGTGCAACTGTGAGTAGAACCCAAAACGTACGCTGTTTACTCCGAAAACTACTTAACGGCAACTTTTGCGCCCGCTTCCTTAAGCTTCTTGGCAGCTTCCTCTGCCTCATCCTTAGACATTCCTTCCTTAACTGCCTTCGGAGCTGCGTCCACAAGATCCTTGGCTTCCTTTAGCCCTAGTCCCGTGATTTCGCGAACGACTTTGATTACTTTCACCCGCTCGGTTCCTGCATCCTCCAAGACTACGTCAAATTCGGTCTTCTCCTCTACCGGAGCAGCAGCAGCTCCAGGCATTGCGCCCATCATCGCTACAGGTGCAGCTGCGCTCACACCTAGCTCTTCTTCCAACTCTTTCACTAATTTGGAAGCATCCAATAGTGACATTTTTTTGATGAAATCTTTTACTGATTCAAACGTTACCTGACTCATTCTCTCACTCCACTATACGTTTCCACAGCAATATCGCTGCGACTACTATTTAACACTTTTCTTTAGGATCCCCCTTACTCAGGGACTATCCGGCCAACTTCTTCTCCTGAGCAGCCAACACACGAACGACTAAAGAAGCAGGCTCATTCATGAGGCGTACCACATTAGTTGCCGGTGCTAGTATCACTCTCAACAGAGAAGCCAATAGCTCCTCTCTGCCTGGCATCTGAGAAAGCTGCTCTACCTTCTTGTCATCGAGAAACTCGCCCTCGAAGAAAGCACCCTTCACTTTCAGACACTCAATGTCCTTTACGTATTTTGCCAGAACCTTGGTGGGACCTATCGGATCACTCTTGTTAGTTATTAACAAAGTTGGTCCTTCCAGAATTCCTGCAAAACTTCGAACAGCTTCAGGTTCCTCAGCAGAATATGCCTCGCTCACCGCCCGCCGAATCAACGTGTTCTTTACTACCGTTACTGTAGTATTGCTCTGGCGCAACTCTTTTCGTAATTTTGATACCTGAGCCACTGTAATACCGCGATAATCAGCGCAAAGAGCAATACTCGCTCCCGTAAGCTGTTCACGTATCCCGTCTACCAGGTTCTGTTTTTCATGTCGAAGCATCTTCTACCAACTCCTCGGCCTAATTTTTCACTTAACTATTTCGACTAAACCCTTCACCGTTTATAACGCTCTGCAGCTTAATGCGGGTCATGCACCTCTAGATAAACGGTATAACGACCCGCAAAAGCGAGTCAAAAAAAACTTTCAAGACTACTACACGGCAATTATCCGCACTATAACCAGTATTGTCTCACTCGAATTAAGAATTTCGTAAAGGCGTCACGTCTACTTCAATTCCTGGACCCATCGTTAAACTCATTGCAGCACTTTGCAGGTATATTCCCTTGCTCGTAGTAGGTTTAAGGCGATTTACCGTCGCTACTATTGCTAAAATATTATCTTTTATATTGCTCTCGGAGAATGATGCCTTTCCAGCAGGGGTATGCACTATACCGGCTTTATCAACACGAAACTCTGCCCGACCAGCCTTGATAGCTCGAACGGTCTCTCCTACGTCAAAAGTCACCGTTCCAACCTTTGGCGAAGGCATCAGTCCCCTCGGCCCGAGGATCTTTCCGACCTTACCTACATGGACCATCATATCGGGGGTAGCCACGACGTTATCAAACTCCTGCCAACCCGCTTTGATCTTTTCAACCAACTCATCGCCCCCGACAATTTCTGCTCCTGCAGCCTCAGCCTCGGCAACTTTTTCCCCCTTGGCGAATACGATAACCCGTACATCTTTGCCCAGTCCATGTGGCAAGGCAACACCACCACGAACGTTTTGGTCCGCCTTTCTAGGATCCACGCCTAATTGGATGGCCACCTCAATGGTCTCATCAAATTTGGCTGACTTTGTCTTTCCTAATAGCGCTACCGCCTCGTCTAGCGAATACTTATGGCTACGCTTTACTAACTTCGCTACTTCCTGGTATCTTTTACTTCTCTTTGGCATCTCTTCCTCTCTTAAGTGACCTTTTTGCATTTGCTGGCGCGGCACTCTAAAAACACTTCGTCACCCCAGCTATTCAGATACCTGAATGCCCATGCTTCGAGCGGTTCCGGCTATTATCTTAAATGCAGCCTCCTCGCTTGCAGCGTTAAGATCATTCATCTTCTGCTTCGCAATTTCCATGACCTTCTCCTTGGGAAGTCGCGCAATTTTGTTCTTATTCGGCTCAGCTGAACCCTTTTCAATTCCTGCAGCCTTCATAAGAAGGTAAGAGGCGGGTGGCGTCTTAGTGATGAACGTAAACGAACGATCGGAGAAAACTGTGAGTTCAACTGGTGTTACCTCGCCCAAACGTGACTGAGTCACTGCATTGAACTGTTTACAGAACTCCATGATATTCACGCCATGTTGCCCTAGAACTGGACCAATCGGCGGCGCAGGATTTGCTTGACCTGCTTTAATTTGAAGCTTAACTACGGCTACTGGCTGCTTCATCTTAGCTCTTCTCCACTTGTATAATGTCAAAATCTACTTTCTGCTCACGGCCGAAAATACTTATTAAAATTCTAATCTTACCTTTCTCAGGGCGGACCTCGTCGACGGTACCTCTGAAGCCAACGAACGCACCGTCCTTGACAGTGACCAAGTCACCTGCCTCGAACTGTCCCTTCCCTGAAACACCCGCACTACCGTGCTCAACCTGAGCAATAATCCTCTGCACTTCCGCATCAGAGAGAGGCTCGGGAAACTCAGTGTCGCCACCCACAAAACCCGAGACTTTCGGTGTCTCCTTTACAAGATGCCAGGAGTGCTCATTAAGCAACATCTGAACAATCACATACCCGGGAAAAAACTTCTTCTTTACTTCCTTGCGCTCTCCCTTTACCAGTTCCGTCACGGTCTCTTGGGGGATAATAATGTCCCCGAAGAGATTCTCAATACCGTTTATCCGCATGCGGTCTTCTAGAAGCTGCTTCACCTTTCCTTCAAAACCCGAATATGCATGGATTACATACCACTTCATATCGGCAGTGTTCTTCTCTGCGGGGGCAGCAACACTGGTAGGCTTTACCGATTCAGTAGAAACGGAGCTGCTATAAACTGAATTGTCGGAAGGCGTTAGAGTGGCTGCATCCGCAGTCTCACTATCTGCACCCGTATCGACATGCTCAATATCGGTATCACTATTAGCAACAGTCTCAGTATCGCTCATCTTGTTATCTTGCGTAGACCCGTCATTCATTGGCGTATTCAACAGTAAGAGTAAGGCATCTCCTCAAACACAAAAGTTTTGCTTCTATATCAAAGGATGACACGTTAGGAAAGGGCTTCAGAAAATTAAAAGGGCTTTTTGCCTTAAAAATATCCCGAAAACCCAGAAAAAATTCGACGATTTTCCCGAGATTTTCCTGTTTTACAGCTTCTGACGACGTCCTGATCCAAACCAGAATGACCCGCTTCAGAGAGCTAACAATGCCTTCATAAGGTATTGAAATGAAAGATCAAAAACCGCTAAGACTAGTGAGAAAAACAAGACAAACACTACCGTCCAAATGCTTGTTCGTATGGTCTCCTCCCTAGTCGGAAAAGAAACTTTCTTAAGCTCCGCAACACTTTCTGCCAAATATCCCCTTTTCTTTAGGACACCTCGCTCTCGTGCCGCACCACCCGTAGACCCGATATCTTTGGTCTCTCTGGCCCTAGCCATTGATTCCGCTGATCCCGATGCATTCTTGGAAGATTCAAATTTTTTTGTTCCTTTAGCCTTCACAATCCTCCGCAAATTAACCCTAAGTTCAACGCGATTAACGTCATACCACGATTATTATACTGAATATAACACAGGCCCCATCCGCCACCCAGCGTTAAAGGTATGCACGCCCGGAGGGACTTGAACCCCCAACCCTCGGATTTGGAATCCGATGCTCTACCAATTGAGCTACGAGCGTATATTGCCTAGCTGACACCAGAAAGTGGACTAAACATGTTGAATTTCACTTATAATCGGACCGTTAACAACCTAGCACGGTTCGATTAACTAACGCATCTCCAGGAGGGACACAGGAGGGACAATGGTCTAGATTTTACAAAAATAAGAACTTTCCAGGCTGACAGAGTATTGAAACACCCTAGCGTTACAATACATTTACATAGTCTGAAAATCGCTGTTTTCGAAAGAATCTTTCTATGCCTTCCACTGCTGTAAAGCGAAACCGTAAGATAAACGAAATTAGCCCACGATGGAAATCGAATCCATGACCTCTCCCTTACCAAGGGAGTGCTCTACCAGCTGAGCTACGTGGGCAAATGTAACCAAGCGGCAGCAAAGTATGCACGATCCCGAAACGAATGTATACCTCAGAGAGGAAAGTAATCATACTTTTTAGTGTACAACCTCTCTAGCCTGCCCCCTTTAGAGGTTAGTTTACGATAGAAATTTCAGAATTAGCCTAAATGCTCGCAAATGGCATAATTTTTTCTTGCTAACGGTTTACAATTGTTCTCGAATGAACTAGGCTCCCCCAACGTTGTGCTGGCGTAGCTCAATTGGTAGAGCAGCTGATTTGTAATCAGCCGGTTGGGGGTTCAAGTCCCTTTGCCAGCTAGTGTATTTTCGATGTTTTTTAGGTTTGAAACCATGTAGTTAGCGTGCGGAAGTAGCTCAGTTGGTAGAGCGTCAGCCTTCCAAGCTGAATGTCGCGAGTTCGAGCCTCGTCTTCCGCTTTCATAAATTGGTTTCTTGGTTAGATACTGTATTGTTAGCCGTTGTGTTGTTGTTCTTTGTGTGGTGAGGTGCCCGAGTGGCTAAAGGGGGCAGACTGTAAATCTGCTGGCTTACGCCTACATAGGTTCGAATCCTATTCTCACCAGTGCTTGCAGACCTTGTGATGGTCGAATGGCTGTAATAAATAAGCCGCGACAAAGGTCATGGTACTTAGAGTAAAAACTGTTTCGTTAAGTATACAGTATTAGAATTCGTTTATTAGCTTAGAACACGAAAATTACGGGCGCTTAGCTCAGTTGGTAGAGCGCCAGCCTTACAAGCTGGATGTCATAGGTTCGAGCCCTATAGCGCCCATTGTTATTACCTTACAGTGCAATTTTGTTGCCGATCCGAATAATTATCCGTCGCCTCAAAAAAACGTACGCCTTCAACCCTTTAGCGGAATGGCGGAACCTATTTTGCTCATCCATAAAACTATCCCTGATGTAATTTTTCAAGGTCGAGGAAATCGATGATGTATTAATTAAGGCGACAGTATCACATTCAGGGCAGAGGATCTGCCGGTCGCAAGACACTTGCCTTTTCTTCTACACCCTAGCCTCCATACGAGCCCTACGCCAATGCTCCACCAAATGCCCGGTAAATCGTAATCACCGCCTTTGCCACATCAGTAAGCGCATCTTCCAGATCCAATTCAGCCGCTAGAAGATCTCGACGCACAACGAGAACACTCAATAAATCAACTGCCCCAGCATCATATTGCGCCTCGTAAACCCGCACTATTTCCTTCCTGCTGTTAACGAGATCACGCATCGCAATAAGCCGCTCCCGTTGGGCGGCAAACTGACTCAGTGAGTTCTGTGCCTCCTCTAAACTCTGCAAAATAACTTGTTCATATGCTGCTAACTGCGCCTTTTTTAATCCCTTACGACCGGCAATTTCGGAGCGCACTCGACCATTGTCGAGAAGCGCCCAGGTGATTTGAGGAGCAAGCGAATAGGTTTTAGCAACAGCCTTACCAACATCAGAAATACTACGCGACGCGTAACCGAAATTTCCGGCAAAATCTACCCTGGGAAAAAAGTCGGCGATAGCAAATCCAACATCGGCATTAGTGGCCGCTAACTCACGTTCAGCTGCAACAACGTCGGGCCGCCGCCGTAACAAAGATTTTGGATTTTCAAGGACCACCGAACCATTATAGGTCAGTGAGTCAGCACCTATAATGGAAAGACCCTTTCGAGTCTCGATCGGCAAGCCTGCCGCCAGCACACCCAACCGTTCCTTACTTGCTCCGGCGGCGTATTGCGCAAGTGGAATTCGGGCCCGAACAGCTTCCACATCAGCCTTCGCCTGAGCTCGCTCAACAGAACTCTTTTCGCCGAACGATACCAGGGCATCAATTTTTTTAAATGACTCCTCCCGTAAAGCAAGCGTCTTCTTCAATATCTCCTCCTGACGCTGGTACTTCCGAAATTCCGCATAGTTGGTAGCAGCCTCGGCTAATGCCAGCGTCAATACTCCATCAGCATCCGCTTTCGCCTTCTCACTCCTAGCCTCATTGGCCTCATATTGCCTTCTCAGACGACCAAAAATGTCAATTTCCCACGCAAAGTCCGCGCCAACACTCTCATAAGAGTTGGTAAGGGCCGAAGCTGGCAAACCCGGTGCATTTGCGGCGCTTGACTTACGCTCACTGTGGAGATACTTCGGCAAAATACCAGGAAAAAAATCTGATATACTCCGGCGCCTCTGCGCTTTCGAAACTTCTAGCAAGGCTGCCATACGATGAACACTTCGATTCTCAACCGCGACGCGACGCAGAATGAGGTTCAATGTTTCGTCGTTAAACGATTCCCACCACCGTACAACCTGTACCGAAGGGTCCTCACACTCCAGCGTTTCTTGTACCTTATCAGATAAACAAACGGAAAAAAGAGTCCGGGTGTCATGCTGCCCCACTGTTACCCCAGCATCAGGTATTCTCAGCTGAACCTCACGATCCTTGGGTCGAATATAATCTGGACCAACACTGCAGGAGCACAACAGGCTAAGAGCACACAACCCGAATTTCTTATTCATGCATTTCCTCTCCTTCCACCAATAACCATGTAGAGGGAGGGAACCACGAACAGAGTAAACATGGTACCAACAATCATTCCCGTCACAAGTGTTATCCCGATACTATTACGCGCTGCAGAGCCTGCCCCATGAGCAATCACCAACGGGAAGTGACCGAGGACCGTGGCCGCCGTTGTCATTAATACGGGGCGAAAACGCGTCGTCACTGCTGCTAGAATTGCTGCCCTCTTCACAGCTCCCTGCGCCTGTTGCTCATTCGCAAACTCTACAATTAAAATCCCGTTCTTTGCTACCAGCCCAACTAAGGTTATAAGGCCAACCTGTGAATAAATATTGATGGTCGTAAAACCAAGAAAGGTAAACATTAAGCTCCCCGCCAATGCCAAGGGAACTGACCCCAGTAGAATAATCAAAGGGTCCGAAAAACTCTCGAACTGCGCAGCCAGTACCAGAAATATCAGCAGGAATGCTACTACTAGGCTTCCCAACAACGCATTTCCCTCCTTTCGGAGCTGTCTTGATTCACCTGCATAATCAATTATTGCACCCTTCGGAAGTGCTTTTGCAGCCCCCTCCTCCAGCACTGAAAGCGCCTGATCAACAGTAACCCCAGGAGGAATAGCACCCGTGATTCTTATTGCGTTCAGCTGCTGAAATCGCTTTAACTCTCGCGGTATCACTCTCTCCTTCACAGTCGCCACCGCAGCAAGGGGAATGGCAGCATTATTCCGGATTGCAATGGGAAGCGAGCCTAAGTCACTTGGCTGCAATCGAGCCTTTCGCTCCAGCTGCGGAATTACTTTATAACTTCGACCGGCAATTTCAAATCTCCCGACATAATCCCCCCCCAGAACCGATCGAAGATTGTTTCCGACAGCTTCCATATCGAGACCCAAGGTCGACAGAGCGTCTGCGTCCGGAATAATCTGGGCCTGTGGGAGGTCGTATTTTAAGTCAGCATCGGCAAACATAAACACACCACTTGCAAATGCCTGCTGAACCAAGCCCCGCGAAACGTCCATAAGCTCTTCGATTTCACCGGGCGTAGAAATTATCATCTCGACCGCAAAGTCACTACCACCGGGTAATGGGGCTGGTACAATTGGTATGACCCGAATACCGGCCAGCGATGCCATTTGTGGCCACAGCAGGTCTGCCAGCTGCTTGGTTGAGCGGGTACGCTCACTCCAGGGTTTTGTCACTATCCCAGAAAAACCACCGGAAGGCGTTGTTAACTGAAAAATATGATCGGTTTCAGGAAGAGCGCGAAATTTCTTAAAAACCTCTTCGGTATAGCGTGACGTCTGGTCAATCACACTATTGGGAGCTGCCTGAACAACGCCAAACACTACCCCCTGATCTTCAACTGGAGCCAGCTCTGAGAGTGACATGGCAAAGAATGGGACAGCACATAACGAAAAAATCCCTGCTCCGGTTAATATGGCCGAGTTGTATTGTAACGCTCCCTCGACTCTTCGAGCATACCATCCAGTCACACGCTCCAGATATGTTTTCTTAGATTCCTTTTCGGGTCTTCCCTTTTTAAGCAGAATAGCGCACATGACAGGAGAAAGCGTCAAAGCCACGACCCCCGACATTATGACCGAACCAGCCAGCGTGAAGGCAAACTCGCGAAACAGGGTGCCGGTTAGCCCCCCTTGAAGGCCAATGGGTGCATAGACTGTTGCCAGAGTCAGGGTCATAACCACAATTGGTAGTGCCAGCTCTCGAGCACCTTTAACCGCCGCCTCCATGGGAGCAAGGCCCTGCTTTACGTACCGTTCTATATTCTCAAGAACCACGATGGCATCATCAACCACCAGTCCCACTGACAAAACTATTGCGAGTAACGTCAATAAATTAATTGAAAATCCGAAAGCATACATCACGATTCCCCCTCCGATCAACGAGAGCGGAATGACAACTACAGGAATAATGCTTCCTCTTACCGATCCAATGAAGATGAATATGACGATGATGACGATAATGATCGTCTCCAAGAGAGTTTTCCCAACTTCATATAAAGAATCCTCAATATATTTTGTAGAATCATAAGGCACCGAAACCTTCATACCTTGCGGCAACCTGCGTTCGATATCGGGTAATTCTTTTCGTACCCGCTTAATAACATCGAGCGAATTCGCCGTTGGCAGCACCCAGATACCCATAAAAGTCGCTTTGGCACCGTCAAAGCGGACATCTTCATCGTAGGTTTGAGCACCCAGCTCAACGGTGGCAATATCTTTAAGGCGTACAGCATTTACGCCACTCGACCGAACCACCAGTCGCTCGAACTCCTCTACTGATTTAAGATTTGTTGTCGCAGTAAGTCCCATAGTACTCAAGCCGCCCCTGGTATTACCAATTGCGGATAAATAATTGTTCGCCCGCAAGGCGCGAAGTACCTCTTCACCATCCATCCCATGAGCCGTTAGCCGTATAGGATCCAACCAGATACGCATTGAGAAGATTCGACCTCCCAATATATCGGCTTTCTGTACTCCCTCAATCGATGACAAGCGAGGTTGCACAATTCGAGTAAGGTAATCAGTGATTTCATTTTGCTTCATTGAGTCCGAATAGAAACTCATGTAAATGCTGGCAAAACGGTTATCACTCGTCTCAACTGTGATCGCTGGCGCTTCAGCTTCAGGTGGAAGATCATTTCTTACCTCCGCTACCTTGGCCTGAATCTGACTTAACGCATCATTGCTATTGTAATTTAAACGGAGATGGGCAGATATAGTACTCAACCCCTGGACACTGGACGATTCTATATAATCAATCCCATCAGCACTCGCGATGACTCGCTCCAGCGGAGTAGTAACGAACCCCCTGACTAGGTTCGAGTCAGCACCAACATACGCTGTTGTTACCTTTACCACCGCCAAATCGCTTTGCGGATATTGTCGAACGTTCAGGTTGGCAAGCGAAATCACTCCTACCAAGAGCAATAGGAGGTTTATACTAATCGCCAGAACCGGTCTTTTGATAAAGATGTCGGTAAATTTTGAAGTTGATTCCTGGGAGCTCATGAGAAAAACGACCCCTTAAGTATTAGGCAACACTGGGTCTGATTCAGCCGGAACGTCATTATTTACCGTTACCGATGCACCATCACGTAATTTAAATGCACCCGCAGTCACAATTTCTTCGCCCGGTTTGAGACCTTCTAGAACCGGCACCTTGTCAGCAATTGCCATTCCTAATCGCACGGTTCGCGATTCAACCACTGCATTTTCCCCATTGCGCTTAAGAACAAAAACCGAGTTGCCGTATGGTGCGTAGGCGATTGCCGTGATGGGAATCGCAACCACCTGCGACGGCGCTTCGCTGGGAATATCTACTCCCACGTACATACCGGGGATGAACGGACCAGTTTCTCCAGTAACATGTGCTCGAATATTTACGGTCAACGTCGCCTTGTCAGCAGCAGGATCGATCCCGATTATGCGAGCGCTCCGCCTTAGTCCCTCATGTGCAAATGAAATAGTTTCACCCACACTCACATGCGCAAATACTCGCAATGGAACAGCAAAATCAACATACAAGCGGTCAACCTGCTGCAACTCGACTAACGCAGCTCCCGGTGACAGGTACTCGCCCCTGTCAATTTGCCGAATCCCTGCTCTCCCCCCAAAGGGAGCCTTTATCTCCTTCCGATCAATCAATGCTTCAAGGCGCGTAACCTCACTTTCAGCCTGGTCACGGTTAGAAATCGCACTCTGAACAGCCGATCTTGATGTCGCCTTCTGCTCCCACAACTTTGTAGCGCGCTCGAACTCAGTCCGGGTCAACTCAAGTTTCGCACGAGCCGACTTCAGCTCCGCTCGTTCGACCGAGGTATCGAACTTTACAAGAACCTCTCCTTCAGCAACACGCACACCAGATTCAAACAGCATCTCAGAGACGACTCCTGCTTCCTGATTACGCAGCAAGACGCCCTGCACGGCTTTGATGGTGCCAGCAACTCGGTAGAGCGGTATCCATTCCTGCTCAGCCGCCTTGATCACGCTGACCCCCTCGGGGGGAGGCTGAAAGTTTCCGTGCTGCGCCATTGCCTGACGAATTTGAAAGAATTTCGTCCCTCCGAGCAGGGCAATAAAACAGATGGTGACAAACAGCGACAACAAAATAGAGCGCCATGATCCCTTTTTTGGGACAATCCCGTGCTCAGTCATAATGATCTCCACATAAATTCCCGCGACAAAAACATATCGGCCCTAGCCCGGATTATGCACCGGCTCGTGCATATTCCGGACTAGCCGCCAACAATCGATCCGGAAAATCGGAGAATACCCCGTCCACTCCGTTCGCCAGCAGTTCCCTCATTTTATCGGGATAATTGACCGTATATGCTAAAACTCCCAGCCCCAGAGCCTTGACGTTTCGGATAAAATTTTTCGTCAGGCATGAATACTCGTTTACGAGACATACTGGGCGGAGATCCCCGCAGACAGCACCAATGTTACCCAGCTCTCCCTTAATAATCGGAGCAACGTGATAGTGGAGTCCAAAGAGTGCTCTGAATCTATCCAGCTCGCTGTGCAGAAAAGAGGAAACCAGGACGGAGTCGGCGGGCCACTGGTATGAATGCAACAGTGTCCCAACTAGCTCTGCACAATCAGGGCTCTTGATTTCGATATTCACGCCGACCTTGCCACGGCATTCTGAGAGAATTTCTTCCAATAAAGGGATCCTTCCATTTCCACCCACTCTAAGCAAGCGAAGTTCCGATAACGAGTGCTGTAACGTCCAACCGCTACCATCGGTAGTTCGCTCAAGGCGATCATCATGAATAACTACCAAAGAATCTTCAACCCTCTGCACATCGAACTCGATCCAGCTCACGCCACACTTGATTGCCGCGCGAACACTTTCTATCGTATTTTCTGCTTCTAACCCTGCGGCACCACGATGCCCTATCACAGTAAAATCATTAAACATTCTAATACAACACCTTTCTATATAGTCAACGTGTTCCCTGTACCTCAATTCGAAAAAGACGAGACCCCAAACAATCAGGTCCCGCCATACAACCCCCTACCATATTCCTTGTACCTTTCCCTCATAGCAAACCTCTCTCAATAGGGGAACACCTCTTTGCCCTTCGGACGCATTTTGATCTACTATCTTCCGCCGTGAGAACTGGGTATCTGAATCAAGGGCACGTAAATAGCGATGCTTTACCGACAAGACATTCGGGCACAACCGTCCAAAGTACGTTAAAGTGGACGTCCTTTGACAATGTGGTTCCGGTATCATATTTTTAATCGAGGTATCAAAAGAGTTATGAACGTCGCAAAGAAATCTCCATCATCCTCAGTTCCCTCTGAAACCAACAATTCCTCTGAAACCAACAATTCCTCTGAAACCAACAATTCCTCTGAAACCAACAAGGGCTTGCAAACTCAGAGCGGTGTAAGAGTCCATCCAAATATTGATTCCGTGATCTTCGACCTTGATGGAGTTATCACGAAAACAGCCTCTCTACACAGCAGCGCCTGGAAGGCGATGTTTGACGAATTCCTTGATGAAGAGAGAAAAAAAGATCCGACAGCGGAAGCGGAAAAATTTGCTCCGTTTACACATGATCATGATTACCTGCGATACGTCGATGGTAAGCCACGTTATCAGGGCGTAGAATCATTTCTAAGCAGCCGAGGAATCGCCCTTCCCTATGGAACAACCGACGACTTGCCCACTACCCGTACCATCTGCGGACTAGGAAATACAAAGAATGATGTGTTTAACGAAATTCTAGAGAAGGACGGCGTTGAAATATTTGAGTCAACCGTCGAATTTGCCAAACAACTAAAAGCAGCCGGCATCCGAATTGGAGTCGCTTCATCAAGTAAAAATTGTGCTCAGATTTTGAAAAAGACTGGCTTGGATGAGCTCTTCGAAACATGTATTGACGGAGTCGTCTCCGTGGATCGAGGATTGAAAGGCAAGCCCAACCCTGATATTTTCCTAACAGCTTGTGCCGAGCTACACTCATCTCCATCACGATCCGTTGTGGTGGAAGATGCTGATTCAGGCGTGCTTGCAGGTCAACGTGGTCGCTTCGGACTGGTGCTGGGAATTGCGCGGGAACATAACGCTGCCCAACTTCGATCCCAGGGAGCTGATATCGTGATTGCTGATATGGAGGAGTTTTCTCTAGCGCTGATGGTCTCGTGGTTTACCGAAGGGATAAGCACGGATTCCTGGCGTATAACCTACTCTGACTTCGACGAAAAAGTCGAACGATCAAGAGAGTCGCTCCTCACAGTTGGAAACGGATTCCTTGGCACTCGCGGGGCGCTCGAAGAGTGTAATGATAATGGAAAATCTTATCCGGGCACCTATGTTGCTGGTCTCTATAACCGTTTAGAGTCAAAGGTTGGTGATAGAATGACCACCAACGAAGACTTCGTAAATGCCCCGAACTGGCTTCCCGTAAGATTTCGTGCGATTCCCGAAATAACAGCGAGTAACATTACTATCCCCTGGGTAGATCCTTCAACTTCTGAAAGTCTAGAAATTGAGCGCTGGCTTGATCTTAAAGAAGGTACTCTGCGAAAAACCATGATAGTCACCGATGAAAATAATGCTAAATACCGGGTGGTTTCTTCCCGAATTGTGAGCATGTCCCATCGGCATCTAGCAGCACTGCAATATTCGATCACACCCTTAATGTCGGATGCAATAATCGAAATTGAATCTCGGCTCGATGGTTCGGTTTTTAACAACGGGGTACCTCGTTACCAAGAACTATCGTCCCAGCAACTACTTCCCTCAACCGTGAGAGTCGATGGTGATTCACTGTATCTTTCTACCCGAACAACTCAGTCACAAACTGAAATAGTCGAAGTTGCCCAGCATCGCGTAACCTTAAATGATTTTGTAAGCCAAGCCGAGCTCGGCTCGAGCACGATCCCTGTTACCTGGAATCAGGTGGACTATGCGAATCAGGCCGCTACTTCCGGTCGCTTCGCGGTCAACAAGGGCCAGACTCTCACACTTGAAAAATTCGTTGGGCTTGCAACAAGCAATGAATCAGCCTCACCTGACGAAGCCGCTATATCGGCCGTAACGGCGTTTAAGACCTTCTCTGAACTGCACCACGCCCACCGGGAGGCATGGAATGCAATATGGGAGAAAGTAGACGTTAAAGTCGACGGCGATCGTCTTGCCCAGAAGATTCTCCGACTCCATGCCTATCACCTTCTGGCCACAGCTTCGCCACAAAGTGGCGGCTTGGACGCCGCGATTCCGGCAAGGGGGCTTCACGGTGAAGCCTACCGGGGACACATCTTCTGGGACGAAATTTTCATTCTCCCCTGGTACAATTTGTATTTTCCGGAGGTTACGCGAGCCTGTACCCGTTATCGTATTAATCGATTAGACGCGGCTCGACAGTACGCCAAGGAACATTCCTACCGCGGAGCTATGTTCCCGTGGCAAAGTGGTAGTGATGGTATCGAAGAAACACCGACAGTCCACATTAATCCGATCAGCGGCAAGTGGGGTCCAGACTACAGCTCATTTCAACGGCACGTATCACTCGCCATTGCTTTTAATCTGTGGATGTACGGAGAAATGACCGGCGATACCTCGTTAATAGAACGGGAGGGCACAGAGATATTCTTTGAAATATGCCGATTCTGGGTAAGCCGAGCAGAATTTTCATCGGCTACGAATCGCTACCATATTCGGAACGTCATGGGACCTAATGAGTTCCATGAACACGCAAAAAATTGCCCAGGTGGTGGGCTGATTGATAACGGATATACAAATATGATGACTGCCTGGCTGTTAGAAGCAGGTACCACACTATTCAACTCAATCAAGAATTCGTCTCAGGAGTTACGTACTCCAGGATCACTATCTGGAGGATCACTGTCTGGCGAGGAAGTAATCGAGCGGCTGGGAATCAGCGCAGAAGAAGTGCAGTTGTGGCATACCATCAGCAGCACTCTCAACCTCGTCATAAAGGACGGTGTCATTTCACACTTTGACGGGTTCTTTGACCTTCTACCGCTAAACTTTGATGAATATCGCGCAAAGTACGGCAACATCTCGCGTATGGATCGGGTACTCAAATCGGAAAACAAGACGCCCGATCAGTATCAGGTCTCAAAACAGGCCGACACTTTAATGGCGTTCTACGTTCTTGGGCTCAAAAAGGTAGAAGATATTCTTAGACAGCTGGGTTATGGCGAATATGTGGACGCTGGGCTTCTCCGTAGAAACTACGAATACTATCTTCCTAAGACGTCGCACGGATCAACTCTTAGCAAAATTGTTCATGCTGACCTTGCTCAGTTAATGGGAGAAGAAGAACTTTGTTTTGATTTGTATACTGAAGCGCTTTATAGTGACTTTAAAGATGTTCAAGGAGGGACTACGGGCGAAGGAATTCATACTGGCGTAATGGCCGCAAGCCTCTGGGTGGCTCTTACTCGGTTTGCAGGAGTCGATTTCTCTGGTGCGATCCTCGCATTTCAGCCACTCTTGCCAAAACAATGGAACTCAGTAGCAGGTTCATTTACCTACAAGGGAAACGCAATTTCGTATACTGTAACCAAAGAGACCGTAACATTGAAAGTAATCAGCAAGGACGGCGCTGCCTACCCGGTTCGGATTGGTAGCACCGTGGTTAATTGTATTTCCGGAGAAACTACAACTACTGCGTACGAGTTTGGACTAGATCTTGGTAAGGGCGCAGAAGTCGAAGCAGCCTAAACCCGGATTATTTACGAGCCCGAACCACTCTGGAGGCGGGTTTCGTGAATAATCCGGGCTAAATGATTTGAGAGGATGAAATATGGGCCAATTTCCTGTTCGAACTGACTTAACCGGACCAGTAGCGTGGATACCCGTTAGAACCTTTGATGATATCGAATATGAGACGTTTGCGGGTATTGCTAAAATTACCATTAATCGGCCGGAAAAGCGGAATGCATTTCGTCCTCTCACTGTTCGTGAACTGCTTGTCGCGTTTGATATGGCCAGAAACGACCCGGATATCGGTGTCGTTATTCTAACTGGAAAGGGTGAACATGCCTTCTGCTCTGGAGGTGACCAGTCTGTCAGAGGAGATGCAGGCTACACCGATATCGGAGGAGTTGAGCGCCTCAACGTGATAGACCTTCAACGGGTGATCAGAACGCTACCGAAGCCAGTAGTAGCAATGGTTGCGGGTTATGCTATCGGTGGCGGCCACGTTTTGCATATCGTATGCGATCTTACAATTGCCGCAGATAACGCGCGCTTTGGACAGACTGGGCCAAAAGTTGGATCTTTTGATGGCGGATACGGCGCCTCCTACCTAGCGCGGATAGTAGGACAGAAAAAGGCCCGCGAGATATGGTTTCTCTGTCGCCAGTATGACGCAGCTCAAGCTCTGGAAATGGGCCTAATCAACTGCGTGGTTCCCTACGCTGAATTAGAATCGACTACAGTTTCCTGGTGCCAGGAGATGCTCGCATTGAGCCCAACAGCATTACGGTGCCTAAAGGCATCTTTGAACGCTGACTGCGACGGTCAGGCCGGATTGCAGGAATTAGCGGTAAACGCCACGATGCTCTTCTACATGAGCGAAGAAGCACAAGAAGGGAGAGACGCATTTCTTGAAAAACGCCTACCCGACTTTAATAAATTCAGACGTAAGCCCTAAAAAAAAATCTCCCAAACCGTTGCCTAAGCACTGACCTCCTATTGTACCAATACCCGCAATAACGAATTTCGCGCCTGCAACCAACGCGACCAGATAAAAACAACCTGATAACCTGAGTTCGACGTAAGAACAAAGGTAAATGGTTGAAATTGCTTTAGACACGAGTCGTGCAGGGATATAAAAGCGCAGGCTAACAGCTTGCTACGTCGAGCATTTTATATCATGAGCAACGAAGTGGATGAAGTAATTTTAGCCATCTACCGCAGTTCTTACGTCGAACTCAGGTTGATAACAGAACACCACTACATCCTGCTCTTGTAATAATCCTTCTTCGTCTGTCTGCCCAGTATCTGCCAATCATTTGACACGGGCGTAAAAGTCGTGTCAAATTCGGGACGCAATAAGAAAGTACCTTTAAGGCTCCATAGCTCAGTTGGTTAGAGCAGCCGGCTCATAACCGGTAGGTCCCCCGTTCAAGTCGGGGTGGGGCCACTATAAATTTACTCTGTTGCAAATTTACTCTGTTGCAAATTTACTCTGTTGCAAATTTACTCTGTTGCCATTGTAATTTATTGCAGCTAGCGTAAAATCTCACCCAAGGATTGTTTGTACCAGTCTGCTTCCTGCACCGAAGACTCGCCACGAAATCGTAGTAGTCGCGGGAACCGTCAAAACTATCACAGGAACAGGCCCCCCGAGAGTCGCGTCTACCGTAAGTTCCAAATCAAAATATCCACTCTCTTTGACGGTAATGCAACGAGCTAAGAGCCACCCCTGTGGAATCCTTAATTTGAGTGAGAATCCCGCACGCCACCATTCCTCCGGTACCCCCTCCCCAAAGAAAACTTCGTCACCCTCCCATCGGATCAAAAGCGAATAAATCGATCGCAGATAATCAGACCCAACCCAACCGTGGGGTGCATCGCCGATGAAGCGGGGCATTCTTTGATCACCCCAAATGACCTCACCCCAATGGCACCACCCTGCAGGGCGAGAATGCGACAGGAAAAACTTTAGGGCAGCCTGCGCCTGCTGATTCATTTGCAATCGGCTCAGCGTGCCAACTACTCGCCATTCATACGGAGTATATGAATCGGTTCCGCCAAATATCTTGGAACGACCTTCAAAGAAATCCCAGTACTGGCAAAACGTAGCCTCCAAGATACTTCGATCCTGTGCCTCAAATACCTCACAGGGGTCTACTCCGATAGTTGTCGAACAAGGATCAAAATCACCGAGATCAGCCGCTCCAGGAATATAGTCAATTCCGTGCTTCATGATGCTCTTCCTTAAACAATCTAAAACACGACTCTTAAATGTCTCATACGCATCGCTAAACCACTGAACCTCCTGACTACTACCGAGCTCCTTAACAAGAAACAAAGCATCCCTTAAACCTTTGACACCCCAAAAGTCATCCCAAAAAGAAAATGCCGCCTTGTTAGAGTACCCCTCATGACTAATCGACGGAGGTAATAAGCCCCGGCAGTGTTCCCCCACCTCCTGCCCCATGGTCAGATCTGATAGGCGAGCAATCTCCGAAACAACTGCACGTACCTGTGACCAATGGGTCTCTACCAGTTGCCTGTCACCCGTAAAGCGATAGTACTCGGCCAAAAGAAACAAGAACTCTCCCTGGCTATCATACTCGGGCGTATGATCTGCCCCCCGACCATCAACTACGCAGGGCACTGCGCCATTCTTGCCCACATACGTAACATAGGCCTCAATAAAAGCCCGAACCTCATTATGATAACCACACCGCAACAGGGCACTCGAGGTTAAACTCCCATCCCTAATCCAACTGCGGCGATAACAGCGCGTGCCTGGTTGAATCCACGGACCAAAGAGATTGGTGAAAATATAGCCAACTTGTGCCTTAAAAGTTCTACCAACCTGAGCTACAGCATTAATGTCCAGAGAAAACTGATTGAGGAGCTCATGCCAATTGTTTCGGGTCCTCTGAAATGAATCGTCAAGGAACTGTCGGGTAAGGGGTGCCGCTACTTCTCCAAAGGACAAACGGAATCCAAACTTCCTACTTTCATTGGCCCCATACATCTCGGAATACCGCAAGACACCTGAACAATGACCCAACGTATCAGTCACACTACAGGAATCACTACTACAGCAATCATCTGCAATAACATCACCACTCCAATAGGTGGAAAGAAAAAATTCGCTTGCTCCCTGTTCGCTTTCCAGAGTGAAAACCCCCTCATCAACTCGGAAACGCATACGCCCTAGTTCAACACCAAGCTCCCAGATGGGGTTAAAGCCACCCCGAACATTGAGATCCTGCCACTGCGGATTGACTAGAAATGGTCTCATTGCAATGAGGAGTTCACACCTCATTGGTTCCGCCAAAAGATTGGTTACCTGATAATCAGTAAATAAGTGCTCTTTGCCATCAACAAAATCAGCCCACGCACGCACGGTAAGCTGAATCTCTTTGTACCTCCTCGTAACAACAGGTAGCGGCAAGTACTCATCAACTAACTCGTGCGTATAAGTACATCCATCCCAGCTTAGCAACCCCGAGTCCTTCTCGGCTCGCTTTATTCTAATAAATGGCTCAATAGAGGGGAGATTATATCCCAACTCAACCTGCCCTTCTTCATTAATCAGGCCCTTTCTATGCCCCCCCTTGACTCCGAATACCGTCCAGTAAGACTGTTCACCCAAGAATGCTCTTGGATACACGCCGCGAGGCGATTGCGCCGCACGATCCTCATAAAGCGCATTCCAACTCTTACCAAATTTCGGTGATTTTAGATCAAGCCTCTGTAAAATGCTCGGCTTGCCAGGCTGTGTCTTACGTATCTGAAACCTTAGCCCTGCGGCCTCACCGAACGGCCACCTGTGATACGTTCGAAAGCCCCCTTTTTCGACCACATCACCTACCACCCAGCTCCCATCGCTTCGCAACCACTGGAGCTCGTAGCATTCCGGTATTTGATCTTGCGCCCAGTATAAAACAATACCACCAAGCAAAGCATATTCGTAGAATCTCACCTCAAGGCTATCACTGGGCATGTCAACTTTCCAGTCAAGCTCAATTGCCTGCTCCACGTCCAGAAAGGTGAAGTCGATTACTCCCTTTGGGGTTGCAATGCTCTTAACTGCCGCTTGTGCTACGGGCACGGCACAGGTCGTCACCATAATCGGATCAACCCTAATAGTGCCCTTATGCCCCAGGCCACCAGTTAGAGTTACCTCAATGCGCCTTACTTCATGAAAGGGAACTACCGCATCGCCCCAAGCGAAGGTAAAATGCCCGCGTCCAATATTCAACTGAGTCGCGCTGTTGCCATAGCGGAAATCCCTGATGATATACCACCAGACAGTAGTTTCATCACTCAAAACGCACTTGATTTCGAGGTTAGTAGCGGTACCGTGTCCTGATATTTCAGTGGATAAAAGAAATGACTCCGGTAAGGTAAAGGGCCCTGCAAACACCACTGAAAAATAGGAAGCCCCCTCAAAACTATAATCAACTTCAATGAAACTTCCTATCTTCTGAATTGCATGGGCGCCTTCACTGCAAAAAAGAGTACATGAACTTAGTAAACTATCCACGGTTGTATACCCTCCCAAAATCTAAACTCCTAACGGAAGCCTGCCCTGCCCATACCCCTCACCGTACCCTGATACTTCATACACAAGGACCACAATAGCCCACTTCGATAGTTCTCTACCATAAGTATTGCTGCCCCATGGTCGATTCCAACCATTTCCGCATCGACCCAGGGACTGCCACTTTCATCGCGAAAAGTGAGATTATACCCACCGGTGAATCCCTCTCTTCCATAAATCTTGATCGAATCATTTATATGAGACTTTACGCCCTCCCAGACCACTTTAGGCATAAACGGCAATGCGGCCAGCTGTGCTGCTGGACAAATAGTACCATCGTCCAGGCCATTGGGTGCACCACGTTCATTGTACCCCAAGAAAGACCGCTCAATTCCTTCGTGATCAATTTGGTTCATCCATCCAGGTCCGTCAGAGGCACTAAATCCCCAGCGCAAACCACTATACCCCCTACACTTTTTCGGATTGTCAACGGCATACTGAATCTGTGCACTAACCAGTCGACGACTATTCTCAAAGTAATCAAAACTCACCGCTCGTCCAACGTGATCCCGCACCCCCCTAAAATCTAACCAGCAGTGTGGATACTGATAACAAAAGAGTGGTGTACCGGGCATCATCACGAATGCGTTATCAGTGGTACCATACAAAGAGAATTCCTCTAGGTACTTTTCCCATAAGCCCTCTTCCAACTGACCTTCTGAGGAAACGCCAAGCGCGAGTACATACAGCAGCAGTGCTTCACTGTAGCCGCGGTATACATGTGGAATTATAATTCCCCTGGCATCCGTCCCGTGACCAAACAGTCCATTTAACAGCATTTCACGCCAGTCGATAGCCAAGATCAGGCTCTCGCAGATACCCCGTAAACGATCTCGCTCGGGAGTCGTTTGTTCGAGCACCGAATATACGCTAATCACCCCCCACATAAGTAAGGTTGTATCGATCGTCGAGAATTCTGAATCCCAAAACTTTGGTGAACGCGCCGGTCTAAGAGATTCGGGATCCAGGAAATGAGCCCACCAACCCTTAAATGAAGCTTCGTCCTTGATCCGTTCTAGTGTAGTAAGGGTATTGGAAAATACCTCGTAGGCCTCTTCTTCAGTTATCCAGGAACGGTACAATGCCACAACGTACGCTGACAATCCGAAACCGGTCGCCGCAATTGATATCGGAGATGTCGAAGTAGATCGATCGAAGACTAGACCACTATCCTTCTGGATATAGTTCTGAAAATATCTGAAGTGTGCTCTATGGACTTCCTCCAGAAGAGAATCTTCAGTGCGGGAGAGTCGTGACTCTACTTTACGATCACCTACTTTTGTTCCTTTGAAGGATACATCCTCCATCCCCCATCCCCCTTTAACTCCAAGACATATTCGTGATGCTGAATCAAACTCTCACGGTGCCCTACACTTACGAGGCAGGTCCTGCGACTTCGAAGAAGTGTATACAGCACTGACTCATTCTCCTGATCAAGCGCGGAGGTGGCTTCATCGAGAATTGCTATCGGAGGTGCGGCTAACAGTAAGCGCGCAAAACTTAAGCGCTGCTGTTCCCCCAACGATAATAACTTCCTCCAATGCTGCTCGACATTCAACCCTCCAGCACGAAGTGGCAGATCGCCCAGATTTACCATCTTCAGCATCGCAAGTAACTGCGACTGTGTTGCGCAGTTACTTGACCTTGGATAACATACCGCTTCCTGCAACGTACTTACGGGCACATACGGTTGTTGGGGAAGAAATATAATCTCCTCAAGACTTGGTCTTATGATTGTGCCTGATCCCCGAGTCCAAAGACCGGCTATCGCCCTTAGAATCGAAGACTTTCCAGATCCGCTGGGCCCGACTATCATAATGCCCTCACCAGGACGCACAACAAGCGAAATTTCATTTACAAGAGACCTGGCGTTGTCAGGAGTAAAGATTGTTACATTCTTCAATTCAAGCGGAGTTCCCTGAACAATCTTGATAATTCCTGTGTTCTCGTCACTATAATCAACCTCTGGAACCTCAAGCTTCTCAATGAATTTTCCAACTCGTTCTATATTTGCCAGATAGGCACTCACCGCATTAAATTGGTTAACAAAGAGCGTTAGTCCACCAAATACATGCCCAAAGGCTATTTGCGCCTTGGTCATAGAACCAAATTCCATCTCACCGGTAAAATAGTATGGGGCGATCAACGCGGTTGGAATTAAGGCCACAAACCAATTAAAATTAGATGTAAATAAACTCAGATTCCGATTCAAAATGAATGTATCCCTGACATTCCTGATAGCGAGTCCCAATTGGTTAAATATGTGCGATTGTGCTCTTGCCTCCCCATTAAAAAATGCAATCGACTCAACATCTCGCCGAACATCTGAGAGTGAATAACGCAGATCAGCCTCCCTTTTTACATGCTCATAATTTAAGGCTACCAGACGGTTGGCGATCATATACGTCAATAGACACCCGAGTAAGGAGTAACAGGCTGCTACAACAGTTAATGAAGCTGATATGACCCACAGGAGGCCAATAAAAGTTATCACAGTAATTATGGAGTCCAGTAAAGACATCGAAAGCCCGACGGTCATATTACAGAAGGTCTCAATGTCCTGCGACATCCGCTCATCCGGATTGTCGATTCCCTCGTCGTATGAAAGGTGATAGTACGCTCGGTTCGAGAAATACTTTTCGACCAGTGACTTAGTGAGCCACTCCCTCCACTCGAGTGCTAAAATTGACCGTATGTACTGGTAGGAAATTGAAATTGGAACGGAGCAAATTATGATCCCAACGTAGTATAAAAGATACGAATGATATCTGGGTACATTCCGTCCCTGAAGTGCGGTAGCAAACTCGCCGGCAATCCAGGCAATCCCCACGTCAACTCCTTTAGTAATGCCCAGTAGAAAGAATATAAGCCCAACCAGGAAGTACCCGCGCCGCCCTTCCTTAGATGCCCAGTAAGGCCTTGCAATAAGTAACAATCTTTGGAATCCCATCCCCCCCCATGGATTTCTAACTGAAATGTCTACCCTCCTACGGGTCACCCAGGAATAACTGCTATCCCAATAATTGTATCGTTTGTTGAAGAAGCTCGCTAGTAGTAGAGAATGTCTGCGAATTAGCCTGGTATCCTCTCTGAAATACAACGAGATCAATAAACTCCTCAGAAATATCAACCGTTGAACGCTCTAGAGCGCCACTTCTTAAGGACCCGAACGCTCCCTGGCTGGGAGCACCAACAGTAGCTGTCCCGGCTTTGTCCGTAGCAAAATAGTCATAAGCCCCCTCTCTGGCTAATCCATCCTTATTAATGAAATCTACGAGAGCAATCGTGCCCAGACTTCGACGTTGTCCACTTCCAAATATAGCATTAACACTTCCTTCTTCATCAATGTCCACTCCCTGAACCTGACTTGCCGCCTGACCGTTATCCTTCACGTCGAATATCGCGCTGGCAGTCGCTACTTGAATGAAGCCACTAAGATCAAGAGTTATACTTCCAGGAGCGACACCACCCCCATATGGTATATTTATAGCCATTTGCGCCGCTGTTCCCTCTGGCAATTGCCCTGTCTCTGTAAACGCCAACTCAACGTTGGGGCCCACCTGCTGTATAGTATCAGCGCTGCCACCGACTTCATTACCTCGAACATAGGCCTGTGCCGTCCACTGGTTTGGACCAGTCTTAAAAAATGCAACGGTCATATCATGAGGTGCGCCCTGCGAGTCGAATGAAGACATCGCATAGGTGAAGCTGGCCAGTTTGGTTACGTCTGATATATTCTGTGGATTATTTGGAAGATTTGTGAGAGGTAATCTTGAATCAAGGGCCCCACTCAGCATTGATTCCGTTGATGCGATAGCACCTAAATCAATCACCTGGGTTGAGATCGGAATCAGGGGAAGAGTACCCACCGCCACCCCAGGGGCATACCCCAAAACACTCTTTCCGGCCGAGTCAACCAAGTTTCCGGTCTCGTCGAGAGCAAATACTCCTGCTCGAGTGTACGCAGGAGACTCCGCAATTCCAACCGCAAATAAGCCATTGCCCTGTATGGCAAGATCAAGATTTCGACCTGTATCCTCTATAATGCCGCCTGTATGAATCTGGCGTACCGAAGATATCCAAACTCCATCTCCAGGATTAGTCACCGGGACTGACCCCTCCCCTCCCTTTCCGTCTGCTACAATGTCAGAGAATTCAGCTCGTGATTTTTTGTATCCATAGGTACTTACATTTGAGACGTTATCACCAACAACAGCAATAGCTTTACCGTGCGACTGTATTCCCAAACTACTGGTTCGTAGTGCCGACTCTAGTTGCATTAGAGAACTCCTTTCCTCTTAGGTGGAATAAATTTCCTATGGTTCCCAATGCCCCGATATAACAACACCAGATATACTACTGATAAATATGGGACAATTTAGTTGTGGAATCCATGCTAAGAAAGGAAAGGGCAAGATATGTGCCCTCCAGTAAATTATTTTTTAAGTAGTAAGATTTAAGTATTAAAGATTGAAACAAAAGTGCCGATACAATCATCAAAGAGGATGATGGTGAGAATTCAGGTTGTCAGGTTTTTTCTGTTTATTTTAGGTTGCCACGCCCGGTTTTTACAGGTTATCCCTTGGTTTTCTCAGGTTTAAATTCTCACCATCCCTTTCTTCTTTTTAAAGTTTCACTTTATCAAACGTGAAATTCATATCCGTTCTTTACAACGTTATTGTAAAGTATCCTTATAAATGAACAACTTCTAAAATTTTTTCTTACTTGAGTCCGAAATAATCTTCGATCCAGTATTTCGGTAGGAAGGTCCATTTAGACTTCCTTAAACACTTTGATCTCAATAACAAAAAACCAATATTTAATTGCTGTAGCTATCGCTACTGCGTCTTCTATCCCTAATTCCCTCCTCCGAGCTCAGGTGATCCAATTTACTGCCCCAGCGAACGAAAAAAAACCGTACCTTCATCGTGCCAGTGGTGCGGTCTCGTGTATAATCCGGGTTAAAGGTGGACTTAGAGGTAAAAACTAGGATCTATATAAACGACTTACTTGCGACCAAATAAATTCCGGGTCACCTTAGACTTAAAGTCCCGAAAACGAAATTTTGCAATTCGTCGCTGTCTATTGAGGTAAAGCAAGGGATACCCCCATTCGGACAACAGAAAACTCAAAACGCCATCTCGAAGTTGTGGGAAGAAACATAGACTATGGGTGAATGCATTAGCGGCGGCTTTAACCGCGCCGATCCCGCGTGGGGCAGAAAAGAACATATGGTACTCAGGGACCGGAGCGCCTTTTTCCAGGTCGCGCGTAATCATCCTGCGAGCCCGCAAACGCTTCTCCTCCGCCATTAACCTGTTACAGGCAAGGCCCTCCTTACGGGTCACCTCACGCACCTGCAACGCTCCTTGTTCCTGCAGAAGTGAGAGCGTTCTAAGACCCCGGTTTGTTCTATATAGCCCAAAACTCCATCCATCCTTAAACCGAATATCGTCCTCTGGAGGCGGCATCCAGGGATCACCAACGGCAATGTCCGCAAACTCTCCCAATGCGTCAAAACA
The DNA here is from genome assembly GCA_044238365.1 of Bdellovibrionota bacterium. GTDB lineage: Bacteria > Bdellovibrionota_C > UBA2361 > UBA2361 > JBIIDM01 > JBIIDM01. The sequence goes on along the minus strand of JBIIDM010000002.1, from coordinate 7,123 downwards.
GGTCATGCACCGCTTGGGCGTATATAAGCGATACAGCATATTTATCATCTCAATAGAAGTCGGTCGGTAGCCCTTCTTATGGCCAAAATAGACTGGGTAAAGCGTCCCGTCGTCCAACTCAACACACGGGGAACCCGGGTGTTTCCCGACCCGGGAAATATAACGAACAGACCTCTTAGCTATCTCATCGGGCAGCGTATCCCAGATAACTCGAAATCCCTGGTGATCAACTGCAGCGTGACAGAACAACGCGATCGTTAGCACGACGCGTTCGGCCAATACTTTATTAAGTAGCGCAGCCTTGTGAAAACCGTGAATCTGGCACGGAAGGCCCACAAAAACGTACCGACCAGGTGTGGCAATAATCTCTGAGAAGATCGCATTGGTGGCAGTAATCGCATATTTAGATTTCAGTGCTGCAAACAGCTCATCTCTAGTGCGAGCAATAATAACCTTTCCCTTCCAAAACGTCGTTTCATCAGAAACAAGACAGACAGCACCATCGACCTCCCCTGCTTCCATCATGCCCAAAATTGTGGCGGTGACTAATCCTCCAGAAGTTGAGGCATTCTGCAACTCTTTATCCGTAGCATGCGCTAGGACAGCTTTTTCAAAGACCCCGTGCGTGTCATGCTCGTTAACCTCTCCATTGCCAAACATCGCGTTCCTGGCGCCAGCGTAATCAAATTCATCGCCAGGACAAACCCGAACACAAAGGTCACAATCGGTGCAGGAGGAAAGATTTGTGATCGTAGGATATTCATTCTCGTCACATGAAAGCACCCCCGTAGGGCATATACCGACACACGAGCCACAACGATGACACAAATCGTTCTCAATAATCTGCGCCAGCCCACGCAATGCCCTCGGGTATAATGCCGTCGAAGACTCGGCCCCCTGGAGCTTGAGAAGCGGAGAGTCCCCCCTCAAGGACATGGCATTGCAGCTCTCAGATCGGGGACCAGAGGAGTCTATTATCTGAAGTTTGCGCTTTGCGCCATTATTCATCGAAGCCCTTTTACAATTGGTAGAATGTGAGGCTATAGTGTAGGAGCTTAGCCCGCTGGCGGCAAGTGATCAGTCAAGTATGTCGACCTTACCTCAAGGCGACGTGAGAACGGTGGTAATTTGTTCGAATTACTTCATATACTTCCATATATATGTTATGAGATTTATTAACGGAAGGTGCGCCCAGAGAGCTAGGGGCCCCATCTCAATGTTGAGAGCGGCTACGAAATATTATTATTTTTAAGGAGTTATCTATGGGAAAGGGAGATCAAAAGACGAAGCGCGGTAAAATTATCAGAGGCAGTTACGGCAAGACCCGCCCGCATCACCCGAAAACCTCAGAAACGCAGGGTACCGCTGCAACGAAGAAGCCAAAGACTGCCAAGAAGTAATCATGGCCGAGGAAGTATACTCGGATGGACGAATACTCCTGGTGGAGGACGATCCCGACCAGGTGTTTTTGTTGAGCTCATTTCTCGAATCCGAGGGGTACACAGTTGATGCGTGTACCCGCACTCTTGAAGCACTCCGGAAGTATAGGGAGGAACACTACTTCTGTGCGATATTGGACGTGATGATGCCCGATGGCGGGGCAGAGTATATTCTAAAAAATACTCCTGTGTCTCACCCAATAATCGTCCTGACAGCTGCAAGGGAGGACCGAAAGAAGGATTTTCTTGATTTGGGAGCGTATGCCTTCTGCTCCAAGCAGGATATTTCCAAGAATTTAGGGGGCTTACTACTCCAGCTGTCCCGGAAACAGTAGACTATGGTTCTCGAGGTTGGCTGATCTCTTCGACAAGAGGCAATTTCTGTGACTCCCGGCGTGGAGTACCACGTCTCATTCGCGAATTACCTCTTTCCTCGACCACCGGGTGAACTCGGTGAATGCTAACCACGTACCTATCCCTGAGGGATCACATCCTCCACCTCACAAAGAAAGTTAAATCTCCACACATCATACTTATACTCCCCAAATCCAAGTGTCAGGATCTCTACGTAATTAAGCGATAAAAGCATGGTTTGCGCTCGCCGATCAATGCGAACATCATCAATGTCGGCAGGGATTTTCAGGGACTTTAGCTGCTCGTGAATGCGCTTTCGAATCTCGGAGTCCTTGAGTTCATCTGCCACCCTTATAAGAGAACCCATCTGGTTATGGAGCTCAAAGTAAGAGTAGTATATAGGAAAAAGTCTAAAGCCGACATGAACAATAAGGCCCACGACTGTAAGCAAAAAGAAGATGGCTGTTTTGCTGGCGCCTGTCTGCATTGCTGACTTGTGTTTCCCTGACCTAATTGCACCCCAGCAACCGAACAATTGCCTTGGCCACGGATGAGGATCGAAATGCCAGCCCTGGCACAAACGGCCAGTACAAAATTGTTCGGATTTTTGAGGAAGAGCAGTAGCCGAGTTCTCCTGTGAGATTTTATCGAGTCTGGTTTGTACTGCGCTTTGATATTTCATAATTTCTAACACCACTTTCGTGCAAGCAAAAGACAAGGTCACATGACAAACAGCTCAAGGTCTAAACAGACAACTTCCCCACTGTTATTCAATATTCCCCTATCCTCGCATCTATTGATTTCACTTCTTCTGATCGGTCTCGGGATAGGTAATATCGTATTCGGTAACGTCCGGCAGCACCAGCTAAATTCCACGTCAATTCAGGAAGAAAGCGACGATCGGGTTGATTTGAACAGCCCCCTTCCACTCCAGGCCGACCTCAATCTCGAGAGCAAAGAAAGGAGAAAAATAGAGCATCGTCTCAATTTCTACTCTTTCGTAAGTCGGGGAGGAGCTGGGCTCTTGGCCGTAGGGGCTTCGTACCTCTCCCTTGTGGGGCTGTGGCAGGTGCTGGGGAAGGCACAACAGTAACTACCCGAGCGCCAGGGAAAGGTCATAAAAAAGTTACGGGAAATCAGCTTATAGTAATCTTCAAAAATAATAAAGTATTAAAGATTACTATAACGACTCGCGGAGGCGAGTCAAAACAAACACATAGCCATCGCTGAGATGCTACTCAAAACCGCATTATTTTTGACGATGGCTATAATTCCCCGCAAACCTAACCGTACTATTTGAAAATCTACAACATAATCAATGCCATTAGAACCACTCCACCTAAGGAGGAGACGCACTAACCCGAATTATTCACGAAACGCGCCTCCAGAGCTATGAGTTATAATCCCTTGACTAGCCTAGCCGCGGAATTAGATCTGAAACTGCTGAATTTTCATAATTAAATTCGAACGTGAGATTCCCAGACGGCGGGAAGCTTCACTTTTGTTCCCTTTGGTCACATCCATCGCCCGTCGAATGAGGGAAATCTCAATCTTTTCTAGTTCTTCTCGTAGCGGTAGAATCTCATCAAATGAAGCCACCTCTACCATGGCCGCCTGTTTAGTATGCCCTTGAGGAATATTCACGCCCAGTAGTTCTGGCGAAAGCAGAGATACATCTAGAGGACCCCGATCGTCGGCTAGTACAAGCACGCGGCGAATCTCATTCTGTAATTGCCTAACATTCCCGGGCCAACGATAGTTCATCATTGCCTTCATTGCCTCGGGGGTAAGATCGCGCACCGAACTTTTGGCTTGAAGCGCATAAAACTGCAGGAAATGCTGAACCAAAAGGGGAACATCATCAATACGCTCACGAAGCGGTGGCAGGTTCAATGACACCACATTAATTCGGTATAAGAGATCTTCACGAAAGGTCCCCTCCTCAACCATACTACGCAGGTCCCTGTGACTGGCGCAGACCACCCTTACGTTAACCTTCTTGACCCGTGTATCTCCTACCGCAGAAAACGTGCCATCTTGAAGAACCCGCAGCAATTTTGCCTGCAACGAACCACTCATTTCCCCAACTTCATCAAGAAAAAGCGTCCCACTATTTGCTGATTCAAAAATCCCAACCTTATCGCGATGGGCGCCGGTAAATGCACCTCGAACGTATCCGAATAGTTCGGCCTCTAACAAAGTATCTTGAAAGGCTGCGCAATTCTGAATTACAAATGGCCCCTTCGTACGCGTAGAATTATAATGAATTGCCTTTGCCACGAGCTCCTTACCGGTCCCGGACTCACCCTTTATCAGAACCGGAACATCAGCAACGGCGACTTTGTTGATCAATCGGAAAAGCTCCTGCATTGAGGAACTTTGGCCTATGATGTTGGAAAACGAAAACCTTGGTTCCAGCTCAGCCTGCAATGACTTTACCCGTTCCGTTGCCAAGGCAAGCTCTGAATAAATCCTGCGAGTGCGAATAGCCGCTTGAATACGCGCATTCAATTCACGTTCCTCAAATGGCTTGCCGAGATAATCATCTGCTCCCTGAGCAAGACCGTAGGCGATCTCCTCTGAGCTATCCCGACCAGTGAGAAGAATTACCGGTATAAACTTCAGAGCCTCATCAGCCTTAAAATGCTGCACAGCTTCGAACCCACCCATAATCGGCATCACTACATCCATGATGACGACATCTGGCAAGGCCTTTCGCCCTACTTCCAGTGCCTCTACGCCATTCGTGGCGCTGATAACCTCAAAGCCATACATCTGGAGAAAATCGACTAACGTTGCCAAAAGGGTTGGTTCATCATCAACCGCCAGTACCCTTAGAACCTGTTCACTCTTTCGCACTTCATTTTGAAAAACACCGTCACTGCTCATTTATGCCTATCCCACAGAAAATGTAACCAGTGCTAGGTTATTTTTGAATCGGACCTCAAACGGCAGATCCTTTGCGGAGCAAACTCCCCGCAAGGAATAACCACGGCATCACCGTTCACAGAGCTTGTGCTGACCTCAAGAAATCAGCGAAAGGCGGAACCATTTTACCTTCAACCTCCCTTCATCATTTCAAGGAACTCTTTATTATTCTTCGTTCCCTTCATCTTGCTCAACAACCACTCCATTGCCTCAGTAGTGCTAAGGGGATTAAGAACTCGTCGCAGGAGCGTGATTTTCTGCAGAGTATCTTCCTCAAGCAGAAGTTCTTCACGTCGAGTCGTGGACTTATCAATATCTATAGCCGGGTAAATACGCTTCTCAGCTAATTTACGATCGAGCACCAATTCCATGTTACCGGTACCCTTGAACTCCTCAAAGATAACCTCATCCATTTTAGAGCCAGTGTCGATTAAAGCAGTTCCTATGATAGTAAGACTCCCGCCTGACTCCACATTTCTGGCCGCACCAAAGAAACGCTTTGGCTTGTGGAGGGCATTTGAGTCCACTCCCCCTGACAGGATTTTCCCGCTCGGTGGCACAACAGTATTGTAAGCTCTTGCAAGTCGAGTTATTGAGTCGAGAAGAATAACAACATCCTTCTTGTGTTCAACAAGGCGCTTCGCCTTTTCAATTACCATCTCTGCAACCTGCACATGACGTGCTGCCGGTTCGTCGAAAGTGGAGCTGACGACTTCACCGTCAACAGACCGCTGCATATCGGTGACTTCTTCAGGTCGCTCATCAATAAGCAGGACGATTAATATCACTTCCTTATGATTTTCTGTGATGGCATTTGCAATATTCTGCAAAAGTATCGTCTTTCCGGTCTTAGGTGGAGCCACAATTAATGCCCGTTGGCCCTTTCCGATTGGAGCAAAAAGGTCGACCACCCTAGTCGAAAAATTACCTTTTTTCGTCTCCAAGTTAAGTCGCTCATTAGGAAAAATTGGAATCAAATTATCAAAATGAGTCTTAGTCCTGATAGCATCCAAACTATCACGATTGACGGCATTTAGTTTAAGTAGTGCAAAATATCGCTCGCCCTCCTTTTCCCGGGGAGGTCGAATCTGCCCTTCGATGGTATCACCGGTCTTCAGACCAAAGCGACGAATCTGTGCTGGAGATACGTACACGTCATCGGAACCAGGGAGGTAGTTAGAGTCTGGAGAACGAAGAAACCCGAAGCCGTCGGGCAAACATTCCAGCACCCCTTCAGCAAAGATATTTCCGTTCGAACCTGACTGAGCGGTCAGGATCGCATAAATAAGATCTGTCTTTTTCATACTGCTGGTGCCCTCGATATCAAGATCGAGTGCAACTGGTACTAATTGTTCAATGTCTTTTCGCTTTAATTCATTTAAATTCATGCAAGATACGTCCTAGGAGAGCCCCCTCAATTGCGCACAACGTCACGAATCTGCGTGCATTATTACAGCAACAATCAGGGAAACTATTTATGTGGTTTTCAAGAAATGTAACTAACTAGTTAGGTTACTTAGAATGGACTGATGTTGGAACGTCGCTCATAGAGGCAAGCAATAACTTCTCTTAATCGACGGGCAGTTCAGTTGAAGAACACACCTAGAATAATCTTTGTGCAATACTGAAGTCAACCAAATAGTAGTGATTTGTCATACTAAACTTGCCTACCGTCATAAAACGCCGTAATCTTTTACTAATTTCGTAAGAGGTTGCTAAGAATGAACACATCCCGGCCCCGGTTAAAGTGGGTGGGCGTAATATTGTCAATGGTTGCAGTGTTTATCCGCGCGCTCGAGATCGTGGTTACCCGTGAGTTAAGGCAAAGCCTTGACGTATTTCACGTTACGTTCTGGCGCTTTGCGCTTGGGCTGCTTGTGCTGCTTATCATCCTGGCCGTCAAAGGGGGCCCAATCCTCCTGGTTCCACAGAACCATCACAGGTTGTATTGGCTCAGAAATCTGAGTGGTATTGGAGCCCAGATGCTCTTCACCCTTGGACTCCCCTATCTCTCGATTGGGGTGGCCACCGCCCTGTTCTATAGCCATCCTCTGATGATAACGATCGGATCAGCCTGGTTATTTAAGTACCGAGTGAGCACTATTTCGTGGATTGCGATAGTGATGGCAACCTGCGGAGCCTTCATCCTATCGTCGCCGACTCAGCCATCACTGCATTGGGCAATTCTGGTAATTCTCACCGGAGCGCTCTTAGCAGCAACCACGGACCTTACACTCAAGAAATTGACTACTACGTTAGGAAATTCAAGTCTAGAAATCACGACAACCTATTTCTGCGCCGGAACCATTGTTACCGGGATATTCCTTCCATTCGGAAACAGTTGGCCCACTCTCCCCGAGTTCGGTCTCCTTATTCTCATGGCAAGCCTAGGACTCCTTTTT
>JBIIDM010000031.1:0-22655 GCA_044238365.1 Bdellovibrionota bacterium | reverse complement strand
GAAGCCCGAAACCGAATAAATGGTCGCCACAGGAAATTTGCGCACCAACTCAAGACTAGATTTCCATCGATCGAGCCAAGATTGTGTGGCACCATTCTGGCAATTGACTTTCCAGACTCGCGACCTACCGATTATACGAACCCACTCCGGCACTACCTGCTTAGGGAGTTCCTCAGGGATAATATTTTACTTAGACCCCTTGGAAATACGGTATACGTACTTCCGCCGTATTGTATCAGTGATGAACAGTTGACGCTTGTGTATAAAAGCATAGAACGTGTGCTGGGATTGTTATGAGAAACCTACTCGCTTTCTTAATTAAGTACCCCGCTACGAAGCTAGCCCGGATTGTTCACAAAACGCGTCTCCAGAGTAGTTAAGGTACCCAAGATTTTGTCGAAAATTCGGCGCCTTCGCTACTCTGATGGTGCGGGTTCGTGAATAATCCGGGTAGAGGTAGTCCTATTCAAACACCAGAGCTTTTCTTGCGCTGCTAAGAACAAGGGCGCTCAATTTTGAAAGGATGGGTGTTTCAACCCGCCAACACTGCCACCGAAGAGGGACATTGAGATGTCTACGGGGAGCTAACCGCACAACAGAACCATCTTCCAGATATGGCCTCACCAATTGGATAGGATTCATTCCCCATCCCATTCCAGCACAGGCAGCCTCTATAAACGCGTGTGCTGGAATGGCAATCTGTGCTCTGGTGGTTCAATGTGTCGCCGTGTTATGCCCCGTATAAATCGACCCTGTAGATCATCCTTAGAGTTAAATATCAGCACGGGAGCACGTGCCAGCGACTCCGCAGTTACACCACGTGAAAAGTACCGCTTACGAAATTCCCCATTCGCCACCGCTTCATAACGCATGGAACCTAATTCCTCAATTCGACACCCCTGCACAGGCTTGTCACTTGAAGTAATCGCTCCTAATACTCGACCACTCCGAAGGAGTTCTACGGAGTGGTCCTGATCCTCAATCAACACTTCAATCTGAACATTCTCCTTAGCTAACTCCACAACAACCTCCATAAACCACGTTGCCAGAGAATCAGCATTTACCACAAGAGAAACCTTAGTTGCCCTATGCCCCTCTTCCCGCAACTGAGCCATTGCACCCTGTTGCAAAAGAATCATTTGCTGCGCATACGAAAGAATTATGGCACCAGATTCCGTTACTTTACACGGCGTACTTCGTTCTATTAAAACCCGGCCGAACTGTTCTTCGAGTGCCCGAATTCGTTGAGAGACTGCCGGGGTGGTAATATGCAGCCGCCTCGCAGCTCGCTCAAAACTACCTTCCTCAATAATCGCCAAAAGTGCCTCTGCGTTACGTGTTTCGATCATAAGTGATACTTAAGATACTTAAACTTATTTAATTTGAGTTTATCTCAAAATTTGGCGAATATAAATAGCTGAAATGGCAAATATAGACGAGTTCCTCTTCAAAAAACACAGGAATAATGAGGAAACGGGATATTCGTTGCGGTAAAAATGCCCCTTCAGACTTTTTGAATTAAAACAGTAAAAACTAGGACTATTAACGGACTTCGCATGAATGCACTATTTACCGGTTATTTTACCGCCACCTCGTTAATAATGGCCATTGGAGCCCAGAACGCGTATGTACTCAGGCAAGGAATTGCTAAAACAAACATCTTTACAGTTGTTCTGTTCTGTATAGTTAGTGATGCCCTTCTGGTGACCCTCGGGATTTTCGGCATCGGAGCTGTAATTGGAGAGAACCAACTCGCTCTTCAGATTCTTAAGTACACGGGAGTAACGTTTCTCTTTGGCTACAGTTTCTACAGTGCCCGAAAAGCATTTTACGGCGGCTCGAGCCTTCAAATACACTCATTGCAACCTGAGTCCATTCGATTTGTTTTGTGCACCATTGCCGCATTGACCTACTTAAATCCACACGTATATCTCGACACTGTCGTGCTGATTGGTGCTGCCTCCCAACAGTATACCCTGCCCGAACGATGGTGGTTCTGGGTCGGCGCTACATGCGCTAGCTCACTGTGGTTTTTCGCTCTTGGCTACGGGGCAAAAGCACTCAAACCACTCTTTGAACAGGAGGCTTCATGGAGGATTCTTGATGCGGCGATAGCAGTCATCATGGCCGTCATTGGGGGAAATTTACTTCTAAAAAGGTGACCTCATAACCTTATGGCAGATAACAGACTCCTTACCGTGAAGCTCAGGTTCAGACCTTGGCCCTAGTAATTTTTTTCTCGGCGGCTGGTACGTGCCCTCCTCTCTTTCATCGATTCTGCGTTTAAAAATCTCTGACATAGCCGTTCCTCCTCGGAACTTAAAAAAATTGTGGGTAGCGGTGTTTGTGCAACAGGGACGAACACCAACAGTCATCCATACAGGAGCTAAGCAATTGACCTCTTTGTCTAAAATTAGGCTCTTTAACTTCTCCCTAGATCACCAATAAAAGAGGCTTGAATAAGCATTCGCGATATATTACATTGTCATTTTAATATATCGCGACATAATACAATGCAATTTTCAAGAAAGTGTATTCTACCTAACACTAATCAAGCCTTTTTCCTGTGGGGTCCACGTCAAGTTGGCAAGACGTGCCTACTAAGAACGTCGTTTCCAGATGCGTTTTACATCGATCTTCTGGACTCAAAAAAATTCATTAAATACTGCAATAATCCTGATCTTCTTTACCAGGAATTAAAACTTTTGCCAGATCGTACCCTTGTAATTATTGATGAGGTGCAAAAGGTTCCCCTATTACTCGATGAAGTGCATCGTCTGATTGAAGAAAAAAACCTGGTCTTTGCTCTCTGTGGTTCCAGTGCCAGAAAATTAAAACGCGGTCAAGCCAATCTGCTTGGTGGTCGCGCCTTACGTTATGAGCTGTTTGGTCTAAGTTATTCAGAATTGGGTAGCAGTCAGGATATCGTCAAGTTATGTAACACGGGTAACATTCCAAACCATTATTTAGCCGAGAATTTCAGAGATTTACTGGAGAGCTATGTTTCTGATTATCTAAAAGAAGAAATCTATGCCGAAGCGTTAGTTCGAAACTTGCCGACATTTTCAGACTTCCTACGAGTAGCTGCGATTTGTGATACTGAAATTGTGGATTATACAAATATCGCCTCTGATTGTGGTGTTAAAGGCGCTACCGCAAAAAATTACTATGAAATCCTGACCGATACATTACAAGGTTTTTATTTGCCAGCCTATACTCGCAAACCAAAACGCAAAATTATTAATTCGCCTAAGTTCTATTTTGCAAATGTCGGCGTAGTGAACTTCCTTGCGAAGCGATTCAATCTTTTACCTGGCTCGGACCTTTTTGGAAAAAGTTTTGAAAATGTGATCATCAATGAAATCCGAGCCTGGAATAGTTATCGCAAACAGTACCACGAACTGAGTTACTGGAAATTGGCCTCTGGCGCTGAGGTCGATGTGGTCATTGAGGACCTAAACTTGGCCATTGAGATTAAATCCAGCACCAAAATTTTACCAAAGCACCTGAAAGGCCTAAAAGAACTGCTAATTGAACAGCCAAAATTCACTAATCGGATTGTTGTTTCTATGGAAGATGTGTCGCGGATAACGCGAGATAACATTATCATTTACAATTACCGGGATTTTGTAGAAAAGCTTTGGAACGGGGAACTAAATATCTAAGCAAAAGCGTTTTGGTCTTAGGTACAGCCAAGACCACTAAGTACCTAGGCAAAAGTTCTTCGGTCTAATGCGACACACAATGCAGCCGTTTTTGGCCATCTTCTGCACCACCTAAGACCGAAAAACTTTTGCCTAGGTACTTATAAGTCCCCAGATATATTCCGTTTCAAAAGATCGTCCGCGCTCCGGATAAGAAAGTTCACACCACTCGCCCCTTTAGAACAACGCACCAATCACCCATTCAACAATGAGCTGAAAATCAACAACTCCGAGAACCTTCGATTAGGGAAAAGCATCTCAGTTGTACAGCGCAATCGACGTAGACGGTCCGAATCAATTCTATCCCTATGAAAGAGCAGACCATGCAAGAATCCACCAATAAGTCAGAATCTCAATCCGTCAAACAGCTCGCAAATGAGGCCCGCCAGATGGCCGAAAAACGGCAAAATGCTGCAAAGACTAAAAATACACCCACGGACTCTCCGAACACACTGATTCAAAGCAACCCGATTGCTGGCGTCATGCTGGATCAGAACCTCTCCCCTGAGAGCAAACGAGACCAAATAGTAGCCGCCCTGACTTTTTCCAAAGAGCTCTCAAGGGAAGAGAATCGTGCAAAACTGGAAGAGTTTGAGAAGTTTAAGGAGTATCTGCAGGAACAACGGAAAATTCTTAACAAAGAGGGGATCAAACTGCAAGATACCGAGGCATTTGCGGATTTACAGTCCGTGATTGATGCCATGACCGAAAAGTCAATAGAGTTTCAAGATAGTGTGAAACCACTTCTTGAAGTATTGAATGCAGTATTTGAAATTCGAAAACAGGACAAGATTACTGACGTCTACGGGTGTGGCCGTAATTAAATGTTAGTCGTCAATTGCACGCTATATCGGATTTACCGGGGTCAATTGTATTATAAAATCAGAGGCACTGGAGACATTCGTTCTTTAGGGTGTATTTGGGCGTAATCGTGAGGCTATTTATATCATGAAATCGAACGTATACATCCAATTATGGCTACACCCTGGAAGACTGTGATGACTTTATCAAGGCAGCCCAGAACAACGGCTGTTCGAATCTCATCAACGGGATGATGGGGGATTTAAAGACCGGCAAATACCAAGGCATCTTCGAGGTAAAAGAGGAAAATCTGGGCGAGCTTTTAAAGTGCGATGCCGACATTCGCGAGTTTTGCACATTATATGAAGTACAGGAACCAAATCCGGATAGCCTCCGCAGGATCTTAGGACAAGCGGTAACGGTCCTTGAACGATATCACGGCATCCGAATCAGTTCCAAGGCCACCGAGGCAGCAATTCTGCTGACCGAAAAGTACAAGTTGTCAGAACTTCGGGCCCAACCGGATGCCGCAATCTCGCTTCTTGACCAAGCGCTTGTTGACTACTGCATCCACATTCATAGTACTCCGCTTGAAGTTGAACGGTTGAATGATTCCCTTAGAAAATTGGAATCAGCCTTAAAGGGTGAGTCAAAATATAAGGAACATGAGTCACTCTCGGAACAAGACCTAGTAGCACTCAAGGAAGACACTCTGCAACAAGTGGAGGAGTCCCAAACTCAGTGGGATCAGCGCCAGAAAGATCTTCGCCACCTCTACCGAGAAATCAGCGATGGCGAGGAAGAAATTCGAAAGTTTGAAGATGAGATTGAGAGAATTCGGCAAGTTCAACGAGAGAAAGCCCATAAGATTGATTCCGGCCCAAAACTCCCGCCGCCAGCACTCCTGAAGACCCCCAAAGGTATGACAGCATCTCAGCCATGCTCTCCACCGGGGGACTAGACACCCCTGAAATAGTTCAAATTAAGGCGCGGCTGAAAAAGATGGAGGATTTAGTTTCGGTCGCGACTGAAGAGTACAAACGCCGAGTAACCGAGATCTACTCCAACCTGGAACTCCAAGACTCTCACGTCTTAAAATCATTCAGTTCCCTTTCGGGTATGCCCGTCGACAAGCTAACCGAGGATGATCGCGACAAGTTACGCCTTCTGGAAGAGACGCTGGCCATTCGCGTCATAGGACAGGATGAACCACGGAAGGAAATTGCCATGGCTGTGCGACGTTCGCGGCTTGGACTAAAGATGCAGAACAAACCCTCGGGCACATTCATGTTTCTGGGACCCTCTGGCGTTGGAAAGACTGAACTCGCAAAGAGCCTTGCTGACGCGCTTAGCGTTCCCCTGCTTCGCTTCGATATGTCCGAATACATGGAACGTCATGCTGTCGCCAAGCTTATCGGCGCGCCTCCTGGCTATGAAGGGTATGAACACGGCGGTATTCTCACAAATGCGGCCCGCAGGAATCCGTATAGCGTTGTCCTGTTTGATGAAATCGAGAAGGCACACTCAGACGTGTTTAATTTAATGCTTCAACTTCTTGATGATGCCCGTCTAACAGACAGCAGAGGCCTTACCGCTTCCTTCAGCGACGCAATTATTCTCATGACCACGAATATAGGAACTACCTATTTTCTGGATGAGTCGCTACCCTTCGAGGCTGCCAAGGAATTAGCACTTGGAGATCTCCGAGAGCATTATAGACCAGAATTCCTCGGTCGTTTTGGCGGTAATATTTATTGCTTTCAGAGACTCGGCCTTGAAGTTCTTAAATCGATCTGCAAAAAGGACCTTGCTCGAATAAATACACTCATCAAAGGCCAAGGTCTGAAGGTAGAAATGCCTGACTCCGATATTACCTCAATGATTCACGAAAAGTATGTTGTCAGAGAAGGTGCACGAAGTGTCCTTGGTTTCATTGATCGCAATATTCCTCCGGGATAGCAGAGCTTATTTTGGGAAACGACCGATCGCAAGGCACAATTCTTGCCACCTACGAAGTAGGGGTAGGCATAAGAACAAGGGTTGTCGATTAAGTTACAAACCTGAGTTCGATGTAAGAACCAAGGTAAATGGTTGAAATTGCTTTAGACACGAGGCGTGCAGTGATATAAAAGCGCAGGCTAAAGCTTGCTACGTCGAGCATTTTATATCATGAGCAACGAAGTGGATGAAGTAATTTCAGCCATTTACAGCAGTGCTTACGTCGAACTCAGGTTACAAGATCAAGTGCCAGGATATGAGAATGAACCTCAGGAAAAAAAGCGATAAGGCTCATGGATACTGACTCAAAGGAGAAAAAGCACGAATCTGCGCTTGATGACCTCCTTGAGGAAGCCGAAGCATTGAAGCGGAGATCGAGGGCTTCAGCAGGGAAAAGAAATAAAAAACCAGCAACGGCAAACGTTATCAATGATATCCAAGAGAACCTTCAGGGCATATCAGAGAATATCTCTGGTTTCGCTAGTTTTTTGTACACCGTCAAGGAAGCCACCTTCGGCTTTTACGAACGTTTCCTGGCTCCACTGTGGCGCACTATCCGTCCCTTAGTAACGTGGATAATTCGCCTCTACGGACGCCTCTGGAATCGGCTTGCATACCGCACGAATAAGGTAAATGGTGAAAAAACGCTATCGCGTACCCGGGCGGGAATCTGCGTTGCGCTGACTATCGCATTCATAGCTACGTTTACACCGACTTACCTAGGAAGTGTTGTTCGATTTTTAACGATCGAGCCACTTTCTGACGGACTACTGATGTTAGTCTCAAAACACACTGAAGAATTCTTTCTAAACCACTCGGAGGAAATCGATCCCCTTGGAAACATACACTCTGTTCGCGGCTGCCGACACCGAGGAGAATGCACGGAAGCTGATGCGGTGTACTTTCGGATTCTTCCGAGACTATCACACGATATCTGGAAACTTTTTGCCCATGGAAATCCTCTTTATGTGCCTGATCACGTTGTCGCTCCGATCGCACCAGGCGTAAATAAGTGTGAAGTAACTTATTATGGATACCGCGTAACATCATCAGGGATCGCCCGCCTGCTACGATCCCTTGAAGTGTATCCTACATTACTAGAGGCTAATTGCACCTACCTCGGTATGCAGGCGGAGAGGAAAGAGGACGGTGAGGCACTACCGAAAGAGGCACCGTCCAAGTCCGAATAGTGCACAAATGTTGTCGGACAACTCCGGCAAGTAAGAACTCTGAACCTAATCATGTTCACAGGTATCAAACTCAGGCCTAGGCAATGGCGGCTTTGTTTCGTCGATATACTTGATAAAATCAAGCCAGAGCTCTGTAGCGTGCTGTTGTGCTAGTCTTATTTGACAACAATAGAAGAAACTGAATCTAACAGTACCACTAAGCCACTTGGAATAGGTCGTACGGCACATTTTATCGCTATAATCCTTGAATGAACTCACGGCTTGATCAAAACGAATCAACGTATCGGCATCCTTGGAGTCCAGGCGTGCACGAGCCACTTTCTGGTACTCTTCCAACTCTTTCCTGACCTCGGAGAATCTATTCCCAACACAGGCATTCACCTCTGTGGTAGAATAAACATCCTTACAGGCTTTGGGCCCACCGTCGGCAATCGCAGCCGATACACAGCCAATAATCAGCATTGACGCGACTAAAGTAACATATGTTCTCATAGTTTCCTGTAACTGTGATAATTAATCGGCCCGGCACATCGCATACTGATGAAAAACGGCTGTGCATCGCAACTCAATCCAAATTATAGGAAAAAGCACTGTCTTTAGCTATAGAAAAGTCTTTACACCTCCTTACTGGCAAGATGCCAGTAAAGATGAAACGGATAATTTCGCTCAAGGAACCTCACCTTGCAAACAGTTTATCAGTCGCCATACAGCTACTTGCCCCTAGCGATCACCGACACATCTTCGACAAGCTTCAGGAACTCCTGTCGGCGCCCGGATGTATCTGGCCCTTTACACTGGCCACCGATGCGAAGCAAAAATCGGCACTCGCCTTATCAAGATTTGGAAAAATTATACTTTCCAAAACCGGGTAGGCCCTAACTATTGACTCTTATGAATACTTCCTGACATAACTCTTCGGCAAGTGCTCGATCTTGGAGCTGACGGGCTATAAGTGAGAATACATACCCTTGGTATCGCCCGACAAGCACTCGAAATGCCGGTGCCAATCCACTACCCGCAAATTCAGCTAGCTTTTCACCTGACTCTTCCTCCAGGGGTACCACTATCTATTCCTTTCAGCAACTTAACACATTCCGAAACAACCTTTGAGATGGCGTACCCGGGGTAGTATTTACGCTTCAGTAAATGCTCCCGGTCAGGTCTGGTACTCAGCCGTAAACTGGTTGGACCAGTAATGTAGTCTGTTAGTTCAAACTTCTGGTACTTTTTTTAGATGTTGTTGATTGTCCGGGCGCAAACAAGTATCACCGATAGGGTGATACCCAAAATCGCTAAATTCGAAGTAAGCTTAGCTAACTAGGCCGATTTAAATCGCGAAACTCCTTATTTTGGATCAACTGCTTAAAACTACAAGGCCCATGATTAGGCCCATGATCTTCCCAATATCTATATCAACATGTTAAGATCTCTACACAATACAGAAATACCACTAACTAGGAGCCAACTCACGTGAGTTTATCAGGAATTCCCATTGCACTCGACGATTTACTACATGGTCGTTCTGTAGAGTGGGAACGGCTTGAGTTCAAAGCCGGTTGAAATCCACTTGAAGTGCTCCATACCATGTGTGCATTCGCCAACGACTTCAACAATCTTGGCGGTGGCTACCTGCTTCTCGGTATTGATCAGGATATCGATGGTCGACCTCGTATGCCTCCGTGCGGTATTCCATCAGAAAGGGTCGATCGGATACAAAAGGAGCTCCTCAAACTCGGCTTTAACTCCATTCAACCAGCTTACCATCCACTTACAACTCCTGCCCAGATTAGCGGCAAGACGATTCTGGTCATCTGGGCACCAGGTGGTCAATCAAGGCCATACAAGGCAATGGAAAGCCTTTCAAAAGACTCTAAGGAATGGAAAAGTACTACATAAGAAGACAGTCAAGTACGATAATTGCTCGCGGTAGTGATGAGCGGGAGCTGTTAGGGCTTGCCGCTAACATACCATTTGACGACCGTATGAACTCAATATCAAAGATCGAAGCTTTCTCACTTCCACTCATGGTTGATTTTCTCCGTGAAGTGGGTAGTGAAATGGGCGAAAAAGCGATCAATACACCGCTTGAAATAGTTGGTCGCCAGATGAATATCATCGACGGTCCCAGTGAATTTCCCCTGCCCAAAAATATTGGCTTGATGTTCTTTAATCAACACCCTCAGACTTTCTTTCCACTTACGCAAATAGATGTTGTCTGGTTTCCGGAGGGTGCCGGCGGTGACCGTATCGAAGAAAAAATTTTTACGGGACCGCTTGCACGGATGACCCGCGAAGCACTCAGCTACATAGAACGAAACTACCTTAAACAGACTATTATCAAGCGCCCAAACCGAGCCGAGGCGGATAGAATTTGGAACTTTCCCTATGCCGCTGTTGAAGAAGCGCTGGTTAACGCTGTCTATCATCGTTCCTACGAAATTAGAGAGCCGATAGAAGTGCGAATTAGTCCCGAAGAGCTCTTGGTACTAAGCTTTCCAGGACCAGACCGCTCAATTCGCATGGAAGACCTTCAAGCTGGAAAGGCAGTTAGTCGTCGTTATCGAAATCGACGAATTGGGGAGCTCTTAAAGGAATTAGAGCTTGCTGAAGGTCGATGCACAGGAATTCCCAAGATCCTTCGCGTAACAAAAGAAAACGGATCACCTCCTCCGGTTTTTGAAACCGACGACGAACATAGCTACTTTTTAGTACGCCTCCGCGCCAACCCCGAGACTCTGGGAAGTGAATATCCCGCTTTACCCCCAAACATTACGGATTTGGAGGTGTCAATTCTCAAAGCCTGTGCCGATAGTCCAAAGGGAACAGGAGAGCTTCTTCAAAAGCTGGGGTATCAATCGCGAACCGGTAGTTATAAGAAAGCAATATCGAATCTCATTGAAAATATAAAAGCGTTGGAGTATACAATCCCACAAGCACCTAGAAGCAAACATCAAAAATACTGCTGCACTGATCGGGGACATTCGATCCTTCGTTCTATCAGGAAGAAGTAGTAACCTACTGACTGAAAGGGGACAGAGCAGCATTCCTTAAAACGAGTTACCGTTAATATTCAGGATCGTGTTGAATTACATGATTCTTTCGGATACCGACGGTATATCTCAACAATCTTCAATTACCGACCTCACTCCCGGGGCCATAAGCACACTCCCCGGAACCAGCTTCCTAATCCACGGCGTTACCAGAATTTGCCCAGGAACAAACGACAAAACAGGCATATTTTTTGAATCCCTGAAGTTCGTAGTAGGCAGGACCAGCTCCTCGCCGGTGGGTATTATTACCTGTAAACCGTTTCGAATTTCAGAAGCCCGAACCACTTGAAAAACCGTATACCTCTCACTTTCACTGGCAATTACCTGCGCAATACATGCCGAAGAACGAACACGGTCTAGTCTTTCACGGATGCGCGCCGATGAACGTAAGGTATTATTTGCCTGTCTGAACGGAGCCGATGTTGCATGAGGCCAGTGCGGGACTTGCAGATCTTCAATGGCATGCACAACGGCCTCGATGCCTTCAGCCGCATGACCAGCTGCACTAAGATGTCGAAGATCAACGCGCAGCGAGGCCACCCCCATGTCCATAAACTTTTTCCACCGATCCAAAATGAAGCGATCGCGATGAAGATACATCATGGTTCCGTGTACGGTTTCAACCACTGGAAAAGGTCGATTATGTGAGTCCGGAGAGGATACAGTTACCTCCTTCCGTCCCTCAGGCCCAAGCTCAAAGTTCTTCGAAAGAAGTGGTCGGGGAGAATAAAACATCTCAATGCGACCAGCGCCCAGGATTTCTATCCTGCACGGCACTTGTCGACATAGCTCAGCAAGATCATTTTCCGGAATCTCATGAGAAACTATCAGACGAACCAGCCTGTCCTTAAAAATATCACACCAAACACGGAGTGCATCGACATTGTGGCTTCCCGCTTCACAAATGAGCTCAATATTTCTATCCGTGTTCTGGATAACCCAATGTGCTGCCCCCAAATCAGCTACCCGAATGGCACTGAAAAGCTGAAAATCTAGAGCCCTAAGGCTAGCGGCAATTTTCCGAAACTCTGCCTGAGTCATTAAAGTGTCCCAGACAAGAATAGGGTTCAATGATTGCTGGTGAGCATATTTCGCCAGATCAGTGACTGCTGACCACTCCAAACTTCCCAAGCGTGCCAATTGTATTGGCTCTATTAATACATCTCTCACGAGCGATACGTTGGCCACTCTTTCGACATCAGCGGTGGATTTAACAAATGTTGTAATCATCTTCTCAAAATACCTTATTTGGACTGACTACGAAGCACGGCAAATGGTGCCACCGACTGCGAACTATTCACCCAGACTACCGAGTCCTGTCGGCATTCATTCAAAGAATGACCAAGAACATCGCGCAGCGTAGCAATCTCAAGCTGCTCAGATGGTCCATTGAAAGGCAATACTTCGATGTTCATTCCCTTCGCAACGGGCTTATTTAACCTAACCAGCATCTCCGAACCATCTGTTTCAAGCACTGTACCGAGAAACTGATGAGAAGCTATAGCCGAGGTACTCACTGCGTTGTCAAAAATTGAATCAACGCCAGCCTTGGAAACAAAGGACGCCTCGGTATACTCGCGGTGCGGAACTGCATTCAATTCCTTGTTCAGTTCCTCCCCAAGTTCCGGTGTCAGTTTATCGTTAGCTAACGCGTTAAGGGCCCTGCGGTACGCTTGTACAGTCGTTGCCACATAGAGCAGCGACTTCATTCGTCCCTCAATCTTCATTGATGAAATGCCGCGGTCGACAAAGTCCTTGACCACCTGAATTCCATTAAGATCCTTTGATGACATGAAATTCGATTGAGCACTCGCTCCCTTCTCATCTACTTGAGCATACTCAAACCTACACGACTGAATGCAGCCACCTCGGTTAGAATCTCTCCCAGCAGTAAAGTTCGAAATCGTGCAATGGCCGGAGTACGCCATACACATACTGCCGTGGATGAACATCTCCACTTCCAGTCCGGTAATGTCTGCAATTTCCCGTGCATCTTCAAGCGAACATTCTCGACCTAGTATCAACCGGTCGACGCCCAGCTCCTTCCAAACCAATCCGGAAGCACCATTAATGCACGATGCCTGAGTTGAGAGGTGCACTGCCAGCGAAGAACACTTCTTAACCCGGAAAATTACCCCAGCATCTGACGCAATAACCGCCGCGACGCCACACTGGTCAAGAACCTGACAAAATTCCTCAAAGCCACTGAAATCTTTAGAGTGTAAAAATGCATTCAGCACCACGTACACCTTAGCACCCCGCTCTGCAGCAAAGGCTACACCTGTCTCAATCTCATCTTCTGAAAAATTATCAGCCGAGGCACGCATACCAAATCGCTGCCCACCAAGGTACACGGCATCCGCACCGTAGAGAATAGCAGTTTTGAGCTTCTCTAAACTACCTGCGGGTGCCAGTAACTCTGGAAGATGGAAGGGAGTGAACATAATTTTTACCGCTGATTAAAGGAAGACCCTCCAAAGAGTATCGCAGAATGGTACCGTGTTTCAATCCGATGCGGCCAGATTTTTTGAAAATAGGAACAATATCAACAGTAAACCTACGGTATGCAGTCGAGTAAATAAAAATCCGAGCATTCCAACCTTTCCAGGAGCGTAATACTGAATCACTGGGCCCACCAGATTTACCAAGGGAACCCCTAAAAAGAGTATAATAAGGACAAAGACCTTCTGTTCCCTTCTCGTAAATCGTGGGAAAAACAGTACAAATCCAGGAAAAGCAATCAAGAAATTATGTTCCCAGCTAATCGGGCTAAGAATAATACTCGCAGTAGCATACGTATAAAAAAGCCCCCATTTAAATGGCGAGCCTGACGATTCGAACTTTAAGGTTAACCAGACCAAGGTCCCAACAATCCCTCCACTCACCGCCAAAGAGCAGGCTTTAGCAATGATTGGCCACGAAATAACATTCTCTACCCAGACGTTGGGAACAAACAACGGGGCAACCAGATTGTCGAATGGTCCATACACCGAAGTAGGCTTAAGAACTCCGGCCCCCGCCTTATAGTCCTGGGAAAAATCAGTATCCTTTGAAGGGTCGGAATATTGGCTCGTTATAGTAAGCCATACAAAGAATCCGATTGAGCCAACGAGAACGAGCAAAAATGCGTTTAGACGATTTGCGTTACGAGGATTCATATTTTGCCAGCGATAGCAGAGGGTGTATAATTTAAAAAAACTCAGCAAGTACCCAGAAAGTACTTTTATCAAGGGGAAGAGAGCAATAATCGGGCAAACGGCCTCTAGGTTGCCCCTCCATGATGGACTAATGGTTCACACTGCCACAAGAAAAATTTGTGTACGTCGGTTTTTAGATAACACTCCGTCTGAGTCCCCAGAAGCACATTGACAGGCCCGAGTGCCCACGATAGAGTAGTGATTTTACAATCTAAGTTTGCTACAGTTCCACCGCCCCACGCAAGCATTTTGCTTAGGTGCTTAGCCTCATATTATCTCCACGTATGGCCTGTTTTAGGACTTTTTTGAGGTGAAACCGGCATACGTACATTTCTAATAGTATTGGTGCACAGAGGTGCGCTCCTATCTCAGGTGCCTACTAGCACAGTGGCTTTGATTGTAGCAATGGGTTACATTTATATTTTAATTTAGCATTTGATCTACATGAGCAAAACTTCATCAAGATATAATTTCGTTGATGCCATCAGAGGATGGGCTATTCTTGGTGTTCTGTGTATACACGCCTCGGCGTTTGGAAATAACGACAATACCCATCCTTGGCTAGGAGCAGTAATTTCCCAGGGTCGTTATGGTGTTCAACTGTTTTTCATTGCTAGTGCATTTACTTTGTTTCTGTCGATGCATCGACGACGTGCCAGCGACAATAGTCCCACCATTAATTTTTTTTACCGTAGGTTTTTTAGAATCGCTCCGCTTTACTACTTGGGAATTTTATTTTACCTCTACTGTGAGGGTACTGGTCCGCGCTTCTGGCTTGGAAATCAACCAACGGTCACCTATGGAAATATCTTCTCAAATTTTCTCTTTCTGCATGGGTTTAGCCCCTACTGGATCAACAGCCTGGTGCCTGGCGGATGGTCGATCGCAGTAGAAATGACATTCTACCTTCTATGTCCTCTACTCTTTCGTTATGTGAAATCCATTAATCAGGCCATAGCCTTTCTTGTCGCATCAGTATTTTTGTCAGAGTTCTGGTCATCACAACTCCTAGCGCCCGCCTGGATTCCCGAAAATGAACTTTGGGGCTCGTATCTCTACCTTGCGATCCCCACACAATTACAGGTATTCGCCCTCGGTATTGTGATGTTTTTTCTCATTGAAGGCAGCGACAATGAACGAACGGTTCGGCCCTGGGCAGCTCTCCTGCTTGTCGGAGTATATCAATGGCACGGTCTTGGATTTGCAGGAGCCTTTGTTGGCCCCTGTCTGATCATGTACATGATGTCTCGCCTAAGGATTCCTCCACTCGACAATTTCACTTCAAGAGCCATAGGACGCTATAGTTACGGTATGTATATTGCTCATTGGGGAATCCTGAGATTACTCGGATACTGGAAATTGCTTGACGTAGTCTCACCGACTACGATCCCACTTGGGTCCATCAACTTTGCTTGCCGATTTGGACTTCTTGTTCTCGGTAGTTGGTCTGTAGCCTATGTCCTCTCAAAGGGAATCGAATCTCCGATAATAGCTTTTGGGAATCGGTTGATCGAACAAAGAGAGGCGAAAGCACGGGATCTCCTAGAGACGTCTGGGATAGAGCCTCAGAAGGGTCAATTGGCAGAGCAAGACATACATACCAGCGAAGAATTTACTGAGGCTAAAGCTGCATACTGAGACCTAACCCGAATTATTCACGAGCCACACCACCTGAGCGGTTAAGGTGGCGCGTCTCGTGAATAATCCGGGCTAACTACATAACATAGTAAAGATGACACCTAGCAGAACTCCGAAAATCACCCTACTGAGAAGCGGTCCCAGCTTTAAGAACTACGGCAATCTGGCGCTGATAGTGGGTTCATGCATAATCTCTTTCCTTGCTCTCTGGCAATACAGATCCATTACAATAGACGACGCCTATATCACCTTCACCTATTCAAAAAATCTGTTCTTAGGCAGAGGACCGGTCTTCGTACCCGGTGAGCACGTTGAAGCCACATCATCCTTTCTTTGGGCACTTGTCTTAGTGCCATTCGAAATGCTCACAGTCGGAAGCGTACTCGGGTCGAAACTTCTCGGCACGCTTGCCTACCTAGCTGCCATTGTTACAGTATTCCATGCCGTTAACTCTCGAACTTCAGAGAAAACCCGACAGAGCTGGCTTTTCGAGCCAGGCCTGGTCGCTGTATTCTTTGCGGTTAACACTGGAGCCTACCTGAACTGGACCATCCAAGGCATGGAGAACCCTCTGGTTGCTCTGCTGCTGATACTCTCGGTTCACCTGTTGTCAAAGGAGCTTGACTCGGGAATCGGAATCAGCTCAGCGGCTCCTATTATTCTATTACACGCCTCCAGACCTGAAGGGTTCGTATTCTCCGCTTTGTTCATAGCGTTGCGCACTACTTCCGCAATCGCGAGAGGGTCGCTGAACAAACCCTTCTTCCGAACATGGATCTATATTGTGCTGTTACTACTTGCGCTTTATGAAATTTGGGGATTAACGTTCTATGGCGCACTAATGCCAAACACTGTCAGCGCAAAGGTACCGGGAATTCCCTGGGCTCAAATATCACAAGGTTGGGGCTATGTAATTTCTACACCGTGCGTACAGGTGCTAATAATGGCCGCAACAATAGTTCTCCTGGCCACGGTGAACTTAGGCTACAAAGCCCTGCATTATCAAAGGGAAGCACTACCATCTGCTATTAGCTCAACGCCAATTCTGATCGGTACTACTATTTTAGTCCTCCAGTTATGCTTCAGCGTTTTCACCGGCGGAGATTGGATGCCGGGGGGACGGTTTGTTAGTCATCTTGGTCCCCTGATCGGACTTTTATTTGTCCTCAGTGCGGCACAATTTGAAGAGATCTTCCTTTTAAATAAAAGGCTTTTTTCTTATTTTTTCCAGACGACTCTATTATTGATTGCCGGGTTATATATGGGTTACGGCTTCTTCGTGGTAGCGCGAGAGCATCACATATTAAAATGGGTGGATGATAATTCAAAGCAGGCCATCGAGCCGATCATCGAATATGTCAATAAAACAGCGACCGCCACAGACATTCTGGCTGCAAGTGATGTTGGACGACTGGGATACTTTTTTAACGGTTCAGTATTTGACTGGTGGGGACTTGCTGCGCCAGAGGTGGTAAAAAAGGGAGAGGCTCTAGGAAACATTCGAGCTGAAACCGTACTTTCCAAACAACCCAGATTTATTGTTTTGTATCTTGGGGCACCTTCTCTAGACAATGCAGACGCATTTGGTGGATTTGGAGGGGTTTCCAAGCAATTTATGGAGAATCAGGATTTCCGAAGTAATTACTCGCTTGCCCTTATTACAAAATTCACTGACGGGAGATACCATGCTCTCTTTGAACGGAACGTTCCGAAAATCAATATAACAGATTAATTGTTTTAGGGGCCAGAACTTGAGAACGCATACAAATAATGAAAGATATGGTGACGTTGCCTGTCTCTTAATTGGGATACTCTGTAGTAGTCTCGTTTTATACACGAGGGCATCTTTTTCTCTTTCCGACTATCCTTGGATGTTTCCTGACTCTTATGACTGGATCGTAAACGGACTTCGGTATGCGCCTGGCAGCGCGAAATTCGAGATTTCCCACCGTGCCATGTTACTGCCAATTACATTTGCTTTTTTTTCTGCGCTACACACTCCGGGCTTAATAGTACTTTTTGGTTCCTTCTTCTACATAGTGGGCGCCGTAATTTTCTATCTCGGACTAGATGGGGTGTGTTCCAAATTTGTACGGTCGGTCAGCACTTCGCTCTATCTGCTTTCACCGTTCATTATGGCACAATCGGCATTTATCGGCTCTGATGTCGCCGCCAATGCACTGCTAAGCGGCACCGCGATTTTTTTTCTGCGGTTTCAGGTTTTAGGCCGCTCAAGAGATTTAATTTTTTCAGCACTATTTTTTGCCGTCGGAATACATGCACAGTATATCAATATAATTTTCTTACCTACGATTGCTCTTGCACTGGCAATTGATGACCGGGGAAGTCTTAACTTCAACACTGCTAGGAGAATTTTCACCTCCCGGCAGGCATACGTCGGCTTAGGACTGGCTCTTCTAGTCGGTTTCATCTTCTTTATTCCTAGACTCATTCAATTTGGCGTGATCTATGAAGAGAGAGTACAACATGCAAGCTTGATTCGTCTTTATAGCGGAGGCTGGGGCTACTACGCAGCAGCAAGCTTTGCGGCATTCACTTGGCCTGTACTCATTGCTTTTTTCTGCGGTCTTTGTAAGGCCGCAGTTGTGGGCAAAGGGGGAAACAGGGCGATTCTTTATTTTATGATTCTATGGATTACGGTCGTTCTTGGATTCTTTGCTACTTTCTACACCTGGCTAGATACTCGATTCCTGATTTATGTTAGTACCCCCGTTTTCATTCTTGCAGCAGCGGGACTCGAATCAATTACGAAGCGTTTTTATTTCAGACTGTCTGTAACCGCACTTGTTTTGGTATTTTCCCAAATTACGGCATCTACCGATCCCTTTGATATGGCTTTCGCCCTCACACCATCGCAAACACTGATTGCGAACAACGACCTACAGTTTTCTCCCGACGCAAAAACCTCAGCGTTTTACCTTTATAAACATTGGGAGGAGGCGCAAACGATCACAGAAACCTTAAATCGAGACGTGGACTTTGACACCCTTGCAAACAGCAGACCTTTACGAGCCCTATTTGGGGACTTAAGGAACATAGGAGTAAAGGCGGAAAGCCTTGGGGTATATGTCTCACTCACTCCCGACGAGTATTATATCGTATCTAACCGTAACACAATTTACTTTGGCGACAGAGTGCATTACGTAAATAGCGCTGAAAGTCTAAATACGTTTCTTAAGACTGAAGAGCCCGTGTTGATTGCGACAAAACAAAGCATACGTGAACTGGAGCAGAGCTATGGCCTAGTCGTCGAAAATACTCTCGCGAGCCGCGGACCATACGTTGCTTTTCGATGCACTATCAAACATCAGTTATTGCCAAAAATTGGACAGGTAGTAGCCAACGAAAAACCGGGACAACTAATGGACGGAATCGCAGATCATCCTAACAATTGGACATCGTCGCGCTTGGGCGTTCCGCTTGTAATTGAGTTGACCCAACCCGCGAAATATTCAGCCATGCTCCTTCATCTTTTTGATTTCGACAACCGGAGGTATGGATTCAACGTAGTGCTACACGATACGCATGGCCAGCGGCACGCTGTGTATACCTCGGAAGATCCCGGCGTTAGTGGTGTAATAAAAATCACTCTTCCCAATAAAGTCATTACCAAGATTGAAATTATCGGCAATTATAATTCTGATATAATCACAAACCCTGAAAATAAGATGCTCCATATCACTGAGCTGGAGTTGGTCCCCTGGTAATTGCCTCAAAGAAGCCCTAGCCCGGATTATTCACGAGCCCGCACCACTATGGCGGCGCGTTTCGTGAATAATCCGGACTAGATGGCCACCATATCAAAAAGAGGTTCGGTCTCCTCAAAATATTCCAGCTCTGTAGCCCTTTTACGGTCGCCAGATAATATTGCCTCAAACACTTTTACGTACTTATCGGCACAAGTAGACATATCTAAACTTTTAGCAGTAGCGACAGCATTGGCCCTCATACGGGCGAGCATCACATTGTCATGAGCTAGCTCAAGTATCCTACCGATATAATCCTCCGGGAAAAGTGCTCTTTCTATAATAAACCCTTCAACGCCATCCCTTACAAAATTGGAGACACCTCCCGAAGATGAGCATACAACCACACAACCATTTCCCATAGCTTCAAGGGGCATTAGTCCGTATCCCTCATGCATTGAGGCATCTACAAAAACATCTGCTGTTCTGAGGGTTGCTGCAATTTGCTGCCGGGTGAGTGGGAGACGAATGACCCGAGTATCAGGGGATCCAAGCCAAATCGAATTCAGTGGCACAAGCCAGTCTGATGGCAGCAGCAGCGTAAGCGATATTATATCTTCGAATTGAGAGAGTCGCTCTATTATGTCGCTCAGCAACCACTGCCCCTTATCGACACTTGAGCGAAGCACTATAACGACTCGTAACTTTTTCTGTTTATCTCGCCGAAATTCTAGGTCTGAACAGGGGAAATGAGTATAACTATCAATGCCCAGCGGACAATTATAAACGGGCACTCCAGGCGCATGTCTTTGTATTCCTTTAGCCAACCAATCTGATGTAGTGAGAAACATATCTGATATAAAATACGATTCCCGAACCTGATGGTAGTACGAACCGTTTCCAAAATAAAACTCATATCCTTGAACAAAGTTTATAAACTGTGCGTTATACATATCAGCCAGCTTTCTACCCGGAAAGGCGGTGATAAAAAGGGTAGAGAGAATAATTCTGGGATTAATCTGCGGGCCAAGACCCAACAACGCCTGCTCGTCGGGTACTATTGTTGGCATAAAATACAAGGGTTCATTGTATTCCTCTAACGCACCGTCACTCACCTGTCCCAGAATTATAGTACTCGCATTCAAACCTTTCCTAATAAGGTGGTTACACAGGTCGACGACTACGACCATACCGCCTACAGCGTTTTTAAACCCCGGCAAGATGAACTGAATATCAGGACGAAACCTGCCCAGATTTTGTTTCGCAATAATCGAAATACTCTTTTCTACAGGATCATGTTCTCTGCACCGTTCATTTAGGTCTTGATACTCCTCCCCCCAAAGCTTTAAAAACCTCGCGTGATTTTGTTTTTGTAGTTCGGCCCTCTCTGCGAGATTCCTAAACGTTCCACCACCAAAGTGATAAACGTAGCCTCCTTGAACAACGACACCACGATACCCAAGCCGATTGGCACGCATCTGCAGGTCAGATTCCTCGCCGTACCCAAGTCCCCATGAGACATCAAATCCATTCACAGCCTTAAAACAATTCTTGGTAATGAGTAAACAATGCCCGACCACGGTACATGCCTCTACTGAGGAACCGAAGGGAAAACTGGATTGAAGTAGCTCATTTACGGCGACGAAATTGGAACCAGTAGGCATAGGCAAAGATAGCGTAGCAGCATTGTTAGCCATCGCTGTCACCAACCCGACCGAAGCATCAGCCTCACAACATCCAACCATCGCCTGTATGAGACCAGGCGGTACGAGACAATCCGAATTCAGAAAGAGGAGAAACGGCGATTCGCTAAAACATGCGCCAGCATTACAAGCTCCGGCAAAGCCCGGGGGGCTCCTGTTTTCTACTAAAGATACCTGCCGATATTTACATGACAACTCATTAATCTGTTCACGCTCCTCGGGGGTTGACCCGTCGTCAACGATGATGACTTGAGCACAATCCTCTTGAGATGAATGCATCAACCAATCAAGACATTGGGCAAGCCACCCCACGGACCCTTTTACCGGAATGATAACACTAACCGTACCCGCTCCTATACCACCGTCCAGCACGAGGCGAGGCTCTTCGTACACGGGTTGCGAGATGATTGCATCAGCTTGATGCGGAAGAGGAGCGATTGTCTGATTTTTCGTATTAATTTCAGGCGCTAGCACGGGGTAAGGAGGTGGCAGATCAATGCCGCTAAGTGGATCATAACTACGTTTTTGCACGTACGGTATCGGTAAAATTCTGGAAACAAGCCATCGAAGAAATCCTGCACACCCCCCATCTTCACCTCTAAAAACCATCGAGCCGAACCGGCTGACAACTCGATGAAACTGCCAGCTTCGGGAACTACGGACCTGATGCATCACATCCGAATATTTCCGGGCCCACTCATTTGCTGAATTAACCATCAGCTCTAATGCGAAACTCTGCCTTTGGACACTAACAAGCTCGTGACGCAGGCTCTCATTACTCTCCCCGAACCTTTTTACCTCCCCCTTTAACCTTTCCACCTCGCCGAGGAGATTCATTTTTATATATTCAACGCAACTCTTCTCGCGATTTAAAATCCTCGTCTCCTGTTTAAGGGTACGAAGCTCCTCTAAATATTCCTCACGTACTTTGTTAAGTTCTGCTTCTAGCAAAGCAAGACGCCCCACGATCTGCGGGTCTTCATCCGAACCCGTCGCTTTAGAAGCTGCGGTGGAAAAATGAGTTCTCTCAAGATTTGTACCAAGAAAAGAAAAGATCGCCCGAACCTGCTCAGCGCCATCGGGGTCTATCCGTTCAAATGAGCACAGATCCTTTATTAAAGGCACGGCCTGCTTTCCTACAATGAGTACCCCTAGGCCCTCGCCGTGAAAGAAAGAAAAAGAATCAAACTTCCTGCACAACTCTTTAAAAAACGTACTAACGCCACAATTTTGCTCATCACCATTTATATGAGGCAGAACAACAACCCCTTTGTCACTCAGCTTCGGTAACCAGGCAGAAAAATCGTGCTTGATTGCCTCATAGGAACGAGGTCCATCAATCCGTATCAAATCTACTGAGGCTTCATCAAAATTTTGTAACGCTTGATCGAAGGAGGTTCGTAGCAACGAGCTAAACAACCAATAGTGCTCATCATTGAATTTTCTAGCTACTTCATACGTGTCTTCAGCACGTAATCCAAGGCCTTGGTCTCCGTTCCAACTGTCCACCGCAAAGGATCTAGTATTTAGCTTATGCTCCTCAATCCTCTGACACACCGAAAAATATGAATTTCCGGAATGCACGCCCAACTCGACGAAAACGCGAGGCTTAAGAGCAGCAGTTAACCAGACCATAAAGGGAATGTGAGATACCCCATTAAGAGGCT
>JBIIDM010000186.1:0-6818 GCA_044238365.1 Bdellovibrionota bacterium | reverse complement strand
GTGTGTTGTAGCTTTCATAGGGTGAGCTGACATTAAAAAAAAGCTACAATAGTGCGCGCAAACATTTTAAAAATATTGCTGTACTCTTTTGTATTTATTGAGAATTTTTTGACTCCGGGAACAGCTGATGGTTTTCGGGTTATTCTGATAGGCTCATCTAGTTTTAAGTTTGTTCGGCAAACGTTGTTGTTTTTGGTTGAAGCGAGATTATTTTGGTTTTCATTATGAAGCGGAATCTCAGGACGAAGCCCAGATGGCGAGTAAGGTCGCTAGCGTATGCGGGCACCATCATTATTGCGCTGTCAGTTTTCATTGGGCTGTATTGTGGTAACCGACCGCTCTGGGTCGAGCTAGAGATTGCAACGACTTTTGTGTGGGTTTTCCTGCTCATAATCTATTGGTGGATTTTATTTTTTGGCGTTCGATTGGAGAGGGAAGAAGGTTTCACCCCTGATTTCGTTC
Organism: Bdellovibrionota bacterium; assembly: GCA_044238365.1. Taxonomy (GTDB): domain Bacteria; phylum Bdellovibrionota_C; class UBA2361; order UBA2361; family JBIIDM01; genus JBIIDM01. Next base: position 6,356 of record JBIIDM010000186.1, on the reverse strand, counting down.
GTTTTCCTGAGATTTGTTTTGTTAGTTTGCCTTTCCAATAGAAAATCCCATCCGAATTTCTCAGTACACCTCTTTCAACGCCTTCGCTATCAACTTGACAGCCTCCACAGTATCAAACTCCGATGCCGTCAAGCTCAATCGAATACACTCCTGCGCCGGTTTCCACTTCTCCTGAAGCCCTGGGAAAAAGGTGCTTCCTGGTACTGTAATCACCCGCAGCTGCTTGAGCCGTTGATAAAGCTCCCAGTCGGTAATCGGTAAGTCCTTACACCATAACCAAGCAAACATGCCCCCTTCTCCTTCGTGAAGGTACCACGGAATCGTGGCTGGTAGGTGCTCATGAATAGCATGGGTTACCAGCGAAAATTGTTTCTTGTAATACGTATTGATTACTTCGCGGCACACTTCAACGAGTCTTTGTGACTTTATGGCTGCCGCTGTAAGAGCTTGGCCGAAGCGCGAGGCATGGATGCAGGCATTTGTCATAAAGCCTTCGATAGCATCGATAACCGCTTCCTCGGCGATGACGATACCAATTCGCTCACCAGGTAGCCCGGCCTTGGAGAGCGTCATAGAATGAACTATATTTTCGCCAAAAACCGGTTCGCACTCGGTGAATGCCAGACCAGGGAACGGGTCGCCATATGCCGAGTCAATGAAGAGAGGAATTCCAGCCTGAATGGCCGCATTTTGTAGGAAAAGTATTTCGTCCCGAGAGAGTACGTTGCCAGAGGGGTTGTTCGGACGCGATACAATCAACGCACCGATATCTTTTTCTATGGAGAAGGAATCAAGGTCGAGTTCGTATTTAAAAGAGTGTCCCGCTTGGTTCTCTCTGATCTTTGGAGTCTTTCCAATAATACACCCGTCGGTCAGTGTAACTCCGCCATAGCCGGTATAGTCTGGAAGAAGTGGCAAAAGGACTTTCTTTAGTGAGCCGTCACCGAAGAGACCGCTAAAGATATTGGTTCCAAAGAAGAAAAGAGATTGGCTACCGGGCGTGATGACAATATTTCGCTCGGTAATTGATAGATTATATCTTTGATTAAATTCTTCTACGATGGACTCAATCAGGGGTTGGTAGCCTTTGCTTGAACCGTATCGGCCCACGATCTGGGGATATTCACTTGAGTTGACTACGTCGTTGCTGATGTCACGCCACATCGTTGCGACCTCAGGTAGCACGACTGGGTTTCCCGCGCTTAGATTGAAGAATTTCCCGCCAGCACTTAACGTTTCTATGATATCTTTCATAATGGCCCGGACACCGGTCAAACTGGACATTCGATTACCGGTCACTGAAATTTTATCGTTGGTAAACATTCAAAGTCTCCTGATTACTTCTTCGGTGAATTCTTGGGTGGAAATCGTGCTGGCTGTATTTAAGTCGCGTGTCATTATGCCATCTCTCAACGTCTGGCGACAGGCATTCCGAATTCGCACGGCTTGTGCCGGAAGATTTAGCTGAATCTCGAAAAGGAGGGCAAGTGAGAGGATCTGTGCCAGTGGGTTGGCGATACCCTTTCCGGCAATATCAGGAGCTGATCCACCTGAGGGTTCAAAAAGTCCATAGCCTTCGGCATTCAGGGAAGCAGAAGGGGTAATCCCGAGCGAACCCGGCAGCGCCGCACCTAAGTCAGAGAGGATGTCACCAAAAAGATTTGAAGTAAGTAGCACGTCGAACTTGGACGGGTTTAAAACCAACTGCATGGCACAGTTGTCAACAAACATTTCCGTGAGTGTAACGTTGGGGTAGTTTTCCGCGCATTCCCGAACGACCTCCTGCCACAAACGACTAATCTCCAGTACGTTCGACTTATGCACGAGACAAAGCTCGCCTCTACGCTTTTCAGCCAACTCAAAGGCATCACGAGCTACTTCTCGAATCTGAGTCTCAGAATAAGTGGCTATATCAGAAGCATGTCTAATGCCCTTTTCGTCGGTCCAGCGGTTGTGTTCGCCGAAATATATATCTCCGAGCAGTTCTCGGACAATCACTAAGTCAACCCCGGAAGTTATTCGTTCCGGCCTGAGAGGTGACAGGTGAGCGAGTTCCTCATAGATGGCAATCGGGCGCAGATTGGTGTTGAATTTAAACGCCTTTCTGAGAGATAGTATAGAGTTACGCTCACAGTCTTTCCATTTGGGCAGATGAGATTGTTCAATTGGGCCACCTACCGAGCCAAACAGTATGCCGTCACACTCAAGGGCAATATCGATGGATTCCTGGGGGAGGTGAGTTCCGTATTTTTCAAACGCAGCACCTCCCACAGCACATTCGTGTAATGTAAAGGTAGGCGACTCCAAGGAGTCGATTGCGGACAATACCTGCAAGGTTGCGTTCATCACTTCGGGACCAATACCGTCGCCAGCCATGATAGCAAGCGAATACATGCTCATAAATGCCTCCTTTCTGGAAAGGTAACTATTTAAGCGGAGTTCAATGTAAGAAATGAACTTCGTCAAATGGTATCACTCGGCGGATTTCGAAAAGTAGGTACGAATTTCGTCTAAATGGGAAATCAGATAATCCAAGTCATCAAGGCCGTTAAGAAGACAGTGGCGACGAAACTTATCATAGCTGAATGAAAAGATAGTGGAGGTTGCTGGCGAGCCGCTACCCTCGGTTGATACTGTCAATGCTCCGAGGTCGATAGTCATGTCTAGCTGGCTCCGGGTGGCAATTTCGATTAACGTTTCGATTGCATCTGCTGGAAGCACAATGGTGAGGATGCCATTTTTCCCGCAATTGTTTTTAAATATATCAGCGAACGAGGGGGCTATTACAGCCCGAATTCCCGCGTCTCGAAGGGCCCAAACGGCCGCTTCACGCGAGGATCCACAGCCAAAATTATCACCAGAAAGAATTATCGACGCACCTTGGTACTTCAATTGATTCAGGGGAAAATCATTGCTCTGATCTTTTAGCCTTTTAAATAAATATGCCCCGTATCCTGAGCTGCCAGTGCTTGTCAGGTATTGTGCCGGTAGTATCATGTCCGTATCAATGTCTCGGATTGGAATTGGAATACACATGCCTTTTATCTGTTCGATTGCTTTCATATCGGATTTATATAAGCGATAATTATAATCTATTCAGCGCAGGGTTAAAAAACTTCAGTTGAACAGGAATGGGTCTAAAACGGCGCCACTTTACAGAATCTTGTCCTGACCAACGAGTACGTGGAATACCTTTACTTTAAGTATGCCAAGGGCGAAGTAATAGTGCCCGCGATAGCGCTGGCAGCTACAGTTGCTGGTGACGCAAGGTGCGTAATGCTTCCGGTTCCCTGACGCCCTACGAAGTTGCGGTTAGATGTGCTGATGCATCGTTCTCCTTTCGGTACTTTATCGTCGTTCATTCCTAAGCACATCGAACATCCAGGTCTCCGCCAGTCAGCACCAGCTTCAATAAAGATCCGGTCGAGTCCCTCGGCTTCTGCGTCGGCTTGCACTTTTTCGGACCCCGGAACTATGTAAAAGGTAACTCCAGATGAGACCTTCTTTCCGTTTAATATGCTCGCAGCGATTCGCAGGTCCGAAATCCTTCCGTTTGTACAGGATCCGAGGAAAGCCCATTGGATCGGCGTTCCTTCCATTGACTTGCCGGATTGCAGCTCCGTATACCGCAGAGCGTGTTCAGCTGACGTTCGCTCATCGGGAGTTAACTCACCCAACGAGGGGATCGAATCCTTAATCTCCGTAGCCTGTCCGGGGTTGGTTCCCCACGTCACCATAGGTGTCAGGCTCGAGACATCAAGAGTAAGCTCACGGTCATATGTCGCACCATTATCGCTCTGGAGCAACCTCCAATTGGCCACTGCCTGATCAAATTCTGGTCCATGAGGTGCCATGGGTCTGCTGCGCAGGTAATTGAAGGTAACATCATCAGGAGCCATGAGCCCAGCACGTGCGCCGCATTCAATACTCATATTACAGACAGTCATTCTTTCTTCCATTGACCAGCTTGATATGACATCTCCACAGTACTCTATAATATGGCCAGTGGCACCGCCTATTCCGATGGTAGCAATAAGTTTTAGTATGACATCTTTTGGGTAGACGCCGGGACGGAGCGTGCCTTTAAAGTTTACCTTCATTGTCTTTGGAGGATCCTGCAAAAGGCAACTTGTAGCGAGGGTGTGTGCAACCTCGGTTGTGCCAATTCCGAACGCCAGTGCTCCGAACGCGCCATGGGTCGAAGTGTGGGAATCGCCGCAGACGATGGTCATACCCGGTTGGGTCGCGCCTAATTCGGGGCCAATAACGTGCACAATTCCTTGACGCCCACTATCAAAGTCGAAAATCGGGACGCTGAACTCCGCAGCATTTTTCCGAAGCATTTCCACTTGGGACCTAGCCGCCTGATCATAAATTTCAAAGCGATTCTTCCGTGTTGGGATGCTGTGGTCCAGGGTCGCAAGAAGGCGAGTTGGGTCAAAGACCTTTAACTTTTTGAACCGGAGCGTATCAAAGGCCTGAGCAGAGGTTACTTCGTGGATTAACATGAGGTCAATCGCTAAAACTACCGGATGGCCAGGATTCTGAACAACGGTATGCTGTGCGAAGATTTTCTGAATAATATTGAGGCATTTCATATAGTTAGTCTCGATAAAACAAGAGCGTCGTACAGATATTGAAAGACTTTTAGAGCATAAAAGCTTACTCTATCATTACTCTATGAAAATACACCAATCTTTGATGTAGGGGTTTTAGAACATTGGCAGTCCTGTATGGTTTTGCTTTGAGACCCGGATTGGCTACGGAGTTTAACCCCAAGATAAAGGTGACAAAAAATGAAAATGAAAGCAGTATATTGGATTGTCGATTTTTGGATCGGCGGACGTTCATGCGATTGTTCTTACGTCAATCTCAGGTTAAGGGAGAAAAAATCATCGAAGGTAACTGCTGCTCAGGTATTTTTCTAATTTCTTCGTCAAGTAATTGATTTTTTTTCAATGAAGCGTGGAGTACCAAGCTTCATTCACAAAACAATCAGTGTCCTCGACTCTGAAAAATCTCGGGTAATTACAGCTAGTTGGATTGCTAACCCCCAATTCTGAAAAACACAACGTCCCCGTCCTGCATTACGTACTCTTTGCCCTCAACCCGCATCTTTCCCGCTTCCTTGGATTTTACTTCTCCCTGATAAGTTACGTAGTCATCGAAAGAGATGACTTCGGCTCGAATGAAGTTTTTTTCGAAATCTGAATGTATTTTACCCGCGGCCTGCGGTGCCTTAGTTCCCTTTTCGATAGTCCATGCACGTGTTTCCTTGGGGCCGGACGTGAAATAGGTAATAAGCCCGAGAAGTTCATATCCAGCAAAGGTAAGTGCTGAGAGTCCTGATTCCCGAACCCCATATTGCGCCAGATACTCTCGCCGTTCTTCAGGATCAAATTCGGCGATTTCGGCCTCGACTTTTCCGCAGATCTTTACCGTCGGATAGCCATGCTCACGCGCGTATTGGATAACGTTAGCGAGGGCCGATCCGGATGAAGGTATGTAGTCCGGTGCAATCATATCTTCATCGACATTCGCAATAATCATTGCAGGTTTGTAGGTAAGAAGTTGGGCTCTAATCAGAGCAAACTGCTCGGCAGCGTTGTGATCGGCAATTTCGTCGTGTTTGAAGTTGCGCGCTGGTGCTCCGGTGGCGAGGTGGTTTTCCAAGCCTTCCACGGCAGCAAGCAATGCGGTTAATGTCTCACTTTTTTTTGCTTTACCTTCTTTTGCGAGCCTTTCGCGTTGTCGGCCGATAGATTCATAATCACTGAATACAAGCTCTGTAATAATTGTATCCAGGTCGCGTAGGGGGTCCATTTCTCCATCCACATGGATCACATTATCATCGGTAAAAGCCCGGACAACGTGTGCTATCGCATCAGTACTACGTATATGTCCAAGAAACTGATTGCCCAAACCTTCCCCTTTGGATGCCCCCTTAATAAGCCCCGCTATATCCACAAAGGTCATTTGAGTTGGGATTATCTTCTCAGACTTCGTTATTCCACTAAGCTTATTGAGTCGTTCATCCTGGAGTGGAACGGCTCCGGTGTTTGGTTCTATAGTACAGAACGGAAAGTTCGCCGAGGCGGCCTTGCCAGAAGTCAAGGCGTTGAATATAGTTGATTTTCCTACATTCGGGAGACCTACAATTCCACAACTAAAGCCCATTCGTACCAATCTCCAATAGTAAATTTAGTAATTGCGTGGGGATTTTTTTCACTTCTTAAAACGATTAACTTAGTGCACCGCGATGTGAATTATCTGAGCTGAGTCCTAGGGTGCGTTGACATATAGTTTTTTCGAGCCCAAATCCTGCGGGATTTGGGCTCGAAAAAGCTATATGTCAA
>JBIIDM010000030.1:0-22769 GCA_044238365.1 Bdellovibrionota bacterium | reverse complement strand
ACATCTCATATTTGTAAATAAAAGTCTATAGATTACTACTTTTTATTGAGCAGTTTTCAACCCCCTGAACTAACGCGCCAGAGTCCATGTTTACCCTCGATACTTATGAGTTCTCAGGCGTCCGTCAACCTTAGCACCAGATTCTACAACTAATGCCCGGCATGATATGTCTCCATTTAATCTGGCTTGGGCCTGGATATGCGCTACGGAATCCACTTGGGCTCGCCCCTCGCAGGCACCCGCCAGTTCGAAATAATAGCAATCTACTTCGCCGCGAAGAATCCCACTATTAGTAACCGCCACGCCATCTCTGGTAGAAATTTGGCCAATAACCGTGCCATCCACCGCGAAGGATCTACTAGATTTCAACGTGCCTTCGAATGTGGATCCCTCGGCAATAGTGTTTATTACCTTCCCTGCTTCGTGTGGATCCTCCGGATTTATTATCTTTAATGCGCGGTCACCCATAGATCTCCTTAATTTATGATAAATAGTTAGACAGCGCTGCTGCTACTGGCCAGCCAAAGGGTAGAACATTAAAATTCGAAAGGTGCTTTACTGCTACAAATAAGCTCTACCAGCCTATCTAATTCTTGTTCGGAAAAATACTCGATGACTATCTTTCCTTTTTTGCCTTCCCCCGTCTGAATCCGAACTCGCGTACCTAAATATAATCGCAGCTTATCCAGTATTTCGGAAGACAGCACTTCACTTTCAACCGATTTAGTTTCCCGCACGGGTTCGAGTGACTGCTTAACCGCTCTCCCACTATCCAGAACAAACATTGACGGAAGAATCTTTTCTACAGCCCGCACGGAAAGGCCCTCGCTCACAATACGCCGCCCAAGACTTCGCTGTGCTGCCTTATCTCGAACACTAAGAATTACTTTGGCATGTCCCTGTGACAGCTGTGCAGTTTCTAACAGTGCAACAACCTCTACATCCAAATGTAATAACCTCAATGTATTAGCGATACTGGCGCGTTTCTTTCCTACAACTGCGCTTACCTCCTCCTGGGTCATCTTAAATTCTTCAATGAGTCGTTGGTAGCCTCGGGCTTCCTCTATTGGATTTAGTTGCTGCCTCTGAACATTCTCAATTAAAGCGAGCTGAAATGCCTCGATGTCCTGCAATTCACGCACGATTGCCGGCAGTCGCTCTAGATTTGCCTCTTGAGCAGCCCTCCACCTCCGTTCTCCAGCAACGATCTCATACTTTGTTCCCAGAGGACGGACTACAATTGGCTGGAGGACTCCTACTTTCTCGATTGATTCGACCAAGTCTTCCAGTTCTTCGGGGCCAAAATGCCGTCGCGGTTGAAGCGGGTTCGAAATGATACTCGACAATCGCAGGTATACTATCTGATAATCCTGAGAGATGTCGCCGATCGAACTATGGGTCGGCACTAGTACATTCGCCGCGCTAGTATCCACTTCAGTAGGCAATGCCGACCCTAGAATATCTAATGCCTGGTTCTCAACACCCAGCCCTTGTGGCGCCCTCTGGGTAAAGATTGAAGTGGCGGCACTTTCATTCTCTGCACGTGTTGCTAACACCTGATCCTTACCTCCAACCCGTTCCGTAAATGACGAATCCAACGGCATGGGCTTTGACATGGCTGAGGTCAAAGCCTCCAAGCCACGCAATCGATTCATCCCTCGCCCGAGCACATTTTTCTTGTCATTATTGGGGGCAGTCATTCCTAAAGTCCTCGTATTTCTATTAACATGGCGAGAGCTTACATGATTTCTAGCCAGTTTTACAGGTTTTTTCTTTCCTGATCGTAAAAGAAATCTGAATTGTTCCACGTGGAACAATTCAGATTATCGAAATTCCTACATGTTCTGAACTTCACCACCAACAGAGGCGGGACTAATCTCGCTTTTCCCATTAAGTCTCTCATCGACTTCTATTGAAAGTACCCGATAGGCCCGAGACCCTGCAGAGCTCGGATCGTACATACAGATGGGCTTGGAATGACTGGGAGCCTCGGAAAGTTTAACGCTCCTAGGAATCCTCGTATCAAACATCCTCTTTCCAAAGTATTGCCGAGCCTCATCCTCTACTTGTGCTGAAAGATTGGTCCGGGCATCGAACATAGTAACAAAGACCCCGAGCAACTCCAGATCCGGATTAAACGTCCTTCGTACAAACGAGAGAGTATCCATTAAAGACGAAACCCCCTCAAGCGCATAGTATTCAGCCTGGAGAGGAACAAGCACATACTTTGAAGCACCCAGAGCATTCAGCGTTAGCAATCCCGAAGATGGTGGACAATCAAAAATTACATACTTACACGACCCGGCCAGTGTGCCTAGTTGCTTTCTTATTATTGCCTCTCTCCCCTCGAACCCTCCCATCTCTAACTCCAAACTCACCAAATCCCTGGAGGCAGGTATTACGCTGAGTCCTTCGATCGCCGTAGGGGTCACCAATTCCGACAGCGAAATTCGGTCAAAAAAGAAATCATAAAGGTCTCGCCCCTCAGGCAATGATTCTACACCCAACCCGCTCGTGGCTGACCCTTGCGGATCTAGATCGACAAGGACCGTTGGGGTCCCGCTCAAGGCGAACTCTGCGGCTAAACTTACAGCACTGGTAGTCTTTCCCACCCCACCCTTTTGATTCGCTATCGAAATGGACGTCAGCATATCTGCTCCTCAAAATTACAACATTCCAAACAAACACAGGAGTCTCCTCCATCAATTGTTCCACGTGGAACAATTTCCCCCAATATGCAATTAACTTCAGCTCGCCATCTGAACAAAGGTAGTTGGCTGCTATTACTTAAACCAAGAGTGGCGAATGATAGGGATGCTCAGGTAGTCTATTACGACAAGCACACCCTCCACTCTCCGAAAAAAGATAATATAATTCAAATAGTTAGTATCATCCTACCCTCAAACCCAAAGAAATATGCTACGCTTGAGTTGTAGCGGAACTAAGTAAATAAGCTTCCATGAACCCGTTGAGATCCCCATCCAGCACCGAGTCGACTGTCGACGTCTCGAACGAAGTTCTAGCGTCCTTGACCATTTTATAGGGATGGAGTACGTAGGACCGAATCTGACTACCAAAATCAATCTTACTCTGCGCTCCTTTAATTTCGGCAATTGCAGCATTTCTTTTTTCCTGTTCAAGCTCAAAAAGTTTTGCGCGCAACATCCCCATTGCCCGATCCTTGTTCTTATGCTGCGATCGATCAGTCTGACAGGCAACGGCTATTCCCGTAGGAATATGCGTAATTCTTACGGCAGAGTCAGTCTTATTTATGTGCTGCCCACCCGCACCGGAAGATCTATACGTATCGATGCGAAGGTCCTTATCGTCGATCACTAAGTCCCCATCCTCCGGAACATCCGGAGTTACCGATACCGAGGCAAACGATGTCTGTCGCTTACCATTCGCATTAAATGGTGAAATTCTGACAAGACGGTGCACGCCTATCTCCGAACGCAACCGGCCGTAGACATATGAGCCGGATATAAAGATTGAAGCACTCTTAATACCCGCAACTTCGGCCACTTGCATATCTACTATCTCCGCAGTAAACCCGGAATGCTCGGACCACCGCAAATACATCCGAAGAAGCATGGCTGCCCAATCCTGCGCATCCGTCCCTCCACCGCCTGCATTAATTTCAAGAAATGCACCTAAATGATCGAATTCTCCTGACATTTTTTGCTGAAATTCAATCCCAGCTAATGCAGCATCTAGCTTCGCCCCTAAACCAACAAGCTCGTCTAATAAGGAGGCATCGAAGTCCGACAATAACAGCTCTATCCCTGTCTCCAAATCAACGAGGCCATTTCTAATCTCGTCAATGAGACTCAACCTTCCTCGAATGTCGGCAATTTCTTTCAAAAGCTCTTTAGCCGAGTCCTGATCATCCCAAAAACCCTCAACCTGGGAGGACGCATCGAGTTCCTGGAGCTGCCCTCTTAACTTATCTGAGTCAAAGATACCTCCTCAGGGACTCAAATCGCCCCTGAATAAGTCGAACCCTTTCACGCAATTCAAGAATCAGCAAGTCACTCATTTACTCTCTCACCCACGAAAAAATTTTTGAAAAGACTATTATATCTGTCGAACAACAAATTTTCAGCGTCAATCATTTCCTGCTCGGCTGCTTTAGATACGTTCTCATGGTCAAATCCAGCGATGTGGAGCGTACCATGAATAATCAACCTTCCGATCTCGCTACTAAAATCATTGCCAAAATCACCTGCCTGCCGCTTCGCCTGTACAGGGCAAATTAGGAGCTCGCCGATAATTTGGTCAAACGCAGAAGCGTTACTTTCAGATACGACTACCTCTGGCAAACAACTTAAGTACTCGGATAAGTAATAGAAAGACAACACATCTGTAATATAAGGCTTGGAGCGATACTCACCATTCACAGCCTGAATCTCGTCCTCGGAGACAAAAGAAACCTCGAGGATGCCCGGACTCAAATATCGACCGAACTCTTCACCAACCCACTCGAAAATCCCGTTGATAACTACCTGGACCGTAGCTTCATCAATGATATAACAATCTTCCCGATCATTATGGACTCTTATATCGTATAACACGCAGACGACCCCAAAGAACAAATTAAATGAGTGTTGAATCAAAGGCGGCAACGTTACATCGATTAAAGGTATCGAGTCAAAACACTCATCATTCTCTGACAAAATCTTGCAGATTGCCTGATCGTATTCACAGCAGTGCCCTGGGGGCCTACAAAATTCAGGGCTTGTCCGGCTAGAAAAAGTCCCCCCTTCCGACTTTTCCGGTCGAGGATCTATTCTGCAAGCCTAGTCGCTTAAGCTTCTCGCCCTCCTCCCGCTCACTTAATAAAATGTCGATTTTAGTCGCTGTTTCACGATTATCACTCTTTAAAGACTCATCACCACCATCCCTAGCAGCCCGAAGTTTTTCGACCGGTTCAGAGTATGCTATCCGATGGTGATGTATTCCTGCCAATACCCTTGTAAAACACCTGGCAATGTGGTGGAGGTCCAGCAGGGTTAACTCACATTCCTGTAACTGCCCACTTGAAAATACTTTATTGATCATCTTCTGAACCATACCCTGAATCCGGTCAAACGAGGGATCGGCCATAGTGCGAGAAGCCGCTTCTATACCATCTGCCAACATTAGAATTCCGGCCTCCCGGGTCTGTGGTTTCGGTCCCGGATACTGATAATGACTGCGTTCTACATCGCCACCGTTCTCAGCATTTTCCGCATCCTTCAGCGCCTTGTCATAAAAATATTCGATAGTTGAGGTCCCGTGATGTTGAGAAATCATATCCAAAATTACTTCCGGCAACCGGTGCCTTTTCGCCATTTCCAGGCCGTCTTTAACATGAGAGCGAATAATCAACGCGGACATAGAAGGGCTCAAGCGATAATGGCGATTTTCTCCCCCAAACTGATTTTCTACAAAATAGAGGGGTTTTTTGCTCTTCCCAATATCATGAAAATAGGACCCTACCTTAGCGAGCACCGGATTCGCACCAATCGCGTCTGCCGCAGACTCACCCATCATGCCCATTACCATTGAATGATTCCAGGTCCCGGGCGCCTGAACGCTTAATTCCTTAAGCAGTGGATGATCAAGGGTTGCCATTTCTAAAAGTCTCATGTCGGTAACATACCCTCCTAGCATCTCAAGAAGAGGGGAAAAGCCAGATGTAATCAGAAACGTAAAGATAGCCCCAACGAAGGCGCTCAACACCTGGACTAGAAACTCACTTCCCTCAGTCCGAGAAAAACCTGACGAATCGAGATTAGCCGATACCACAACTGCCAAGGCGCTCAAAAAAATGAAGAATCCCGAACGACTATAAGAGGAACGCGATCTAACCCGCTTAAGAGACAGACACCCAACTAGAGAGGTAGCTAGTACATAAATTAATAATACCCTTTCATCAGGCAGATAAAGATGTGTCAAATAACCAATTGACAAAGCACACATCAGACTATATCGAACCCCCAGAACCAGCTGCAGCAACAAGGGCCCCGACGCGAGCGGCAAACCAAAAAACAGAGAGCTATCGGAAACTCCATGGATAACATTCCAATTAGAAGAGGCCGTGGAAAGACTGCGAGCAACTGCCTCTCCAACAACCAGTAGAAAAATCTGAGACACTGTTACGGCAATCAGGGCCAGTAAATCCTTCGGCTTTCGCCTAAACGGTGCGACAAGGGCAGTAAACACATAAAAACACGTAAGCGCGATCGTCGAAAGCGGCACGTTCCCCAGAGGAGAATCCAAAGCACCAATAACAGGTTTTCCAAGAATGAACTCAGCGACAACTGAAACAGCCAGACCAAAAGCAAACCCTTCGGCCGCTATCTGACTCTCATCATTGCCCTGAATTTCTTTCGCCTTAAAATAACTCATTCGCAACCAAATACCGCCATACTTTATTAGGTTTTTTTCAACCCGATTCAAGGCGCGAATTCAACTCTGAATCCGAACACCTGGCTTTACGGAACAACGGGGAAAGATGATAATCCCTGGTGTTGAAACAAAAGATTAAAGCTAGGATAGCCATGAATCACCTTACCCCAGAAGAAAGATACCAGAACAAACAGTAAACAAGTTCCAAAACTTAGATGCTACCGCTGGCAGCAAGAGCCCACAAATAACAAAATTACGGAAAAATGGGGAACAGGAAGGGGCACCATCTGTATGGAAATGGTCTTTGATAAGCTGATTTCACGATTAAAAAATGATGACTTTACGAATATGGCATCCTATTCTACCCATCGATGATAACTATCAGTCGTTTGGCCAAAGAGACTGGGACTAGCATGGAATTTCAACAAAACACACCCCCGTGCCGACAATAAATTAAATGCATTTCATAGAACAGCATTTTTTATCGCCACAATGTGATGGAACACGAATTAAGATTGAAAATCCACTTTTCCTACGGACCAATATCTTAGCGTCACCGCGGCAACCGAAAAGTTACACTTTATAAGCCTCCAGTATTTTCGACACCAATGGATGCCGAACCACATCTTTTTCGTCAAACTTTACAATCGATATACCATTTACATTTTTAAGAATGTCAATTGCATCTACCAACCCACTCCGCTGGCTAGGCGCCAAATCAATCTGTGTAATATCCCCGGTTACAAAAAATTTCGATGAGGAGCCGAGCCGCGTGAGAAACATCTTCATCTGTGTAGTGGTCGTGTTTTGTGCCTCATCCAGGATTACATAGGCATTTTTCAAGGTTCGCCCCCGCATAAAAGCCAACGGGGCAACCTCAAGCATCTCTTTTTCAAACAACTCCTCAATTTTCTCTGTTCCTACCATATCGAAGAGAGCGTCATACATCGGTCGAAGGTAAGGGTTAACTTTTTCCGCCATATCTCCGGGTAAAAACCCCAGCTTTTCACCAGCTTCTACTGCGGGGCGACACAGAACCACTCGCCTAATTCGCTTCTTTAGAAGCGCCGATAGAGCTGCCGCAATAGCTAAAAAGGTCTTACCGGTGCCTGCAGGCCCCACACCAAAAACAACATCGCACCGATCAGCCGCCTCCACAAACAGCTTTTGGTTCGGGTTTTTAGGAACAATTGAAAGCTTTCCCCCCGGTATATCGATGCGCCCGCCAACCAATTTCTCAAGGCTAGCTGAACGATCAAACGAGAGCATCCGTACTCCTGTTTCCACGTCACTCTCAAATAGCTGCCCCCCCTGTTCGGCAATTTCAAGAAATTGGCGTAGAAGGTCAATCGCTAAATCAACGTCGGTATCTAGCCCAAAAACCGAAACACCATCTACTGCATGCGTAACTCGAACACCTATTAACTCACTGATCTTACGAAGGTTCTTATCCTCATCACCAGCTAAAAGGCCCATCATTCTCGACGAGCGCACCAACAAATGTTCCTCTTTTTCTATTCCACGTGGATAGGAGTTCTTTTTTGCGCTCGATTTTGTCTTTGCCACTAATCTGCTCTCCGTGTTTTTGACATAAATAAACTAAGTTCACTGGCCATCAAAGGGTAAGAAACATAACTTACTGAATATACACCTAATTAGCTAAACGCTAATGGTTCTCAGGTCCGTACCCACGAATGAGTAACGCAGGCAATCGTTGACCGAAAACAATATGTTATAACAGCAGGTTCAATACCTTAACTGATAAAAGAGGGTACAATTGGTCACAAAAACCAAGAACGAGGTCTAAGCGTCCAAACAACAGCCGCAAATCTGGATTTATCTCCCTGCCCTATGCCGGAACAAATAGTTGATTTCAGCAACGTACCTTCTTTGTTATCAAAACTGAGAAATATACTCCAATTATGCATTTTTGGATCAATTAGCGGTACTCCTTTGAATATGGGACTGATGACAAAACGCCGTTACGCTCATTTTCCTAATTTTTGAAAATAGTATAGTCCTAAGGCCAACTACTTGAAACCCTACACAATGTCACGACTGAAAATGAGTACGGAAGCGATAAGTATATGAAAATGCTGAAAACAGAGTGCAAAAAATGGACATTTAGGAAGGAAAATAACAGGCGGCTTGACTTGCCTTTGAGCGCTGCTACATTTAATTTTTAACCTTGTAGCTAAAGAGACTTTTGTTAGAAAGCATTCGGTTAATCTCCTTGTTACAGTAAGGCCTAAAATGAGATTGGAGTTGAAGTAAAGTGGTTCCAGTAAGAATTCGCACGCAACGTTCTCTATCAGTTCCCGGAATTTTTCCTTTTGTTGTTCGCACCCGTACTTGCGCATCAACCCAACTTCGAAAACGGTTGGTGTACAATCCCTCGTCACTTCATACCGATGTTCCTAGTGCTCTTTTAAACACATTCAAGATTGGTGGTAAGCATGGGGCGTTATCGCCGTGCGTCTCTTTGTCCGATATGTCGAATTCTTCACAGGATGATACGTTGGACGAAGGATGGTAAACGGGAAGTCCAATGAGCAAGATTCTCTAACGTTCCTAGTGACCGAGGAGGAAAGCGCCACCCTGTTTTCATGTCCAATAGCAATTGATGTGGGAACAGTTCGAGTCGGAATAGCACGGAGTATTCTAGGCATAGTTTGCCCGATAATGGTCCTGGACCGGGCTCAGTCTAGGGCCGAGAAGGAGATTTTAGCTCTTATTGTTAGAGAAAAAATAGACGGGATCATTATCGGCCTCCCACTTTCAGAGGACGGCAGTGAAAATAAACAGTGCATAGACGTACGTTCATTTGCCAATCGGCTCATGAAAAGAACTCCGATTCCGATCGTCTTTCAGGATGAGTACCTCACCTCCCTGGAGAGTGACGGACACGATGCCAAGGCTGCAGCCTTAATCCTCCAACGTTTCATAACTAAACAGTGGTAGTAATACTTCTCTTCACCTCCTCGCACTTCGAAGATCTCTAATCTATCTCATTGAACATTTTACTTGATTCTACATTATAGTACAGAAAGTACTTACCGCCATTTGCCGATGCTTACCCCCACAATCAACGCAAGGCCCTCATAAAGCATACTGCCTCACCGGGCCGACGAGTTCTAGCGAAAGAATTTTACAAGAATAAACGAACCCCCTTTCTCAGAGCCGCCTTTATGTGAGACCATAGAAGCGGAAAAACTTCGTTAACTGGGCCTAAAGAATGAGAAAGTTCACTGCTACACTCTTGAAGTACCTGATTATTGCACTAATCCCTACAGGAGTGGCATTAAGTGCACTACTGTGGCTCAAGATCTTGATTTTTACACCCCCTACTTCCCAGATTGCTGCTGGCTCCGTGTTTGAAATACATCCGGACGAGTCACTTCGTTCCGTAGCAGTCAGGATGGAGGATCAAGGCCTGATACGATCGCAACGGGCGCTTCAGATTTTGGGGCTAATTAAGGAAATTGACAAAAAAATCCGAGCCGGGGAGTACGAAATTAACGGTCCTATGAGCATCGCACAGGCGCTCAAGCTGCTAACAGACGGAAAAATCATCGAACGGAAAGTTACTATCCCGGAAGGAAGCACGCTCATTCAAATAGCTGAGGCAGTCGAACGCGCAGGGATTAGTCAGAAGGATGCGGTCTTGGCGGAGTTTTACCTTCAGAAGTACCCTGATATCCTGGATATTCCAGCGCAGTCACTTGAGGGATACTTATTTCCTGACACGTACCATTTTGCAAAATCAACGTCTCCGGAAATAATTGTAAATCAGATGTTAAAGGAGGGGATCAGTCGGTGGACGCAAGATTACACAGACCGAGCAGAAGAACTGGGATTGAATAGGCATGAAACCCTTACTCTGGCCTCAATAATTGAGAAGGAATCCGGAAACCTAGAAGAACAGCCCATAATATCTTCGGTCTTTCATAACCGCCTCAAAGAAAAAATGAAGTTGCAAAGCGATCCGACGGTTATTTACGGCATAAAAAATTTCAACGGTAATATTACAAAAGAAGACCTGAGCAATCCACATGCCTATAACACCTACGTTATTGAAGGCTTACCTCCAGCTCCAATTTGCAATCCGGGAATTACAGCCATTAAGGCAGCCCTCTATCCAGCAGACACAAAATACCTTTATTTCGTCGGCACAAATAGGGGCAGTCATATTTTTTCCGAATCATATGATGAACATTTGAAGATGGTTGAGCTCTACCAAAAAAATCAGAACTAACTCCTCTATTCTCAAAAACTCAGGGAAAGCAGTGGTTGATCTTCTTAGAAGCATCAAAACTATATCAAGACGAACCTTCTATTCAAAAGCGCTTAAGCAGGCCCCTGACGGCCTGCTCGTGGGCTCCGTACTCGCTTCAACCGTCTATTGGGTCGGGATTTTTGACTATCCCATTCTAACTGCCATTATTATTTTTATCGTTTACATCCTCATTAGAGTGGTTCCTTCCCTAAAAGCCTTGATTAAGGGAACATCTGATATAGAAGCGTGTAAGACTCTCGATAAACACCTGAATCTTAAGGATCGCATTTTATCATGGTATTTGCTTCAAAGGGAGGAAGGCTCCAATGATAAGCGTACTATAATAATTAAACATCAGGCTGAACCGGTAGTATCAGAGTGTGACCTACGTTCGGTGATAGCTACGACCCTGTCCTTTCAGGAAAGACTAAAAATTATTCTAGCCATTCTGACATTAGGACTCGTATTCTTTTTCTCTGCCCCCCAACAGCCCATGCATGACTCCTCAGCAATTATTTCAAAAATTAATGAAGCAATTAACGACCCTCAAGTCGCACCAGAAATCAGAGAGGAACTAATCAATGTGAAGGAAGCCATAAAAAACCAAGTTTCCCCTGAGCAGATTCAGGGCCTCGCAGATAAGGCACTTTCGACCATCGAGGCCTTCGATTCAGCCGTGGTCTCAACTTCTTCGGGCGAGACTGTTCCGGAGGACTCAAATCCTCTGTCTTCGTTACCTCCACCTACACCTACACCTACACCAACGGCGAGGATGAACGGAAAGAACCAAACAACGCAGAACAAAGAGCAGGTAGACAACCAAAATACTGTCCCGAGTAAGGAGAATCAACCACCTAAGGAACAACCTTCCAAAACTAACGGCGCAGAGAAATCTCAACCGGTGCAAGCTTTCCCTCCCCCTCCAACCAATTCCTCCACAAATTCACAATCTCCTCAGGATGCTGCTCCATCAAGTCCAAAGAAGGATAAAGCCCAAGAATCGCCTAAAAACGACAAAGGGACCAATCCAAAAGACCAGAAAGAAAGCAACCGTGGACAAGGTGATAAGGGGCAGCCTGACAAGAACCAAAATGACGGCACGGGGGAGGATCAAAAAGACACAGAGAACGGACAAGAGAAAGGGAAGGATGGCTTCAGAAGGAAAGCCCAAAAGGAAGGAAAGCCGGACAATCAAGACGGAAAAACCAGTAGTGCTGACGGAAAGAAACCAGACCAGCCTGCAAACAAAGAAGGAGAACAGGACAAAAAGAAGGAAGGAAAGGAGGGAAAACCAGAAAAAGACGCCAAACCATCAAAGCAACAGGAACCTGGCGGCGCTAAATCAGATTCAGTGATGTCGCTCGCGCGTGCGAAGGAAGCTTTGAATCAGTTAAAGACCCAAACTCCGGACAAGGAAACCACCAAGAAAGCCGACGAAAAAAATGAGGTCGGCAAAAGTCCGGGGAAGAGCAAACCCGACGAAACTTCAGAAAAGTCAGAAAACGCACAGAAAGAAAAGGGAGTAGCCTATGGGGGTAAAGATTCTGAGCTTGCCCTTGAATTAAAAGAAAAGAAAGGAAAAGGAGATAAACCTGATTTACCCTCTTCAATAAAATATAAAGATGAGCTAATAACTATTGAACAAAGTAAAATAGACCGAAGCCAGGTTGGCAAATCAACAGGAACCAGGGAGCTTCCCAAGGGGGTTCCACCTAAAACATCTCAGGAAGAAATTGCGCTTCCCTTGAGGGCCCTTACAGATGAAAGCAAGAAACAACGAATTCCACTAGAGTATGAACATCTGCTACGCGAGTAATTTACACACTAATCCATGAATACAACCCCCCTCCCAGAGCTTGAAGAAAAGATTAAAGAGTTTTCCCAAAATTACTCAGCTTTTAAAAGAGAAATTGCCAAAGTTATCGTTGGAATGGACGATGTTGTCGAGCAAGTGCTTTCATCGCTCTTTGCCGGTGGCCATGTACTCCTTGAGGGGGTCCCCGGTTTGGGAAAAACCCTCTTGGTGAAGTCCATTGCCACCGCCTTAGGCCTGTCATTCAAACGAATACAGTTTACTCCGGATTTAATGCCATCCGACATCACAGGAACTGAAGTTTTATCGCTGAATGAAGTTGGTCAACGCGATTTTATTTTCAAACCGGGCCCTTTATTTGCTCACATAGTACTAGCCGATGAAATTAACAGGGCCACATCCAAGACTCAGTCAGCTCTCCTTGAGGCAATGGAAGAGCAACAAGTGACTGTTTTAAACCATACGTACCCCCTTCCTTCAAATTTTTTCGTACTTGCGACCCAGAATCCCGTCGAACAAGAGGGAACGTACGCCCTTCCCGAGGCACAGCTGGATCGATTTATGGTAAAACTACTTGTAGCCTCTCCCACATCAACGGAGCTCAAGAAAATCCTCGAGCGCACGACCGGAACCGAAAAACTGACCGTATCTCCGGTATTTCCTAACGAATCAGCTGATAGTGCGGTCTCTTCAATCAGACAACTCGTGCGCGAAGTGTATGTGGCTGAGCCCATCCAGGAAATACTCGTAAGAATGATCTCAGCCCTTACACCAGGAAATATGTTTGCCTCACAAAAAGTACAGGAATATGTCGCGTTTGGACCCGGACCTCGCGGCGCCCAGGCTGTTATTCTAATGGCAAAGGTTGCAGCACTTGTCGACAAACGAATAAATCTCTCTTTTGATGATATTACCAAGGTAATCACCCCCTGCCTGCGCCACAGAATTATTCTGAATTTTAAAGCATTAGCCAATGGTATAACTACCGATAACATCATCGAGGAAATAAAAAAGGCACGCTAGAAAATGTATGAACATCTACCTCCTCAACTCTGGCGAACTATTCAGCAGAGACAATTTCGTCAGAAGATCCTTATTAAAAGCCAGGGAGAAGGTACTCATAGGACGAGGCAAAAGGGCTTCGGGTCGGAATTTTCCGAATATCGGGCCTATGAACCTGGAGATAATCCCAAACACATTGACTGGAATCACTTCGCCAAGACAGACAAGCTCTATACAAAGGTTTTTTTAGAAGAAAAAAACCTTTCTATTCTTCTCTTTATTGATGGATCAAACTCCATGCGATTTTCTTCAAAATGGGGATACGCAAGGACTCTGACCTTAGCATTAGGCGCTATAGGAGTAAAAAATTCTGAGACGATTTCAGTTTGCATTACGCCTGCTCTACCTCTGTTAAACATGAACTCCCTTGGTTCTTTAAACCGAATCAATCAAACTTTCCAGATATTGCCTTCGACTGAAGCTATGACGCTCAGCTCTTCAGTTCTTGCCACACTGCAAAGGGCCAAACTACCCTCTCTAGCCGTCATTATCTCTGACTTCCTTGATGAACCAGCAGTATTTTCAGAAATCCTTGATGTTTTACGCCTGAAAAACATTGAGATCACAGGCATCCAAATCTTGGATGATGTGGATTTTAACCCCCTTGGAGGCCTTGATTTTGCCAAAGTCGTTGACTCAGAAAGCGGAATAGAAGCGACAATTTACCTGCCAAAGGATAGTAAGTTAAAATATGCCGAATCACTGAAACGCCACTGTCGGGCGATAGAGACTCTATTCTTCAATCGAAGGGCCAACTTTATATCTATCACAACAGAAAAAGACTTAACCTTGGTGCTCAACCGAACCCTAAAAGAGGGAGGCCTTCTACTTTAAAATGACTCCTATCTACTTTCTTCTACCACTAGCATTTGTTGCCGCGCCCCTTTTGGCGTATCTGAACTATCTACCCTACCGTTCCCATAAAGATGTTAAAACTGTTCCTGTTACAACGCTTTTTTTACTACGACAATTTATCGTCGAACCCCAAAAGCAAGCACGACGAGTTCCTCCTTTACGATATTTTATAGAATTATTCTTAATCGCAACAGCTTTGCTACTAATTTCCGGGCCCTATCTCCGGGATGCTGACAAAAAAGTGGCTATCCTTCTTGATGATTCGTTTAGTACTTTTGCAAACGGAAAAAATGGTTCCATTTTTTCTGAAATGAAAAAGGAAACTCTCAACTTGAGGCGCGGATTTTCTAAAGTATATGATACGTTTACAACATCCACATTTCCGGAACCTGCTGATGCTTTGGAGAACCTTTTGCCAACCTATACTAGAGACAATATCGACAACACTGTTAAGCGGTTGCTCAGCAACCCAAAATATGAGCGTGTGGTTATCCTTACAGATAAGAATGTACCAGCAGATGTTCCGAAAAACGTGTCAGTTCGATCGTTCAATAATTATAAAACCAAAGAAAATGTCGCGATTTCACGCGTTCGATACGATTCTAAAAATAAACGCCTATCCCTTGACTGCCGCTCGTTTTCACGGCTAGCGACAACAGTAAATATCCGAGTTTTCGATATACTAAAAAAGGAGCAAATTTTTCTAGATCAAAGGGAGCTCCCCCCTCAAAGCACAACGCTCGTTAACGTTGGCCCCCTTACATTAGACCAATCGCAGGTCACTGACGGGCTCTTTAAGGTCGACATTACTCCCCTCGATACCAATGATGCCATCGCAGAGGATAACTTGGCCCTTTTTTCCAGCCGCAGTGACGTACCCAGAATCCGAGTCCACTCTGACCTCTCACTAGAACGGTTGGGTCTTGCCCGTATTCCGACCTATCGCTTTGAGGCTAGCGAAAACAAACCTGAAAATATTGAGGCTACCCAAACTGACGTCATCGGGGATATTTTTCATAAACAAACACCCCCGTCTGATATACAAAGGAATACCCTTATTATTAACCCTGCGTCGGGATATTTTGGCCAAACATCAAATCCGGGCGGTGCCCCAATTACCTTCATCAAACTGGACCATACAATAACCAAATATTTAGAGTTAAAGAACGAAACACTCCCGCCACACTCAACATTCGTGCTACCTCAGGATGCATTTGCGGTGCTACGAAGCACATTTGGTCCTGTGATTTGGACTAAGACCCAAGCCTCAAACGATCACATACTGACTGTCTCAGGGTTAGAACTCCTCCCTTTCAGCGGAAAAAATTCACCGACAAGCTCAGTATTACTCTTAAATCTTCTCGATTATACCTTTTCACCGGATGCTTTATCCGAAACTAACGCAACCAAAATCCTAAAAAATGCCAGGAAATATGAATCATTTGATTTTGTAAATCTCGAGGGTATTTCGGAAAAAAACGTTACTCCAGATCTAATAAATTCACTCGGATTTATCAGATATAAACTGCCAAACATGAAAGCCAATTTAAAAACTTTGGCCTTTTTTGCGGAGAGTGAATCAAACGTCTCTCAGCCAAAAACCTTGAATTTCTCCAATATATCTTCATCCAAGGAGAAGGAAGCGATTAAAGAATCACCCCTTTCAGAGCTATTTTACCTAATCGTCACCATTTTGATGATTTTGATTCTCATCGGCGACGCGATTTTATTTTATGGCCGAAGATTTAACAATGCTTGAGTATCTTTTAAGCTCCATTACATTTCACACCTCCTCCTCCTCCTCCTCCTCCTCAATTGGACTTACCCCAATTTTCGTATCTTTGGCAGCTCTAGTATGTATTTCAGTCATAGTAAGAGTTCGAAATAGAGCGCAGCTTTCCCTCCTTATTCTTCGATCGCTCGAAATAGGAGTACTTGCGATCTGCCTTATTATGCCATCGATCACCTTGGACTCACCTAACAAAACAAAACTAGCCGTACTCGTTGATATTTCAGAGAGCGTTCCGGGAAAAATCGGTCAATCATCGTTAACGCTTGCGTCGAATCTTACCCGTACTATCGCACACGACGTACTACCGTTCAGTTCGAAACTATCGCCTTTAAATACCAATGAAAATGTCTACTCAAAGCTCCGGTCCTCATGGTCAAAGGCGCTCGACTCTTCCGCAACCGATATTCTGGGAGCTCTCTCAAAGGCTCAGAGCTTATCCTACGACGGAATACTCCTGATCAGCGATGGACATGCCAATGTTCCCGCTGAACTCCCATTGAACTTTAACAAACCCGTATTCCCCATCCTACTTGAAGCTTCCGGAGCATTCACCGCCACATTTGAATTGACCTCGCTAAACCTCCCGGTGGAGGTCGCCCCTGAAACTAAATTACTAATTACCGCATCAGTGAGCAATAATACCGTTAATCGTCAAGAAGATACGGTCAAATTTCTCCTGAACGACAAAGAAGTATGCTCCGAAAAAATTCGGGCAGAGGCAGGCACAGAGGTGGTAGTTACATGCTCCTTGACTTCTACAGTCAGTGGACCGATGAAAATCAGCTCTATTTTATCAAGTACCGAAGCTGGTAAAACAGGCTTTATCTCCATCAAATCAAAAAATCGGGTTCTGATTTTAAGCGGCTCTCAAAAGGACGAAAAATATCTTAAGACTCTGCTGGAACGCTTGAACATAGAATGCGAGTCCATAGTGGCCTCTGACAAAGTAAGTCCCGTCGACTGGAAGAAACACTCAGTAGTACTACTTAATAACATCAGCAGTAACCAGCTTGGGCTAGACAACATTGATTCGCTGCAATCGGAGGTAAAGAAGGGCCTAGGTCTCTTCACCATTGGAGGTGAACGAGCCTTTGGGCTTGGGGATTACCACAAAACTAAGTTACAGGAAATCATTCCGGTTGACAGCGTCCCTCCCAAAACTGAAACCAAACGACTTTCAAATGCCATTGCCTTGGTAATCGATAAATCCGGAAGTATGGAACAGACGAGCAAACTTGAATACGCAAAAGCTGCTGCTATAGAGGTAATAAAAAGACTGGACCAAGATGACTATATAACTGTAATTGGATTTGACAACCGGGAATTCATCCTTATAAAAATGGACCGCGTTTCTGTTGCAAGGGCATCTGCCGTTGAACGTATAAGAATGCTCTATGCATCATCAAGCTCGAATCTGATTCCGGGCCTAAATGCAGCGCAACGTCAACTTGAGTCCGTTAAAGCAGGAAGAAAGCATATTATCATTGTATCTGACGGAGAAGTCAGAGGGAGCATGGAGTACTATTCCAAGTTTACTTCTTTAATGAAGAACATAGGAATTACCGCAAGCACAGTATACGTAGGACTTGAAAATCCGATCATCATGAAACACATTGCCGAATCAGGTGGCGGCAGATTTTACTCTACCTCCGATGCCAGCTCTATCCCACGAATATTGCTACAAGACCTTGAAGTTGCCGTCGGCGAAAAAACAATGAACGAGAACAATTATGCTGTAAGAACGACTCCTCAGGCATTGTTGATAAAAAAAGGCTCGATCGTTCCAAATATACGGGGGTATATTAAAACCAAAATAAAATCAAATGCCCAGCTTGATCTGGTTACTGGGTCACTAGATGAATCTCCTCCGTTACTCGCTCATTTCTCAGTGGGCAAAGGTAAATCAGTTGCCCTAACTACCGACTTGAACGGGACCTGGTCTAATACGCTCATTGGATGGAATGGGCTTCCTACACTTCTGAAGGATATATTTCACTATACACGCTCAGAGAATTCAAAACTAAAACCACTGGATTTCGACTTTCGACACTTCGTGCAGGAGGGCAATATTGTTCTTGATTTAACGATATTTGAGCGCTTGGAGGGTGGAGAAGTAGACATTTCCGTTTCCTCACCGACCGGAAAAGAGACAAAGCCACCTCTGGAGAAACTGGAGGAAGGTCACTATCAGGCGAAAATTGCGACAAAGGAGTCCGGCGCATTTGATGTCAGAGTCTCTCATCCTTTAAGATTAGTTCCGCCTTTGAAGATCTTCCTTAATAACAGCCCTCAAAGCGAAAAACTTAGTACAGAATACAATGCGGAGCTACTAGGCCGAATAGCCACAGCTAGTGGTGGAAAAATAAACCCATCGACGAAGGATTTTGAACACTTAAAGAAATCTGCGCTTACTTCAAAAGTAGATCTTCGCCCCTACTTGCTCGGAATTTTCCTAGTATTGCTGTTGCTTGAGACCTTTATTCGGGAAAAGAGGCAATTTTGCAGATGAGACGTGGTACTCCACGCCTCAGTGAGAGAAATTGCCTCTTGACGAAGATATCAACCTAGTGACCTGAGTTCGACGTAAGAACTGCGGTTAGTGAACTCGCAGAAAAAACTCTACCTCTTGGCTTCGTAAAGCACCGCCGAGGTATCAGCATCTAAAAAACGCACTTCTTTGATTGTAGCTTCCGCTTTCCCCCATAACTTCCCGACAAATGAATCCCTCATTGCTAGAGGCATCTTATCCATTGGAAACTCCTTTACCGTTATGAGTAAGGTACTTCCGTTTATGGCAATATTCTGTAGTTTGGGACCAACAATCGGATGTTCATGAAGCCATGTGTCCAGCGTTGAAGCTGAAGACGACTGTGATGCTGGCGCTCCTCCAGTAAAAGAACCATGCGAATCAAGAAAACCTTGTAGCCGACTCGCAGCCTCATCATTTGGCGCCTGTGCTATGGCGGTTTCCATATACTCCCGGGCTTCGTCGCCACGCCCTTCCTTTCCCAAGGCTATTGCCAGATAGGCGTTACCTTTAAAATCCGAGGGGTAGGCCTTCACGACTTCCTTTAACATCTCGATTGCCTCACCATTTCGATCAAGCATAGTAAGCGCACTCCCCATCTTAGCCCTGACGTCATGATCCTCCGGATGAAGGCTACTATATTTACTGAGGGTATCAAAAGCTTTGGAAAAGTCCTTCCCTGTAAAAGCCAGGTCGGCCAAAGCAAGTAGATTCTGGTTATTAGCTGGGTCTACTTGTACTGATTTCTCTAGCACACGAATTGCACCGCGAACTTTATCCTTATCCAGTGTCGCAGGATTCTGCTGCGACATAATTAGTGCCTCATCAAGTGAAACCTCAACTACCTTTTCATCGTTGACGACTTCACTACCGGGAAAACTTGCTACTTGGGGAACATTGCCCCTTTTCGGCATAACCCGACCTTCTGATGTTTGAACGAGTCGGGTCATCTGCCACCCAGCAAACCACAGAACCAACGCACCAATTACAATTGCTACTACTTTTCGACCTGATAATTCAAATTCTATTTTCATTTGGTTTTCCGTTAACTAATTCGTCGCAACAAACGTTTAAGGGACGTCCGGTCGAGCCCAAGCTCGACCGCTGCCCGGGAAATATTCCCCTGATTTCGCGCTAGTGCCTGTCTGATAAGCAGCGTCTTATACTGCTCAACTTTTTCCTTAAAATTTCCTACCGGAGCCATAGCAGGAGCCTCTCCCCCTCCTGGTTCAACACCTGCCTTAGTCGTTACGGAACGTACAAAGGCAATATCAGCTTTCGTTATAACCCCACGACCATCAAATGTCGCCTTATAGGCCCCATTCTCCACAGTTGCAACAAGTTCACGAATATTCCCGAGCCACGAATGCATCTTGAGGAAATCTGCAGCCTCGCCTGATAGGCCAACAAGGGGAAGATCGCCCCTTTGATGTATCTCTTCCAAAATATGAAACGCCAACAGCGGAATATCGTCCTTTCGTTCCCTCAGGGGAACCAAGTGAATCACAAGATGAGCTATCCGATGATAAAAGTCTTCGCGGAGTTTTCCACTTGAAACCGCCCGGTCAAGGTCGCAATTAGAAGCACACACCAACCTAAAATCAACCGATATTTCTCTGTTTTCACCGACAGGACGTAGCCGTTTTTCCTGAAGTACGCCCAAAAGAGCAACCTGCGTGGCGATACCAAATTCGTCAATTTCATCCAAGAATAGCGTTCCCCCGGAAGCCTCCTCAATCAATCCACGGCGATTTCCGGTTGCTCCGGTATAGGAACCACGCGAGTGCCCAAATAAATCTGAGGCTATAAGATCTTGAGACCCCGCCAACGGTTGATAGCGCACAAACCGTCCGGTACTTCTTTTTCCAAATCGATGAATCGCCAGTGCACACTCCCCCTTTCCGGTCCCGGTCTCTCCGGTAATTAACACCGGCTGATCCATTGCTCCGGCGAAAAGCACCTTATCACGAACCAACTTCATACACTCACTCTCGCCAATCAGATGCCGAGAGATTTCTCGAAGCTTTACAGCACGCAACTCATTAATCTCTGAACGTATCTCAGCCTGCCGCAAACAATCGCGAATAAGAGCCGCAAGGTGATTAATATCCGGCGGTTTCTGTAAAAACGATGCCGCCCCCCAATTCATAGCTCTAACCCCGACCTCGTTCCCGGTGTGCCCGGTCAATACAATAACCCGGATGTCAGGAAAATCATCGCCTATCACCTTTAATGCCTTAAACCCACTCTCTACCCCAATATGTGAATCAAGGACTAAGTCGAGGAGAACAACCTCGGGCTGAATCCGTTTAAGCTCTTTAGCAATCACCGCGATGGTATGAACATGGTGCCACTGCACCCCACTCACCACCTTGACCAGCTGCCCCGTCAAAGAATCTGAAAAATCGATATCGTCATCAATAATCAGAATATTCATCTGTTGCTCTTCGAGCACACCGCGCCTCATTTCTGGATCCTCAAAGAAAGATTCCAACCCAAATGTTCGATGATCGCATCTAGTATTAAAACGTACGATGGTAGATTTGAATTTAATACTGCAAAAAGCTCGAAGAACGCAGTGAATTGACGACCGACACTCTCACAATAGCCGCCAGAGCCGCCAACAAGGTGAAACACGATATGAAGCTCGGTACCACTCAGAGATATCTGAGTAAAACTCCCATCCAATGACACACCGAGAGACCGAATCTGCTCCACAAACCAAGTGTTACCGTTAAGACCTTTGGTAATATCGGCCATTATTTCACCCTGATGAACTTCGGTCATAATCCGCTCTAGAGGCGGAATAACACCCAATATCCGCTCCACCTGCCGCGCCATCCTGTCAATGCCGCGCCCTTCGGTCTTCAAATCATCAAGATCGCTCTTTAAAACCCCGAGAGGAGTTCGAAGATCATGCTCCAACGCAAGAAGCAGCGCACAGATTTTTTCGAATAAGGTCATCGCAATATATACTCTTTTGAAGTGCTTTTTATGCTAAATCAAGCTAGCCTCTGCTAAAAACCTGACCCTAATTATTCACGAACTTGCGCTATCACCTAGGAGGCAAGAACACGGAAAAGTTTTTTGCCGAAACTAGGACTTTCGTCTGTTTCCACACTATACACAGCCGGAAAATCTTAATTTCATTTTAATTTCAGCACGTTAATCCCTCTGTGGCGCGGATCGTAACTGATACGGGGTTGATTCCAACCACCCTCAAAACCTGAGTTCGACGTAAGAACAAAGGTAAGTGTTTGAAATTGCTTTAGACACGAGAGGCGTGCAGTGATATAAAAGCGCAGGCTGACAGCTTGCTACTTCGAGCATTTTATATCATGAGCAGCGAAAGTGGATGAAGTAATTTCAGGCAGTTACCGCAGCTCTTACGTCGAACTCAAGTTCAAAGTATTAGAATATGAAACCCAAAGATTCAAGACCTTATCTCTATCCCTCTACCGATGCTCGAATCACCGAAGACGAGATATTAAAAATGTTTGCTTTGAGTAAGCTTGCCGCCCCCCCGGCTGAGAGCCTTAACAAATTTATTGACGAGTTTAATTCAATCTTACACTTCTTTGGCTCTCTCAATGAGGTCGACACCTCACAGGTCGAGGAACTGGCACAAGTACATGATCTAGTGAATGTCTTCCGACCGGATAAAATATGCCCGTCACTGAATGCCGAAGTTGCCCTTCAGAACGCACCCGAACAATACGATAAATGTTTCAAAGTTCCCCTGGTAGTTGAGTCTTGATTTGGGCGTAGGAAGACTTTGTATGGGCTTTTTAAAGTCGGACGGCAAGATCAGGATGACAAGAGACCTTGGCAAACCCAAAAAATCGTAACTAGCTGAAATCACAGATATAAGCATTTTTGCTGTTTTTAATAATTTCAGCTAGTTGCGATTTTTTCTGCTGTACAGAGGCAAACTATACAATTAACTTCTTGCGAAAAAAAAGCTGCCCTAAATTATATTTACTATGCCTTTTTCGTCGTCTTCCTCGTCTAAATTGTGGAACTGGCAATTTTTTTTTTCGAGACTACTATG
>JBIIDM010000185.1:0-6943 GCA_044238365.1 Bdellovibrionota bacterium | reverse complement strand
CAACGATGTGACCCGTGTCCACCGTAAGCGCACTATCTGTATCCTCCAGCTCGATCATTGCTCCAAAAGTATTAAACCAGAGATCGCCCATGCCAGAGCATTTTATCAGAAAAAAGGACTCCCCCGAAAAGAACCCCTTACCAAGTCCCTGCCACTTTGTATCAAGCTTTATATCCGGATGGGCCGCTACAAAGGCCTTGTTCTGAAGGAAAATCGTCTCATTATTCAGATACACATGGGCCATGTCCCCCGGCGCACCTGGTGCAATTGAAATCTCCCCTGCCGAGCCCTTAGCCGTAAATTCATTCATAAAGAGCGATTCGCCAGAGAGCATTCTCTTGAAGCCACCCTTAAGCTTGGTCTTCATCTCCATGTTTGAGTCCATAAACGCCATTGCCGACGCTTCTACCTTAATCGTCTGCCCGCTAGGTACCTGGACCGTCAGTAATGCAAAGTCAGGCCGAGCAACTAATCGGTGCGAAAATCCACTTGATGATGTTGCGTTCATATTATTTCTAATTAAGAAGTTACTATTTGGCTCGCCTATTTCTCCGTACCGTAATGTGCGTATCAGGTGCGAATGAGGAATATGAGTTACCCTGCAGTTTTACCAAGAAAACCTGCATTAGCCCGGATTATTCAAGAAACGCGCCTCTATCGTGGTGCGGGCTCGTGAATAATCCGGGTTCGTTCAAGGAATTAGCGGGGGCGTAACCGGGGCCCAACTAACTCACCAAAAGCACGAGCACTATGCGATTGACACCAGATCCGCCCTCGACCCTTAAAACAACATACCAGACCCTCCCCTCCCAAATACGAGGAAAGCCAGCTCTTGCCCGCTTTCGAGAGTGAAAAGTTCAACGTTTCCTCAAAAGCAACAACGTGACCTGTATCGACGATGTACTCACCATCGATTAGCACCGAATAAATCGCACCAAAAGAACTTAATACCAGCGGGCCAATACCACTCATCTTCAGCCAAAAAAGCCCTTCGCCTGAAAACGCAGACTTCAACCCCTGCCAGCTCAGGTCCATTTCCACACCACCTCCACGACAGACAAATGCTCCTCCCTCCACGATTATCCCAACATGCGAAAGCTCGATTGCCGTCATATCACCGGGAAGAGTAGCAGAAAGGATAACCTCACCTTTACTACTCTGTGCCGTATAATGATTGAGAAAAAAGGACTCCCCTCCGACCATACGCTTTAACCCAGCCATAATACTCCGGGAGCGCTGGTGTGTTGATGTCTTGAGGTCAAAATTGCCTCGCATGGCGATCATTGAGCCCCCTTCAGCGAAGAGGGTTTCGCCCTGGCTCATTTTGACCCGAGCGGCTGCGTTACCTGGTCCATTAACAATTTCTATCTGCACGATTCGGCTCCTCCTAGAAACATGGGTTAATCCAACCCGCAAGACCTGACAAGCTACGAGTTTGAAGAATTACCTTTCCGGTCCCTTCTAATCGAGTCACCAGACCTTCTCCACCTACGAAACTTCCAACCAAACCGCCCGATAACTGAGTCTTGAGCTTGATCTGGGGTTCGTATGCTACCAAATGACCGGAGTCGACAAGGAACTCACCGTTAATGTGCTTTTCAACCAACGCGCCATATCCCCCGATCCAGACCGTGCCCTGCCCGGACACTACCAACTTAAAGAGCCCCTCACCACCGACAAAGGAAGAAAGCCCAGCATAGCGTAATCCCAGAGTAACATTGGGAGTCGAACATATATAACTCCCTCCCTCGAGGTTAAACGAGCTACCATCTAGCGAAATTTCACGAAGCGACCCCGGGGTCGTAGAGGTTAAGACCAACTTGAGAGGTCGGTCTGCCTTGTTCTGAAAACGGTTTA
Organism: Bdellovibrionota bacterium; assembly: GCA_044238365.1. Lineage (GTDB taxonomy): Bacteria > Bdellovibrionota_C > UBA2361 > UBA2361 > JBIIDM01 > JBIIDM01. The sequence continues at coordinate 5,086 of JBIIDM010000185.1, read as the reverse complement.
TAAATAGCGACTCACCACCGAGATATTTGCGCAAAAATCCCCGAATCACCCCACCATTCAGGTGCGCCGTCATATCAAGATCCGCGTCCATACTGGCCATCGCACCTGCCTCGGCAGCTAACGACTCCCCGGGTTCGAGAGTAAACTCCAGATACGCAAAGCCATCGGAACCTCTAATATCATGTAGCATAAGCCAAATATTCCCAAACAAAGTTATCTACAACAGCTTTTTGCGGAGAGCGTCCTTCAGTTGCTCAAAGCGAAGCTGGTCGGGCGTTCTATAGGTCCAACGCGGCATCACTAGGATTCGCTCTCTCAAGTAGGCGATTCGTGAGTCTATTGCCGGATGCGTACTTAGGATAGCGACGCCATTCTCCATGGACGATAAAAAAGGGGCCCCTTGCTCTTCCTGTTTGACACGCTCAAAAAACTCGACCATACCGCTCGGGTCAATCTGCGCTTGCTCCAGATACCGGAGTCCTTGGAGGTCAGCCTCCTCTTCATTCTCTCGAGAAAACCCCTGCTGGAGCAAGAACACCGCTCCCTGTGAAAGCCCCGTTAGAGTTCCTGCCATTCCGCCAAACACAAGGTCGGCGAAAAAATATATACCGTACATGGAAATTAACTGACGAGTCGCGTGACGCTTCGTTACATGCGATACCTCGTGGGCCATAACCCCTAAGAGCTCCTCTAGGCGACCAGCTTTTAAAATTGTCCCAGCATTGACAACCATTACCCCTCCCGGAAGGGCAAATGCGTTGAGTTCTTGCGCTCTTGAAATATGTACCTTAAATGTATAACCCGATTCCTCTGCTACCTTTATGACCGGATCTATTAATTCATCTAACTGTTTTTTAAGATCATCATCGTCAATTATTGAAAGACTACTTCTCATTATAGTTAATGAAACGTCACCAAGGGCGCTTTCCCATGATTTCGGCACAACGTCCGCAATTAACCCGGCCAGGGGGCCTCGTAACATGTTCAGAATGTAAAGCCCAAAAAAAACGGTGAATATTGCGAAAACTGCGATTTTCCAGCCGCGCCTTCTATGAACTTCAATATGCCGAAGTTGCCCCTTTACCCCCTGTTCATTGGTCTTACCAAGTGCACGAACGAGCCCTTTATCACGAGAGTAGATGGAAAGATCGGGGAAATTTGGATGAGATATAAAGAGTAACGAGTTGTTCGCACCACCCGGGACAAGCGATACTCCATTCAAGGGAATCGAGAGCGTATCTTCATCAGCCTGAACTGTAAACGAATCACCCACGACGGTGAGTATACCATTTGACCGCTGATCCGATCCCCCGCCATCTTCCAAAATGGGGACATTTCGCTGTACCACTATGACTGAAAACGTTTTACCGGTCACTGAAATCCCCCTTGTAAACTCACGACGACCGAATCGTATACGTTTTTCGGGAGAATTAATATACTATAGTTTGTCAGCCAGAAAAAAATCCAAGCACCCAAGAATAACGAAAACCACACCAGTTTGGTCAACCCGGATTATTCACGCTGACGATGCGAAAAATATAATGGTCGGGAGTAGTAGGGATATAGGCATAACAAAAGGCAATAGAGCCTCTCGAAGGTTGCCTACGCTCCTTTTTCGGAAAGAACACATTTCATTAGCTCTTCAATACCCGCGCGCATCGTCACCTCCGAACGCCATTCAAGCTCGCGCCTAGCCAGCTCACTATCCAGTCCAAAGGAAGGGGGAACGTCATCCCGCGACTCGTAAACAATCGAATGCTCTTGAACACCCAGACTAGACGCAACTTCGCAACAGAGCTCCGCCAATGCCTTCATGGAAATAGGATTAGACGAGCTTAAGTTAAGAATACGGCATCCGAGCGAGGGCACGAGCAAAGCTCGTTCCACAGCTGAACATAAATCACGCAGATGAAGAAAATCGTACGTCTGGCTACCATCTCCTACAATCTTCAGCTCCTTCCCATGTACCGCACGAGAAATCAATACACTCGGAACCTCGTTCCACTCCAATCCACGTATTCCATGATACATTGATGCACCATAAACTCGCGGCACCCTGAATATCGTAGTAGAAAACTCTTGAATGTCGTGAAACAGAAGCTCTGCTGCATACTTACTGCTTGCATACATCCCCTGCGGCTGCGGAAGCTGTGATTCGTTCCAGGGTACCGGCCACTGCGTGCCATAAACAGATTGACTGGAAACAAAAATGAAGTGTTTAATCTGCCCAGTACGAGCCGCATCAATAAGCGCCGCGGTTCCCTCCCTGTTGACACTCAAAAGGGCGTTGTTGCCCGAATTGACTATCGCCCCATCACCTGTTACGTCTGGCGTGCCCCCCTGAGAAGATTTCGATTCGGCCTTTCTGACTCCGGCCAGGTGCACGACGGCGTCAATCCCCGACAGGTCAGGAATTTGATGGGGCAATCTCCCCTTGCGAAATAATAACCGCGATCGAAAAACCGGATCTATCAAGGTGCTGAAAGCAGCGCCTTGTTCATCACTCGATACCATCGCGATAACGTTGCTTTCCGTAAGCGTTCTAAAAATATGGCTAACCAACGCCATTCCGAGATACCCTGTCGCCCCGGTCACCAGAATCGTAGCGGGCCCACTGAGACCAGTGGTCACCAACTTACCTCTCACATGGGAACTACCAGAAACTGATGTTAACTGCTCTGTCTTCATTGGTAGTGCGATAGAGTTATTCATACGATACTATTTCGGTTTAAGGTTCTGGATAAAAAAAGAACTACCTTGCCTGTTCCTAATTATACATAGCACGAACTGAGTACCGGGGTCCTCCTTAGCAAGAGTACCGTAGATCCACTATCAAAGTATTCCCCACATTCATAGGACCGAAGTCTACTCAACGAGTCAGCGTTAATCAAATTATCTACAGCGGATTTAGGTCAAGCGCGTCGCAAAGATCACGACGATACAAGTCCGAACCATAAACATAAAGGCCACCGGTTCTCATTAGCATCAGCTCTTGTTAGTTTGTGCCTCTGTACACGACAAAAAAACGTAACTATCTAAAATTACACATAAAAGTACTTTTGCCGTTTCTAGTAATTTCAGCTAGTTACGTTTTTTTGTCGTGTACAGAGAGTTTGTGCTTAGAACCATTTAGACTCATCGTTTACTCATGCCATCGACATTAGAACCTTTTCCAATATAGCCGAACATGATTCAGCTCATGCCTGGCTCATTGAAGATTCATGTAACACATATTTCAATCGCAGAAAAGGCGTTTTAAACATCTGCTGACAACGCAGCAGGCTTCGCCCGGGATTTTCGATCTGAAACATCCGATTATCTTCGTTTCTAACGTTTACTCTTTGCGGGATTTCAGGGACACAGCAAGCTGTATGCCTTTCGTACTAACCCGGATTATTCACGAGCCCGCACCCGCCAGAACCATACAATCAGCAGCTCAGTCAGTATTATTTTTTCCCTTCTAGTTTTTGAGCGTGGTGAAGTGTGATACCCTTGCCCTGTTCTTTGTGTATAATTCCGTTCTAACCATATGAATTCAAACGCGTTCCTACCCAGTGTTGGTACCCAGCCTGAAAAAACAGGCTCATCTGCGAATGTGGAACCGCGGACGCGTGGTGGCATTGGCGTCATCGGGGGAAGTGGCATTTATCACCTTGAGGACTTGAAAAATACCTCTCTTGAAGAGTTTGACACCCCTTTTGGTCCACCGAGTTCCCCAATTTTGTGTGGTAACTACTTCGACCAAGACGTCTTTTTTATAGCCCGTCACGGCCTCCACCATACGCTGCTCCCCAGCGAAATAAATTATCGCGCTAATATCTTTGCACTCAAGGAGCTTGGTGTAGAGTGGTGTATAAGCATTGGTGCCGGAGGCAGCCTTAGAGATCAGTGCCGCTTTGGCGATCTTGTAATTCCCGATCAAATTATCGATCACACGAAGAACCGCCCGCATACATTTTTTGGTGAAGGCATCTGTGGCCATGTTCCGTTTACGGAGCCCTATTGTCGGGTACTCAGGCGAGCATTAATAAAAGCAGCACATGAAGTAGCGCATGAGCAAAGATTTACTTGCCATGACGACGGGGTCTATTGCTGTGTCGAGGGCCCCTCACATCTAACTAGAGCCGAGTCCGTAATGATGCGGGGGTGGGGCGGCGGAATTGTTGGAATGACATCAATGCCTGAAGCGCGACTTGCCCGAGAGGCCGAAATTTCCTATGCGTCTATGGTTATGATTACTGACTACGACATATGGGATGAAGAAGGCCGCCAAGGCCTCCCATCAACCGAACAGATAGTTCGCATTCTCCACAATAGAGTAGGAAACACCAAGGAAATAGTCCTACGAACTATTGAGCGCCTGGCATCGCTCCGTCCCGATCCTTCTGTAAAGCACGCACTTGATGGCGCTATTGTGACCAACCTTAAATCTATACCCGAAGAAACAAAAGAAGCGCTCTATCCAATACTTCGAAGGTTTATTTAAACCTTATTATTCTGTCCCTATAATGATCCCCTTTCTCTTTTTCTACTTGTCCCGTCCTCTCCTGCGAGAATCCGTATAAGACTTGGGCTTGTACTCAACCCGTCGTAATTGTTCTTCCCTGGACGGTCGGTGATCTATCAGAACCTGCTCTTCTTCCGCTCGAATTTCAAGCTCTTGGGGGTATCTTTCCCAGCGAGGCAGTGCCACAAATGGGCGAACAGTCTTCAGCTCATGAGGTTCTGCATTAGTAAGATAAACAAGCTTATCGAAATAATTTCCCAGGTCTTCATAGTAATGAACAGAACGGAGAAGGAGCGATTGGTCTGCTCCTGACTTCGGAACTACCTCAAGCATACCCACTTTTAACAGTCGCCACAACACGTTGTCAGCTACAGACTTGGTCTTCAAAACATCACGCCAGAAAACCATTCGTTTACTGTAGGTAACCGGAAATGATGGAGTAAATCGAATAATTCGCCGCTCAGTAACGTATGCTACTGCCGAACGAAAGTATTTAACATTCCACCAAACGGCGACCAGAAGCACGAGTCCGCCCGCCCCGCCCCCCGAGCCTGTGTGCACCGGGGGGTGGGGGTGTGG
>JBIIDM010000003.1:0-58510 GCA_044238365.1 Bdellovibrionota bacterium | reverse complement strand
ACCCGGTGTTGCAGCTGTGATAACTGACCCCCCTCGGTACCAGGCGGCGCAGAAAAGCGCGAACAGAATAACACCCCTTAGGAGGCGGAAAACAAGTAGCAATGGATGAACCCGGATTACGTAAAGAATACGTTCGCCATCCTGTTGACCGGGAAAAACAGCCTGACCATCCATAAGGTCAACTACTTTCTCGCCATAGTAGTCTCTATCATCACCCACAGTCCGGTACCAAATATTAAGCGCAAATATCGCCATCGACCAGTTCAAGGTCTAAACGGGCAAAAACTGGAGCTCCCTATCCCAGAAACTCCATTAACTCATGCTTCTGATTATGTTCTCTTAAATAACGAACTTCCCAATCATTACTACAGAGCAGCACCACGCGATCGGCCACATCAAGCGCAAGGGTTGCGCCTCCCGAAAGCCGGAGAGTAGCAGGATCACCCTTCAGATAGAAGCTGAGTCGATATGAGAGGACATCTAATACGGTTTCTACGTTATATTCATTGAGCAGACGATGCTGCAACACATCGAATTGTAACCGACCTACTGCCGCTACATAAGGGGGACCCTCGGGATCTTTGTATGCACGCAGGAACTGCACCGCCCCTTCACTGCACAACTGTTGGATTCCTTTATGAAAACTCTTAAGTTTTAGAACATCTTTCGGACGAATCCGAGCAACTACTTCTGGTGGAAACTGGGGCATTGGTGGAAAGATGAAGTGCTCTCCAGTGGCTGAAACGGTATCGCCAATCTTGAATGCGCCTGGGTTTATTACCCCGATGATATCACCCGGATAAGCATCATCGATGGTATCTCGTTCATTCGCCTTCATAGCGTATGAACGAGACAATCGAACCTTTTTTCCAGATCCATGGTGCACGATCTGCATATCACGTTCAAAAGCACCAGAGCAGACGCGCATAAAGGCCATACTATCACGGTGCTTTGGATTCATATTTGCCTGAATCTTAAATACAAATCCTGAAAAAGGCACTGTATCGGGATCTACCACAATGCGTTCACCTGTCGGCTTTTGCGCGTCATCGGTAACCAGGACCTCAAACGGATGAGGCGCGGGAGCCAACTCCACAAAGTTATCAAATAAAACTTCTACGCCAAAGTTAGTCAACGCCGACCCAAAGAATACCGGAGTCTGAAGCCCCTTTAAGTACAACGCTCGATCAAAATCGGTGCCTGCTCCCTCAATTAATTCAAGTTCATCTCGAAGGGTCGGAACAAGGTCTGCCGGTATCCGCCCCGACGAAATTGCAGCTTCCAAAGGCAACACATCGGCGGCGATTCGCTCAGAACCTCCGGGCCCACCCCGCTGGAATAAATGCACGTCTTGAGATTCACTTTGCCCCTTTAATGTCACAATGCCCTGAAAGTCACGACCGTGACCAATCGGCCAGTTGTACGCTACTGCACTAATACCAAGCACCTCTTCCAGCTCCGCGAGGAGGTTAAACCTGTCTAAGGCCGGCTGATCCAATTTATTAACAAATGTTAAAATTGGTATATCGCGCATGCGGCATACTTTAAATAGTTTACGCGTCTGTTCCTCAACGCCTTTTCCCGCATCGATAACCATAATAACGCTATCAGCAGCCGTCAGTGTCCGATACGTATCTTCACTGAAGTCTTGGTGACCAGGAGTGTCAAGGACGTTGACCAACGTTCCCTTATAGGGGAACTGCATGGCAGACGCAGTAATCGAAATTCCACGCTCCTGCTCCATAGCCATCCAGTCCGACGCGGCTGCTCGGCTGCCCTTCCGACCTCGCACCATTCCAGCTGTTCGCAGCATTCCCGAATATAGTAACAGCTTTTCGGTCAGCGTTGTCTTACCGGCATCGGGGTGGCTAATTATGGCAAATGTACGTCTGCGGGCTCGCTCCAGGGAGATTCGATTCTTTTCAACTTCCATCATTACTTCTCCACTACTCCGTTTCAGCTACCTGGCGCACTTTAATGCCATAGCGGTAAATATAAATAAAACCAATTATGGTCACTGGTATATATTGCAATAGATGCAGAACGACCCCATATGCCAAGCCGACGGCGGTATCAACATGAATAACCGCAAGAGATTTTACGCAAAATGCCTCAAAAACACCGACAAATCCAGGAGAAGAGGGAAGAAGCACACCTAGGTTTACTATACCTAATACAAAGAGTGCCTGATACAACGACCCATCAATGTTGAACGCATGGAAGCCGTACCAATACATACCACCTTCAAGACCCCAAATTACAAATGAAAGTGCAAGTATGGCTACACCCGACTTTAAATCGCGAGTTACCAGCTTCATTCCCTCCAAAATTCCCAAAGCAAAATCTTGCAACGGTGGCCAGGGCAGGCAAATGTGAATCATCCTGGTAAGTAATGGTGCCACCCAACCTGACAGAAAGACACCAAGTATTGCCGATGAGAAGAGTGCAATCCCAAAAATGCGGGCCTGGACCGCCCATGCTGGCAATTCCAATGAGCGGGCCCCTAAAAAGAGAAGCAACACGATTGCAAAGCCATCAAAAACACGTTCGATCAAGACACTCGACAAAACTAGACTGCGCTTCTCCCCTGTATATTTCCCGACGACCTGCGCACGCACCACTTCGCCAAGCCGAAAGGGTAAGACGTTATTTGCGGCATAACCGACGAAAACGCCCCCGAGTGAAATCGGAAATTTGAGACGCGGCAATAATATGCAGGCTCGCCAGGCTCTGATAGGGTAAGGCACAAGATAGAGAAACGCTAATATACACACATCACTGAAAGCAACGCGTCGAATGTTCTCCCTAAAATCGCTGAATGAAACACCCGAGTGAAACAGAATGTAATAGATAAAAACTGCACTTACAACGAATCCTCCGTAACGTCTCAAGTATTTTTTTAAACTCGACAAAACACATTCCTAGAAAAATATAAACGATTTTAGACCGCTGTTATTGCTCGTCAGAGCTAACTTGGGCGAACCTGCCGACTATACCCGCTCCGTTCTAAAAAGTCATAACCTGAGTTCGACGTAAGAACAAAGGTACATGGTTGAAATTGCTTTAGACACAAGGCGCGAATGATATAAAAGCGCAGGCTGACAGCTTGCTACGTCGAGCATTTTATATCATTCGCAACGAAGTGGATGAAGTAATCTCAGCCATTTACCGCAGTTCTTACGTCGAACTCAGGTTCATAACCAAAGTTCTTGTAAAAGCAAGGGTAAGCAACTGAAATCACATTAAACACGAGACCAGAGCACTTAGAAACTCGGGCACCGCATGGTAAGCGGAACATTTGGGAGGAATTAACGCTGCCACTTACCAATGTGGCAACGATTTTGTCGAAAGGGTGCCCTAGCCACTCTTCTGGTGGTGCGGGCTCGTGAATAATCCGCGCTAATCCAATGGCGGTGGTTGCGTCACTTCATCAAGAAGGTACAAAGGACGATTCTGCCCCTGCTCGAAAATCCTGCCAACATACTCGCCGATCAGCCCCAGAAAGATCAGCTGAACACCTCCCAACAACAAAACACACGCCATTAACGAGGTATAGCCAGGCGTTTCTTCTATTTCCAGCCCCCACCAGATTAGGATCTTCAGAAAAAGAACAATTGCAATGTACACAAAGGCAAAACCAGAAATGGCCACGCCGAGGTACGTTGCCATCCGCAGCGGCGCGTAGGAAAATGACGTAATGGCATCAACTGCCAGAAATAGGGACTTCTTGAAGGGATACTTTGTCTCGCCATGCTCCCGGTTGGGCCGCTCGTACATGACCGGTGTTTGTCGAAAGCCGACCCATGCCACCAGCCCTCGCACGAAGCGGTGGGGCTCACGTAGCGCCGCAAGACCCTTGGCCGCCCGCCGATCGAGAAGGCGAAAATCACCTGTATCCCGGGGAACCTTTATACCGATAATGCGCTCAAATATCCGGTAGAAGAGAAACGCGCACGAACGTTTAAACCACGACTCCCCCATCCGGGCACTTCTCTGGCCATACACCACGTCAAACCCCTCCCGCCACTTCTCTAGCATTTTTGGAAGCAGCTCCGGGGGATCCTGCAAATCAGCATCCATAATGAGCACTACTTCTCCCCGGGCATAATCGAGTCCGGCGGTCAGAGCACCCTGATGGCCGAAGTTGCGCGAAAGCGCCACCACCCTAATGCGAGGGTCCTGCTGACTTTGCGTAAGTAATATCTCCCGTGTGCGATCCCGACTCCCATCGTCCACAAGTATAACTTCATAGGGACACTTTAACGCTCCCAGAACCTCGTGCATCCGCCCAAACAAGAAAGGCAGCACCGCCTCTTCATTGTAACACGGTATAACAACTGACAAATGTGTGGGCCCATTCATCCGATCGGAACGCGAGGCAGCGTGATATAAACAGCGTTCCCTGGAAATTGATGATTCTGTGTGGGTTGAATCTCCCAAGTGATTGCGCTCTTGTTGCATAGTAATTTGCGTTAAGTTAAGTTAAGCCCGTTGAAATCAAAGATACAACGTCGTTCTTTTATAAGGAGTCTTTTCCCTTCCCAGAGGTTTTTTGCGAGACCAAGCCCACGTGAGGCCTACAGCAGGACATATAGTCGGCACTTGCAGGCAGTTGAAAAATATACTCTGAAACGACATATCTGCACTAAACTTAAAGATGCTTTCGGCGCACGGTGGCGTACCCTTTAAATGACTATGTTTATTTCAATTTATAGCATATAAGGTTTTTTCGGGGAACGCAGTACCATACGGCACAGTAGAGGATTTTTCTGTCTGCCCCCGCAACTACGAGCATTGACTATGCAGTTTTTAACGAAAATAGCTTGTCTAAGGGGACTTTAATTAAGTACGTTAGCATCGGCATTGGCTATTTTAAACCTCACTCGGTGACTACCCAGATATCTTTAATATACATGTGTCTACTATGAGTTTCGTCGCTGGCTTCTATACCTTTGTGATCGAAATCAGCAACGTGGAGAGAGGAGTCTATGAAACTGTCAAGACTAAATGCTCTCGCCATGTTGACGAGGACCTCGAATTTTTTTTCGCGCGTCATGTTGCGTTTGCCCACTCGTATGTACCGGAACTGAAACTACTCCCCGACGCTTCTGACCACCGGCTGCCGATCTTTAAGCGAACGTACCCTTCGGGGGAAGACGGAATTTGGGGCTTTCTCGGAAACGTCGACGCACGAGCCATCCGTCACAGCCGAAAATCTGCGCGGAATATGAAAACCGCAGTCTATTTTTACACGCACCAACAACTGCATAAATTTTGTCACGACATGCGCGGGGCGACTGAAAATTGGGTTGCTGGCGTAGAATTCTATTTTATTCAACCGGAGCTCATTCAATGGCTCTGTGGGCACGAGTCTACGCGGACAAGGTGGAACGTTACCATAACCGACAACTCAACAATGTTTTTGGCGGTTGAAGAAGATTCATTTACTGCCGAAATTACCAGTCTGGACATTTGGGAAGAGTATCAACGAACGCTCAAGCGAGAGCTATTGAAAAGGGCGTAAGGCCGGTGCACCCCTGCCGTTACGCTTTAAATCTGCCGCCCAGCTCTGATCGAAAGTGGCCAACGAACCGTTGATTCTAAAGACTAGATCGCGGTCTGGATGCCCCTGGTTAAGAATCAGGAATAGTCGATTTACCCAAAAATTGAAATTTTTGCATCCTCATTGAATTTATTCCCATAACATACTCAGTAAGAGTCTAGAAGGACGGTGTCAACTGTCGTTTTTAGATGATACGCCTGCTCGAACTAGCACCGGCGTAAGAACACGTTTGTTGATTAACCTACTGATTATTTGGTGATAATTATGGAAGCATTGTCGTATAATCTATCAGAACCATATAACTCGAATATACAGGAACCTGACAACTGGCAAGAAGCCGTGGGCAATCCGCATATCAAGACAGAGTTCTCCCAAGACGACATGAATTACTCGCTTCCCCTCGCCCTTGAAGAGAGCAGCTTTTCTCCGAGAGAGACTGATGAGAACGATTTGATAAGGAAAAAAGTTTTCGTAATAGACAAACTGCGGAATGCCAATATTGTGGGCGCTGATGTATCAGATTTTAAGGTGCAGATTGACAACCCAACTAACTCGAAATGGGCTAGTCTAAGGCAGTATATTTATGATCGAAAGGCGGTTACGGCGGGAGAGAAACGTACACAACTTGAGGACGGCACATGGGAAACCACTGATATAGTAGGTAGCGATGACACATATAACACTATCGATGTAGGAGTGTTATTGCTTAAGGGGACTGATACCCAGATCAAAGAGTTAATGCGGGGCACCTACTATGACAAGGGAACAGTATTTATAGCTGATAAGGCTTTTAATGATAAGATTCATGAGCGCTTAGATAAGATTTCTACGACTGCCCAAAAGGAGTATGCCGATACGGCAGAAAATAACTATAAAGGCTTGCGACAGGAGAGCGTTGCTCTTTTTGACAGGTTTAAGAACGATAGTGCCCCTACTGAGTACGGTTCTCCGTATACGACTTTACAAGGCACGATGATGGGCGATAGTATTACGAAAATTCCTAACTTTAGGGGCGAGATGGCTACGCCGCTAGTGGAACTACGGGATTCAAGATCGCAAGAAGATGTTCAACGCGAGAAAGCTTTTCAGGCCTTGCACGGCTTGATAGAACGCAATAAGGCCATTAATACGATTGATACGCGGCTTCAAGATCCTATAGAGAAAGATAAGGAGCTGCAAAAACTGCTCAAAGACTCTAGCGTCACGTTTGTTCAGGATCAGCAGGCAGAGTATCAGGTGAAAATAACGGCAAATGCCACAAAGGCATATGCGTGTTTGAGTACATCAGAGCTCGAAGACTATGCAAAGGAACGTTTTCCCGATGGTAAAAATCCTGAAGCTGAAGTTAAGCTTATAAAAGAACTGAGGAAAACAGGTATAGCAGTTCATGAGCATTCAAGTGCTCAGAATGACCTGGTGGTCACCGGAATAATGTTCAATCATACACCATCGTACGGCGCTGCCGATGATATTAGTACTTTAGCCCAAGGTGATTATCTGGTAGCGGAGGATAATGATAAAAAGCGCTACTTGATTCCACTGACGGATGGGGTGGGTAACGTGGAATTCGGCCTCGGAGAAAGGGCTAATAGGGCTAAGGACGTTCAGAATGAGATAGCGAGCTTTGAAGAACTCCTTAATTCATTTAGCATTTCGAATTCCCGAAAAACAGCAAACGCGGGAGATATAAGAATGATATCCTAAAATTGATCAATAATCTGGGTCGGAAATTAATGCTTCCGACCCTACTATAACCTCGTGACCTTTACTTGATAATATCTTTCCAACCTAGGGGCAACCACCGTAACAACACCACTCTGCCGTCTTCAAGCTCAACAATACCCGGCCTCCTCCCTCCCAGTTAGCACGATTGTATCTGACAACAGATCGACAACAGGGTTACCTGCCCCCCCACAACTCTAAAACGTCAACACCTCCCGACACGCCGCCAAAATCGTCGGCTCATGAGGCAGCACCGCCTCCTCTAGCCCTGGCGGATGTGGCACATGTGCCACATGCTTCATACCCACCCGCTTAACGGGCGCATCAAGAAGAGTAAAACAGCTGTCGGCGATCGTCGCAGCTATCTCGGCTCCGAATCCCATAAAACAGGAGTCTTCATGTGCTATTAAAACACGGCTGGTCTTGGCGATGCTTGCTGCAATAGTATCCATGTCGAGCGGGACAAAACTTCGTACATCAATTATTTCCGCACGAATCCCTTCCTTCTCCAACTGCCGTGCAACTGCAACACACTTGTGCAGCACGAGCCCCCAGGAAACAATAGTGAGATCAGTCCCCTCGCGGACGACTTTTGCCTTGCCGATTGGACAGAGATCATTCTCACCCCCCTCGATGCCCTTTGCGTAGGGTTGGCGGTACAGCCCTTTATGCTCCAAAAAAAGTACGGGATTCTGTCCCCGGATAGCTGCCTTGAGTAGGCCACGAGCATCGGTTGCATTGGAGGGCATTACAACATTCAAACCAGGAAAATGAGAGAAGGTAGCTTCAATGTTTTGTGAATGATACGCAGCGCCACGGATATAGCCCCCGATTGGAATACGGAGCACGACCGGAAGAGGCCACGAGCCATTTGAGCGATAATACATCATCGCCAATTCATTTCGAATCTGCATCATCGCAGTCCAAACATAATCACCAAACTGGATCTCAGCAACAGGGCGGAATCGGTGACAAGCTAGACCTATAGCCGCGCCAACTATCGAACTTTCAGCTAACTGCGAATTAAAACACCTCTGCGTTCCAAACCGATTGGTCAAGCCGCTGGTAACAGTAAAAACTCCGCCCTTGCCATCGGCAACATCCTGCCCAAACACCAAAACATTAGGATCGCGTGCCATTTCTTCGTGCAACGTGTGGTTAATCGCATCAACCAGATACACCTCCTCCCCAGTAGTTGGTGCTACTTCTATTATTCCCTCCCACGGAGTTGGGTTCGGATATACGAACAGATCAACCGTTGAGGGATCTGCGTCCGCTAGCTTCTCAACCTCAGTTGATTCGCGATTTACCTCCTGGCGAATCCACTCCTTAATCTCATCCAGTTGTGCAACTGTAGCTATGGAATGACTTACCAGGAACACCTCAAGACGCAAAACAGGGCACTCCTTCTGAATCGCATCCACCTCTTCGGCGTTGCGGTATTTCAGTTGATTATCTGAGATGGAATGACTTTGCAATCGTGGCACATGTGCCTCAATCAGGGCGGGCCCCTCACCGCGCCTCGCTCGTTCATGAGCATCCTTGACTGTAGACCATGACGCAAGCAAATCAGCACCGTCGAATTCTACCCGGTGGAGATTCTTATACCCGGCTGCCAGCTTCGCTATTCCATCATTCGCTAATTGTTGGTGCACAGGAACGGAGATAGCATATTTATTATTCTGTATGACAAAAACGACCGGAAGCTTTTCCCGGGCAGCCCAATTCAGCGACTCATGGAAGTCACCCTGAGCGCAGGTGCCCTCACCCGCAGAAACATACACTACCTGATCCAGTCCACGGAGCTTTGCCGCCAGGGCAGTGCCGATAGCCTGGTTAAATTGTGTGCCGGTAGGCGAACTCTGACTTACAATGTGCAGTTCTGGACTACTGTAGTGCATCGGCATTTGACGCCCGCCCGAGTTGGGATCTCCGGGCTTGTTCATAAAATTCATCAAAAGATCGCGGTTACTCATTCCAAGACCTGTCATCACGCCAAGGTCGCGATAGTACGGATAGAACCAATCATGACCTCCTTTAAAAACTCTTCCGACCGCTACTTGGATAGCTTCATGCCCCGCACACCCTACATGAAAGAAGCACTTATTCTGTTTGTAAAGAATGATACATTTTTCATCAAGATAGCGCGCCCGATAAATCTCAAAGTAAGCGTATAACAGCGCCTTAGGAGTTACTTCATCAGCGGATAGGTTCGGATATAATGAATTTACTCGAAAATCTGACGAAAGCGGGGATAACAATTTTTCCCACTCACTGCCCACACTAGATGATGCTGACATGATTGGACTGACCTGGGTGACGCTATTACTACTCGGCTGCCTACCCTCGGAAACAAGCACCTGTTCCCGATTTCCGACGCCGAGAACGGCGCTACCATCGTCTACCTGAAGCTGAGCTGTGCGATTCATTCCCGACTCCCCTTCCGTATTTTTCTTCGGTTTTTTTGCTCGCATTTCTGAATTCATTAAAAATATAAAATCATAGAACGCGTTGATTGAAAATGAGCACTATCCTAACATTGGCAAGGCCTAAAAAATTGGCAAGGCCTAAAAAATTGGCAAGGCCTAAAAAATTGGCAAGGCCTAAAAAATTGGTAAGGCCTAAATAATCAGAACACAAAATGAATACAGTGACTCTCATTGCCAGATCGGGTATATTTTCAATCGACTGTGAAACAGCAGCACTGACTCTACTACAAAACTTCAAAATTTGAAAACAACGTATGTTACCATCAGATAAAGCATCGTCGTCACCTTCGACCGCCCCCGTTTTAATAAAATCTATCGCCGTTATTGGCGCCGGGCAAATGGGAGCCGGAATTGCGCAAGTTTGTGCTATGGCCGGATTTCGTACGCTTCTTTGGGACGGTGCACCGGCAGCCCTCAGTAAGGGATTTGAGGGGATTCATACTCGTTTGAGTGCGGGCCTCGACAAAGGAAAAATGACCTCGGAGTTGGTGGAAACTACCAAACAAAACATCGCAAC
The DNA here is from genome assembly GCA_044238365.1 of Bdellovibrionota bacterium. Lineage (GTDB taxonomy): Bacteria > Bdellovibrionota_C > UBA2361 > UBA2361 > JBIIDM01 > JBIIDM01. The sequence continues at coordinate 48,219 of JBIIDM010000003.1, read as the reverse complement.
TGCGAAATCCCTTGAAGAGGCAGCTAATTCCGATCTTATCGTCGAGGCTATTATCGAGAACTTTGAAATTAAAAGGGACTTGTTTCAAAAACTTGATGCTGCTACACAACCTCATACTATTCTTGCATCAAATACTTCATCAATTTCTATTACGAAAATTGCAGCTGCTACTAGGAAGCCCGAAAATGTGGTCGGGATTCATTTTATGAATCCAGTTCCGGTGATGAAACTAGTGGAGCTCATTCGAGGCTTACAAACGAGCGATCAGACTTTTTCAACCGCTCAGTCGCTGTGTGAAATGCTAGGAAAGACTACCATAATCGGTATTGATCTTCCTGGATTTATCATAAACCGCATATTGTGCCCGATGGTGAATGAAGCGATCTTTCTACTTCAAGAAGGTTGTCGCAAGGAGGATATTGACCTAGGAATGAAACTTGGAACAAACCACCCCATGGGGCCCCTTGAGTTGGCTGATTTCGTGGGCCTCGATACGCTGCTCTCCATATTGAGAATTCTTCACGACGAACTCGGAGAGGACAAGTATCGGCCCTGCCCGCTGCTCATTAAATACGTTGAAGCAGGGTGGTATGGCAAGAAAGTTGGCCGGGGTTTCTACCAGTATTGACCAGTACCGAGCCTTACCGCCGCCTACTTGGCGGCGAGCAAAATCATAAAAAACACTGTACCAATAATATAACTGCCCTTATACTGCAGCGCATGTACAATGGGATCGTCGTCCAGCTGATCACGGAACGCTGTCAACCAGATGCGACTAATCCACAACAAGACCAACGGACAGGTCAAAAGCAAAAGAGGTGGGTGTGAATACAAACGAACTACTTCCTGAGCTGTTACATAGAGGGCAAGTACGAGAACAGAAGTAACCGCTGATGAAACGCCAAGGATACCAATAAGCTCTCTATCTCCGTAGTAATAACCTCGACCTGGGACCTGTGTTTCGGCTTCGTCCTTGGAAACCAGTTCACCAAATCGTTTTGCACAGGCTAGACTGAAAAAGAAGAACATCGAAAAACTGAAGAGCCAGGTCGAAACGGGGATAGCTGTCGCTGAGGCACCCGCAATTATTCTGGTCGTGTAGAGCCCCGACAAGACAACTATGTCGACCATCGCCCGACGTTTTAACCAGAAAGAATAAAGCGTCGTCATTACCAGATAGGCACCGAGTACGAGAACAAATAAACCCGACAAAGAAAATGCCAGAAGCAGTGAAATAGCAAGTAGTGCAGGGGCCAAGAATAGACCATCCTGAATTCGTAGTTCGCACGAGGCCAATGGACGGGTATGCTTCGTCCGATGTTGTCGGTCGCTTTCAAGATCACAAAGGTCATTTAACAGATACACGGTTGACGCGGCGCAACTAAATGACAGAAAGGCCACGATGGCGTACCACCATACACCGATATTTCCAATCATATGCGCCGCGATTACGGGCAGAAATATAAGGATATTCTTGATCCACTGATGTATGCGCAGAGCCTTCGCAATGAGACGAAGCGAGTAGGGCTTTCGCCCACTTATAATACTTCCAACCGGTGCAATCTCTTTGACCCGTTGAATAAAAGACTCATCACTACTTACAATATGAGCCGTTCCACTCTGACGCCAGACCTCAAAATCGGCCTCACTGTCACCCAGATAATCGAAACCACCCTTACCAAAACGCTCTACCAGATACTGCGCCTTACGTGCCCCTTTGAGATTCCGTTCTTTATCCGAACCTATACACTCCTTAAACATCCCAACGCGCGCGCCCACCAGATTGGCCCACCTTTGCGGGCTGGCAGTTACCAGATAGACACTTCGCTGGTGTTCATCAACTTGGCCCCGGATCCAATCAACGACCTCATTATGCAAGGGGACCAATGCCACCTCGAAGGAGCCATGCTCAGCTAACCATGTCTTCGCCGCAGCCTTACCATCCCTGATTAAACGAATAATGAATTCCAGAGCTAGTCGTGGTTCATATCTCAAAGAATGCGCAAATGCCTCAAACAGGAGATCGCTCCGTGCAAGTGAGTCGTCAAGATCAATACAGAGGGGGCCTGTCGTAGCCACCGTTGCAGAACTATCGGTGGCGCTACTTCCGCCTTGACTTGTGCTTATTAGCAATGTGGTTAACTGAGTCATGAATTAACGCTGGAATAGTGGCCAACGCAAGCGCGGCAAATAATACCTTTAAGTCCACGATAGTGTGCGATTTCAAAGAATTTAGCAACCAATAGATAGCTGCCAGCGGCGAAATCGCGGATCTCAAATCAAGGGATATAAGCGCGCTAGCAAGAAAACAGACTAGGAAGGCGACACCTATTATTCCGGTCTCTACCAGCACTTCTAGAAATATGTTGTGAGGATAGGCGCGCTTATCCTCACCAAAATAGCGCATTCCAAAACCTCCGATCCCTTGGCCAAACAACGTTGAAGTCACCGACTCAAAACTATACTCAAGTGCCCGGTCGATAAGATCAACTCGTGTCATAGTTTGTGTTCCTACACGTTCTTCCTGACCAAATTCGCTCCCTATGCTACTAAAACGAGATAGTGTTCTTTCGAAAAGTCGCTCTACAGCCATAGGATTGGAAAAATAAAAGCCAACCAAAACAAGGCCGCTCACAAAAAAGAGCGCAACAGATTGAAAAATTGCCTTAGGTTTAATTTTTATTCCCCCGGAAACAAATTCCTTAAGAACCCTGATCACAAAACAGGCCATCACGAACAACAGTGGACCTCTGGCGCCTAATAGCAGCATGATTGATAAGCCCGCGATTAAAAATGGCACTTGCCAGGCCTTCCTCGGCAGAATCCACCAACGCTCGAAGACACAGACCAATCCAAACCCCATAAGTTCAGACAGCGCCAGATAATTGGCCTGAAACGTCATAAACTTTTCATCGTAAGAGGTTAGATATTTTGTATACATCTGATGGCAGAAGATCAGTGCCATTGGAAATACCAAGAGACAATAAGACCGTACCACCATAATCGGATCGATGGCGCGAATCACAATAGGCAGCGAGAAACAGATCCCGATCAGAACAAACAGCGTGAGTTTCTCATAAGAATACCCCGGCGAAATAGTATAGAACAGCGAGAAGGCATTCCAGGTAATAAGCAGCCCCAGAAGAATACAAGATCTCAACTGGCTCTTTCGTATTCGGGGATTAGGCCCCTGCAACACAACGGAGCCTAGAAATATCACGAGAAGTATGCACGACATCAGTAGAGTGAAGTCCAGCGGCATCGGCACCTTAAAATAAGTGAGGAATGCCTTCACCTGTCCGCTGACCAAAAAAAGCGCGAAAACGAATTCTAAAAGAGGTGGTTTCATGAATGAATCAGTTGACCTGCGTTCGACGTAAGAACAAAGGTAAGTAGCTGAAAATACTGTAAATACAAGCGAGAGTGATCTGAAAGCGCTCAGCGTAGCGTGCTACGTCGAGCATTTAATACCGAGCTAATATCCGTAGGGGTCTTACGTCGACCTCAGGTAGCCCAGTAAGCACCCCAAGGATATACAAAGGGCAGAAGACAGTGCACCTGAAATAAGAGCACATCACCATAATTAAATCAATGTTATGGTTTTATCTAGCCTGGGTTATTAGCTATTCTGTGAACCTGAGTTTCGGATAAGAACAAAGGTATACCCATTCCAATTCAAAATGTCTGAAGACTAATTGTACTGGAGTGCGTATTTGTTTGTCCCTCGCAGGGACTTTGCCCCGTCAAGAATATACCGGTTCCGCATTTTCTATGACTTTTTAAAGTGAAACCGCTATATTTTATCAACACTTGATTAATATTCCCTTAAAGGAGTCAAAGGAAACATGAATAGCGCATCAGATTCTCCGTCCGGTTACTTAACAGGAAACACGCAATCTCACTCTAAAAGCAGTGAGCGGCGTTATCATGTATGCGTACTGGCAGCTGGAAGTGGCACCCGCTTCGGTGGCGAAATTCCCAAACAACTATTTCCGATTGGGGTAAACGGCGAAATCCTCACGTACTTTAACTTGGCTAATGCCTTCGCGCAGGGGTTTACCAATGCGGTAATCGTTACCAAACCTGAGATGATTGAACCTCTTAGAACCGCACTCAGCTCCTCTCCTGTTAAAGTAGAATTTGCACTTCAGCCAACTCCTACAGGACGGACCAAACCAACCGGCACCGTTGATGCAATGTTGCAGGCTGCATCAAGCCTTGGGATGAAGGACGAGGATCGTCTTTTGGTAATTAATGCCGATGATCTTTATCCTCAGGAGCTCTTTCAAAAGCTTATGAAGTTGGCTCTCGAGGCACCGGCGACTGAGATCATGGCTTCGTTCCCAATCTGTAATACGATGATCCCTGGTTCGAAGAATAATCGTGGCATCGTACGCTTCGATCCGAACACGCTTGACGTTACCTCTATCGAAGAAACCTACGGCATTGAATACCGTGGTGCGAACGACCTTGTCGCAACAGGGAAGGATGGATCAGGAACAACCCGCATCGACCCACAAACTCCTGTAAGCATGACCACCTGGATGTTAACCGGTAAAGGAATCAACGACGCCCGATCATTCTACCAGACATGGTGGAACTCACCCTCTACGAATAAAGAAACCGACGAACTTCCGCATCCTTTGTGGATCGATTCCCTACTTAAAAGAAGCATTGTCGTCAAGAATATGCCTCTAGATGGCCACGTTCGGGGTCTTACGAGTCGAGACGATGTCGCGCCGCTTCAGACGATATTGAAGGAACAGGGCTATTGTTAAGAACGTTGAACGCTAGTTGGTAGCGCGCGGACCGAGGATTGAAATATTGAGATATCGTGTGGACTACGATCGGGTCAACCCTCTCCCTTTTTTTATGTCAAATAGCTTGCAACTCCCTTATAGCCATCGTCAAAAATAATGCGGTTTTGAGTAGCATTTCGGCGATGGCTATGTGTTTGTTTTAACTCGACTCCGCGAGTCGTTATAGTAATCTTTAATACTTTATTATTTTTGAAGATTACTATAACAGCCTAAGTTCGATGTAAGAACTCAGGTTTGAACGTTCTTTACTCGAAAATGCTCGGAATACTCCAGTATACCTGCGCATTTTCTCGCTGAAAACGTTCAAATTTAGCCCGGATTATTCACGAGACGCGCCTCCTGAGCGGTTAAGGTGATAAATATTTTGGAGAAAATGAGATTTTCAGGCTGACATAGTGTCGAGACACATGAAAGTCTGAAAATCTCATTTTCGCCGGAAGATTCAGTACATTAACCGCTCAGGTGGTGTGGCTCGTGAATAATCCGGGTTAGGGCAAATCTGAGCGTTAAATGCACAGTTTATTTCTGGACAGCTCCTTATTGGGCGTCCGGGCTAACACAGCATGAACCTCACATCGAGTCTATTGTGGGTTCCGCTGAAAATAATCCTAGACAGCGGGGCTAAAAGGTCATCTAAATACTATAAGCACAGACCGTTGACCGTTACCAACACGTTTATAAATATAATCAAATGCTTAACTTGACCGAAGAGCAAAATTTTCTACGGCTAACTGCACAGAGATTCGCCGCTGACCGAATTTTTCCAACCGCTCAGGCTCTCGACGAACGTGGAGATTTTCCACTAGACCTGATTAAAGAAGCAGGTGTTTTGGGTCTAAACAATCTTCTGTTAGATTCCGAACTGGGTGGAACAGGACTATCACTTTTTGACGCGTGCATCGTCGTGGAGGAGTTGGCGGGGGGGTGCGGCGGAATCGCAACTTCGCTCGTCGCTAATGACCTTGCCTTGCTTCCAATCCACCTTGCCGGAAGCCCGGAACAGAAGGAACATTTCATTAAAAACTTGGTCACCCAAGGAGACCTGGCTTCGTTCTGCCTTTCAGAACCTGGTGCAGGTTCGGATGCTGGGGGAATCTCCACTACCCTTGCCGATGATGGGGACTCAATTATAATTAACGGAAACAAGCAGTGGATCACAAACGGTGGATACGCTTCGCAATTCACGGTTTTTGGCACATTCGATAAACATCTAAAGCACAAAGGTATCGGCTGCGTGGTCGTTCCGGGTAATGCCATCGGTCTTAGCCGTGGAGCACATGAAAACAAGTTAGGACAACGCTGTTCAAACACAGTGCCCTTGAATTTTGACGGGGTGCGTGTTCCCAAGTCTCACCTCATAGCGCCAAAAGGAGCCGGTTTCAAACTAGCCATGGAAACTCTCGACCTCTCCCGGCCACTGACTGCAAGCATCGCCGTGGGTATCGCCCAGGCTGCGTACCGGTACGCGCTTGGCTACGCCAAAGAACGCGAACAGTTCGGCGTAAAGATTGCTACATTTCAAACTATCCAGACAATGCTTGCCGACATGGCGACAGAGATTGAAGCTTCCCGTTTACTCACTCTTTACTCAGCATCACTGCTTGATAGAAAAGAACAGGCGACTCTTCATTCAAGTATGGCCAAGCGATTTGCTGCCGATACAGCAATGAAAGTCACCACTGATGCCGTTCAAATACTTGGCGGTAATGGTTATACCAAAGATTATCCGGTTGAAAAGTTTATGCGTGATGCCAAACTAATGCAGATTTATGAAGGGACCAGTCAAATACAACGGCTAGTGATCGCGCGAGAGATTCTGCGATAAGGAGCTGTTCAGAAATAAAACAGGTGTTGATGTAGACATTTCCAGAGACTCGATCGATGATTACACGGTGTCGCAAAAAAACATGGGCGACTCACCCCACACCCGCAGTTAGCAACTAATCAGGTCGCGCCCCTATGACTCCCACCATTACTATCAGCACTATCATAACAGACTGCAACGGCACGGTACTTAATCGCCCGGTTGATCCCACGGGACCAAACATCATAAAAGGAATTTCGGCCTTTGACGAAACTTACCCGGATACTATTTCATTCTCATCCGAGTCATCAGGGTCAAGGCTAGCAAGCCTACTTCCCGAGTTACGCTGTTCTGTGCTTCTGGTAAGAGATACTATCTCAGATATCAGCCTATTGGAGGAGCAACCCTTCCCTCTGCTGATCGCGGTAAAGGACCCCTATCGAAGCATTATAAAGCTGATTCCAAAGCTATATTCACCCCCCGCCCTTCCCGCTAACATCAGCCCGCTAGCCGTTATAGATCCTTCAGCGCACGTAGGAGAGAACGTCGCAGTTGCGCCCTTTTGTGTTATCGGAAGAAACGCGCAGATTGGGGAAGGAACGATACTCATGCCGCACGTTGTTATCTATGAAGGAGCAAAGATTGGCAAACAATGCACAATTCATGCAAGCGCGATCGTTAGAGAAGATTGCGAGATAGGAGACAACGTGACTATCCAGTGTGGCGCAGTTATTGGTGCTGACGGATTCGGTTATTATCAGGACCAACAGAAAGGACTCGTTCCTATTCCGCAAATAGGAAAAGTTGTTCTTGAGGCGCAAGTGGATGTCGGTGCAAATACGTGCATCGACCGTGCGACATTTGGCACGACAAAAGTAGCCCAGGGCACAAAAATTGATAACCTTGTGCAGATTGGCCACAACAACAAAATTGGATCTCACACCATAGTGTGCGGGCAAGTCGGAATAGCTGGCAGTTGCACTATCGGAAATCAAGTCGTACTCGGTGGAGCAACAAAAATTTCCGACCACCTCTCCATTTCTGATGGTGTTCGAATTGGAGGTGGGAGTTTTGTACGAATGAATATCACCCAGAAGGGTGATTATGTAGGGGAAGGTCCGCTCCCAAAAGGACAGTGGCTCCGAGTAAATGCACTAATTAGGGATCTGCCGCGACTGCTTCGGTCAAAAAAGAAAGACTAATCGTTTAAATGACAGATTGAAGCAACACGGAAAGTAACTCATCTGGAATGACTGCTCTTTTTAACCTGAGTTCGACGTAAGAAATAGGATTATCCCTTGAGCACTATGCCCTCCGCTTGAAGTGCCTTCCGAAGCTCGTCTTGTTTGTCCCCCTGAATCTCAATCAGCCCAGCACCCTCAACGATCTTATAGGTACCGCCGGTACCACACCTCTTTTTAAGTTTGGCTGTAAGCAATTCTAAAAGCTCTTTGGACGGGGGTAGTTTTCGCAAAACGGTTACAGACTTACCACCGCGACCCTTTCGCTCTAACTGCATTACCGGGGCTAATGAGTCGAAGGATGGAATACCGAACCAAGGCGCACAGGCACAATTGGCCACCAGCTCCTTACAGACTGAGCAACGGCGATTCTGCTCTGGATCCGTTGAATACGCTAATTTATAATCACCCATGCTACACAGAAACTAATCGTTACTTATTAAGATTATTAAGTATATAAACAAACTTTCTTATCGTTCTGCTTACCATTTACCCAACGACCACCACAATCTGTCCCTCCATCACCTGATCCCCAACACCCACACAAACCTCCCTCACCGTCCCTGCCTTAGGCGCCACAATGGCCAACTGCATCTTCATAGCCTCCATCGTCGCCACCGTCTGGTTTGCCGTAACCTCCTGACCAACCGCCACCGAAACCTCCCGAATTACCCCTGTCAGCGGCGCCACTGGATTACTTCCCGTAACAGCCGACACTTCTTGCCCGCCACCCTTTCGCGCAACCGGTGCAACCTCACACGCAGTACCGTCAGTACTTATCACTACTGTGCTCAGTTTCTGGGGTACCGGAGCAATGGCACCCCGGTGTACGGCATGCGTATTACAATCCTGAACAACCCATGAAACACCACTACTGCTCTGTAAGAGTTTGAAACGGTATGACGTCCCTATAAAGTCAAAAGTAACCTCTTCACCAGCCACACACAGCTTGGAAATAACGTGCTCGACACCGTCTATGGTAAACTTCTTCTCCATTTCTAGGCGCTCCTGAAACCATTAAGCAACGAATTTCTCCACACGGTAATCGGCTCCTTGCCCGGACTACTAGACCGTTGCGGATTCCCCGAACAAAGCAGATACACTCCCATCGCTAAAGCGCGATCATAGTCACTGGTTTCCAGCATACGTAGGTCATCCTCATGCGTGACGAGAAAATTTGTAAAGGTCTTGCCTTTCCTAAACGCATCTACTGCCAAAATTCGCTCCAAATACCTTACATTGGATTTCAAGCCAGCAAAAGTATAACTGCGAAGAGCACGCTGCATTGTTTCAATGGCCTCATCCCGTGTTGGCCCCCACACAATCAGTTTGGCTATCATTGGATCGTAATGCGCCGTTACTTCCTGACCATCACTAAAGCCGCAATCGAGGCGAACATTTCGCATTGGGACGCCCCCGATAGCCTGCAATATTCCCGTAGATGGTAGGTGACCTCGGAGCGGATCCTCGGCGTAAATCCGACACTCAATGGCATGGCCGTTTTGCTTTAACTCTTCCTGAGTAAACGGAAGGGCTTCGCCCTGCGCGACCAGTATCTGCAAGCGAACAAGGTCAAGTCCCGTCACACACTCAGTCACAGGATGCTCAACCTGCAAACGAGTATTCATTTCAAGGAAGTATAGATCACCCTTTCCACTTTCAGGGTCGGCATCCATGATAAATTCGATTGTTCCAGCTCCCTCATACCCGATCGCTGCAGCAAGTGCGACTGCACGAGAAGTAACCCATGCTCGTGATTCATCATCAAGCGCCATCGATGGCGTCTCCTCAACTATCTTCTGGTGGCGCCTTTGTATTGAGCACTCTCGTTCAAAAAGATGAAGGTGATTACCGTGTGTGTCGCTAAAGACCTGCACTTCAATATGACGAGGGTACCTAAGGTACTTTTCCAGAAAGACCCGTGAATCACCAAAAGCATTCTCAGCCTCTCCACGAGCTTGGGCCAGCGCTTGGTCAAAATCTTTCGGCTCAGTGACAACACGCATGCCCTTTCCACCACCACCTGCTGAAGCCTTGATCAGCACAGGATAGCCAATACTCGCAGCTTCCTTCTTCAAAACTTCACTGTCCTGGTTGTCACTATCATATCCCGGAACGATTGGAACCCCCGCAGCGATCGCTGCACGACGGGCGCCGATTTTATCGCCCATCGATTCGATACATTGGGGTGGTGGGCCAATAAAGATAAAACCCTCCGCGCGCACCCGCTCAGCAAACTTCCGATTCTCAGATAGGAAACCGTACCCCGGATGAATGGCATCCACCTTGGCCTTATGTGCGATCTCGATGATGGCATCCTGATTTAGATATGTTTCGGAGAGCTGCGTTCCCTCCCCTAGTACAAACAGCGCATCTGCATTAAGAGCGTGCGGGCTCCGCTCATCACTCCGCGACGCTATGGCGACACTCCGAATGCCCATACTTCGGCACGTCGCAATAACACGAACTGCTATCTCGCCACGGTTGGCAATCAGAATAGAACGAATTTCAGTTGGCACCGGATTATTTTCCATCTATTCACTTACCCAACGAGGATCCCGTTTTTCTAAGAACGCGATCAAGCCCTCCTGCCCCTCATCAGCCACTCGAGCCTCTGCAATGACCTGGCTGGTATATTCCCGAAGCCCCTTCGATGAATCTGTTAGGCCGCCCTCGGCCGAAAAGGCTACCACTCTGCGTATTAGACGCTTTGCCAACGCATTTGCCGATGGACCGCACCTAAGAATGTCATCCACAACTTCACTGAGCGCAAGTGGAAGACCTTCTTCGTCCTTTACCACCCTATGAACAAGGCCAAGACGTAGGGCCTCATCACCGTCAAACTGCTTTCCTGTAAGAAAGTAGGCCCGGGCCCCACTCTCACCAATCTTGCTGATGACGTAAGGGGAAATAACAGCGGGAACAATACCAAGACGAACTTCAGAGAAACCAAATCGAGCGCGAGGGCCGGCAATCACAAAATCACATACCGCCGCCAAGCCACTTCCGCCACCAAGCGCCGCTCCCTGCACAACACCCACTAAAGGACACGGCAAAGAGTTCAATGCTTCGAACATATCTGAAAGTGCCTCTGCCTGAAGGCGATTTTCATCGACACTAAAGGACTTTGCCTCCTTCATGCTCTGCAAATCAGCCCCAGCAGAAAATGAGCGCCCAGCTCCCCTTAGCACGACTACTCGCAATCCTGGATCACGTGCGAGCGCCATAGCGACATCTCGAAGCTCGCTGATTAACTGATCATTAAATGCGTTGTGAACTTCCGCCCTGTTGATTGTTATTATCTGAATGCCCGGCCGAGTCTCCCCCTCTACGAGGCCACTATCTACAGAAATAAAGGTATATGTCATAATCAATAATTTTGCTATTACTACATTTATAACTATGCAACCCCGCCTGCCGTTGGAAAAATCTCTGGCTCTTACCTACATGCGGAAGATTCCGTAGGTGGAACTCTCCCGATGTGGTGAATAACACACCTCCAGTGCCAACCCGATAACATCACGAGTCGCTGCTGGCTCAATAATTCCATCATCCCACAATCGAGCAGAGCTATAGTACGGGTCACTCTGTGTCTGAAACTGGCTTAAGATGGGCGACTTTATGCTAAGAATCTCTTCTTCAGTCAGTGATTCCTTTCCAGCTTTCTCGCGAGCCTGCTGCTGCACTGTTACCAATACTCCTGCGGCCTGCTCCCCCCCCATTACAGCAATTCGAGCATTTGGCCACATCCAAAGAAAACGAGGGTCGTACGCACGCCCACACATTCCGTAATTGCCAGCACCGTAGGAGCCACCAATAATCACGGTAAACTTAGGCACATTAACGGTTGATACGGCGGTAACGAATTTTGCTCCATGCTTCGCTATCCCCTCTGACTCGTACTTACTCCCCACCATAAAACCGGTAATGTTCTGCAGAAAGAGCAACGGTATGCCACGTTGTCCACATAACTGGATAAAGTGCGCCCCCTTAAGAGCACTCTCAGAAAAGAGTACACCATTATTCGCTACAATACCGATTGACTGACCATGAATATATGCGAAACCGCAAACCAACGTCTTTCCATAATTACGCTTGAATTCATGAAATTCTGACGCATCAACAATTCGTGCAATCACCTCCCGAACATCGAAGGGTGTCTTTGTGGTATCTGCAGGAAGAATCCCGGCTATATCCTCAGAATCATACAAAGGTGGAATACTCTCCCGTACGCTACTCCCGGCCTTAATCCCTGCTGAACCAAGATTCTCAACAATCGAACGAGTTAAATGCAATGCTTCGTCCTCATCCCCTGCATAATGGTCCGCAACCCCTGATATTGCGGTGTGCACTTCAGCACCGCCTAAGTCCTGATCAGAAACTATTTCACCCGTAGCAGCCTTCACCAGAGGCGGCCCCGCAAGAAAAATTGTTCCGTTCTCCTTTACGATGATCGTTTCATCAGACATTGCTGGCACATAAGCACCCCCGGCGGTGCATGAGCCCAAAACCACAGCTATCTGCGGAATTCCGGCAGCTGACATCTGTGCCTGATTATAAAATATCCGGCCAAAGTGATCTCGGTCGGGAAAAACCTCATCCTGCATTGGCAAGAATGCCCCTCCCGAATCCACGAGATAAATACACGGAAGCGCATTAACTCGGGCGATCTCCTGCGCTCGAAGATGCTTCTTCACGGTAAGGGGAAAATACGTTCCTCCTTTAACCGTCGCATCATTGGAAATAATCATGCAGATTCGATTGTGTATCTTTCCAATTCCAGCAACTATCCCCGCAGAGGGGACGCTTCCCCCCTCGTACATTCCCCATGCTGCCAACGGAGCAACTTCCAAAAAGGGACTTCCCTGATCAAGCAAAAGATCGATTCGCTCGCGTGGCAACATTTTTCCGCGACTGCGGTGACGAGCAACTTGAGCGTCGCCACCTCCCTCCTTTACTTTTGCCAATCGTTCCTTTAAATCGGCAAGCAACGAGGCATTATATGCCTTATTGTCAGCAAATGAGGAGCTACGTTGCTTAGGCGAATCCTTGGTAGCAAATTCAGAGTGAATAGTGTTCATAGTAAAAGCATTCAGAGTGAAGAGTATTCGTACTATTTAGGAGCTGTCCAGAAATAAACTGTGCATTTAACGCTCAGATTTACCCTAAATTTTGACGTTCTGAGCAAGAAAGTGCACTGTTTATTTCTGGACAGCTTCTTAGCATCCGATCTGCCGAGAAATAATCAACCGCTGAATCTCGGATGTACCCTCGCCAATTTGAAGAAGCCGCTGGTCCCGATAGAAACGCTCCACCTCGTACTCTTTCATCAAACCGTACCCACCATGAATCTGGACAGCTTCATTCGCCACTTCCTGCGCTATTTCTGAACAGAACAGCTTGGTCATCGCCGCCTCCTTGGTAACCCGCATACCGGTATCCCGCATCCAACACAGTCTGTAAAGCATCGTACGAGCTACTTCTATCTTTGTTGCCATGTCTGCCAGTTTGAAGGCAATAGCTTGAAACTTAGTAAGTGACCGACCAAACTGACGTCGCTCCTGGGCATACTTAAGAGCAGCCTCATACGCTCCTTGGGCAAGTCCTACTCCCATGGCAGCTATACCAATTTTTCCTGAGTCAAGCGTTTGAAGCATCTGCTTTGAACCAGCACCCACCTCTCCCAAAAGATTCTCAGGGGGGATGGCGCACTCATTAAAAAACAACTCTGAGGTATCCGATGCCCGCCACATCAATTTTCCGTGCATCGTTCGTGCTTCAAATCCTGGGGTTCCTCGGTCAATAATAAAACAGCTCAGTTCGGGATCACCATCAGCAGCGCGTCCACTCACTGCCTGAACGGTAATTCCAGCATTTAGCGGACAAGAGCCATTAGTTATCCATTGCTTGGACCCATTAATAACCCAGTTATCCCCCCGAAGCTCGGCTGTGGTTTTACTGCCACGAGAATCCGAACCGGCCCCAGGTTCTGTAAGACCAAAACCCCAAACCTTCTTTCCCGTACAAAGCGGTGGCAGATATTGTCGACGCTGCTCCTCGTTACCGAAGTAATACAGAGGCCCGACACCAAGCGAATTGTGGGCTGTAATGGTAGCTGCCTGCGAACTATCAACCCGGGCAAGCTCCTCGCAGGCTATCGCATAAGCAAGGTAGTCCATGCCTTGCCCACCGTACTCTTCGGGGATAACGATGCCAAAAAGACCCAGCTCACCCATTTTTTCCGTTAGAGCCACTGAAAACTGCTCCTTCTCATCAAGTTCACGCGCTACCGGCCTGATCTCCTTCTCTGCAAAAGCTCGCACTGAGTCGCGAAGCATCTGATGAGTATCACTTAGTTCAAATGAAACTGACATAATGAATTCTCTAATGAAGGATTGACGAAAAGCATACCCGCCCCGAGTGGCCCATTCCAAAAATACTGGTCTCTAGAAGTTTTAAACTGGCGTGGATAATTTCATGACCCCGTGTCTTCCTAATATTCAAGAACGGACACTAAAATGACAGAGCGGAGTTTACACTTGTGATGCAAATGGTGTCAATAAATTTAATAAGTTATACCGTGAGTTATAAAAGGGATAACACAACGCATGAGTTGAACAACACGGTTTTTATCCAGCTCGTAGCACACCATAACCGGCTGATTTCCCTTGTAAAATAACTCCTGTACTTCAGTTAATACCAGCTCCACGGTATACATTTGTTGCTACTGCTTCATTTTGTTACACTATCCTAGGATTTTGAACGCATCGCAGTAACCACTACAAAACTATATTCTATAAACATGCGTGAGTTTTTCGTAGGGGAATACCGTCGACAATAAAAATTTGTGCCCTACATATACTTAGGAGACCATTTGCGATTACAAACAGTAGTATTTGATTCATTTCTTCTCGATGGAGGGGCGATGTTTGGCGCTGTTCCAAAAACCTTATGGTCGCGGCTGACCTTCCCAGATGACTTCAATCGAATCAAACTCGTAACCCGCTGCCTCCTACTAACAGGAGAGAACCGGAAAATTCTTATTGATGCTGGCGTGGGCCGAATGTGGGAACCGAAGCACTATCAATATTATGATTTTCGCCATTTTATTGATCCGTCCGATATTAGCGGAGTTACTGACGTTATTATTACCCATTTTCATTTTGATCATGCTGGTGGCCTTGTGTCTCAGCAGAGTCCCGACCAAGTGATCTTGAGCTTTCCGAATGCCATACATCACTGCCACCGAACCAATTGGGAACAAGCACTAAGCCCGTCTCCAAGAGAAAGGGCGAGCTATCTATCCACCTATCTTACGCCCCTTCAATCCGCCTCAATAAATTTATTGGTTGACGAAACATCTTCGATTGCAGGTATTGCAAACGGCCATGTCGTCAATGGCCACACGGAAGGACTCATGTGGATCAGCCTTAAAGTAGGCGATACAACCTTCGCCTTTCCATCGGACCTGATTCCGACCTCTCACCACGTCTCACTCCCGTATATTATGGGGTACGACATGTGCCCGCGGGCAACACTCAAGGAAAAAGAACTTTTCCTCACTAAAGCCGCAGAAAACTCATGGGTTGTAATTTTTCAACATGACCCTGACGTAGCAGCAGCAACAATTGCCCGTTCAGCAAAAGGTGATTTTGCCGTAAAACAGGTCATCTTTGTTGATCAATACCATTCGGGAATTTGAGAAATCAGCCGTGCCTCGCACCATCGTTTCCGTGTGTTCCCTTCCTAAGAGCGTATTTAACTCTCTACATTCGCGCCCTGCATTGAAACAAAAGTGACTTGAATTCAAAAATAAATATACCGATTCCACTTCAACAAGTCCTAAGAAACGAGGAAGCGGTATATTCTTTGCAGAGCAAAGCACCCGGAGGGACAAGCAAATAGCCATTCCAGCAAATAGAGTCTTCGGACATTTTGAATTGGAATGGTTATACCATCCCGACACACGTATTGTAAGGTTATTATTGTGAATAACTAACCAGGATTATTCACGAAATGCACCTCCAGAGCGGGCTCGTGAATAATCCGGGCTAGACGGTGAGCAAGTACGGCTGGGTGGCGCGCATACCTTACTTCTTCTTCGATCCGCTCCCAACCTTGTCACTGCGAGCTCCACGGGCTGCCGCGCCGCCCTTACCGCTGCCGCTCTCTTTTCGCGGGCCCTTTGAGTCTTTAGAAAACTTCCCTCCAGGTCCCCGAAATTCGTCAAAAGACTTTTTCTTTCTGGCTCCTTCCGAGTCACTACTTTTGCGATCATCATAACGGGGCTTACCTGAAGTCTTCCCTGCTCCTTTGTAAGGCTTCCTTTCACCTCTATCAGATGCGGTGGTTCCCTCTACACCAAATTCACGTTTCGCCGGTTTTCTAAAATCACCACCCTCATCTCGCGACTTGATTCGCTCTGACCGAGGCTGCGCGAACTCGAAATCGCTGATAGTTCGGCTACGCTTCTCTTTTGAAAAGTCTTTTTTCTTAAAATCACTCGCGAAATCTTTCTTAAAGTCCCGCTTACCGCCATCGCGCGAACCCTCTCGCTTGTTTCGTCCCTCACGTTGGAAGTCTCGCGCCGGACGTTCCACATCGCCACCGTCACGACTCCTCTTGGATTTTCGAGAATTCTCCTCTCCTTCGAACGCTTCCTTATTTCCGCCTTCTTTCGTCTCGAACGCAGGGAGTAATTTCGCCCGAACACAAAGCGCCGCTGCAACTGTTGAAGCAGTCACGCCGCACTCTACTGCAACCTCGTCAATAATCTTCTCTAGGCCCTCAGTCGGACGTCCCTCGGCCAGAAACGACTGAATCTCGTTCTTAAATCTCCGTACCCGAGCACCCTGAACTTGAATTTTCGTTGGCAATGTTAGTTCCTTAACATCACCTTTTCCAAGCTGCTGAATGTTCTTAAGAAACCGTCGCTCTCTCGGAGAAAGGAATAGGATTGCCCTACCACTGCGACCAGCACGACCAGTTCGCCCAATTCTGTGGACATACGTTTCAGCATTGGTTGGCAATTCGTAATTGACAACCAATTCGATCCTATCAACATCCAACCCCCGCGCAGCAACATCCGTTGCCACTAGCACCTGCAATGTACCTCGCTTTAATTTGGATATTAGGGCTTCACGAGCCTGCTGCGGCAGATCACCATTAATAGCAGCGGCATTAAACCCTCTTGCAGCAAGCGCATCGGCTACTTCAATAGTCGCACTCTTGGTACGCACAAAAATAAGGACCGCCTGCGGCTCATCAACCTCAAGAATTCTGGAAATTGCATCAAGGCGGTTGATATCGGTGGCAATCCAATACCGTTGATCTATCGTCGGCACATCAGACTGCTTGGCAGCAATCTTTACTTCGACATGTTTTCGGAGATAGTTATGTGCGATCTTGCGAATAGCATTCGGCATGGTCGCAGAAAACAACGCAACCAGCTTCTCCTCCGGGGTATGGCCCAATATCCACTCAATGTCCTCAGAGAAACCCATATTAAGCATCTCATCCGCCTCATCAAGCACGACCATCCCGATGTTATCTAACTTCAAAGTACCTCGCCGAACGTGATCCATGACACGTCCTGGGGTTCCAACCACTACGTGAACGCCCTTGGCCAAATCTGTGAGCTGTTGGCGCATCCCCTGACCGCCGTATACCGCCGACACACGCACACCTTTTCCAAACTGTACGAACACAGCAGCTACCTGCTGAGCAAGCTCTCTAGTCGGGGCAAGTACGAGCAGCTGTGGGACTTTCGCTAGTCGATCAATCTTTTCCAAAAGCGGCAAAACAAAAGCCGCCGTTTTTCCTGTACCAGTCTGTGCAAGGGCCAGAACATCTTGCCCATCTAACAGGATCGGAATTACTCTGGCCTGAACCGGCGTAGGGGTGGTAAAACCCACCGACACTACACGTTCTACTGTAGAGGCAGTTAGACCCAGTTCGGCAAATGAAATGCCAGCCTCAATGCTTTGGGCCGTACCGCCCTCGTTCATACTCATATATATATTACTCTGTTTAATTATGGTTGGAATGCTCCGACTGGAGCCTATCAGAACAGGGAGCTAAAGCAAGTAAGCGAGCAAAAAAGGTTACAAAAATAAGGACTAAAGACGTCATAACCTATTAAAATAACAGGAATTATAGCAAACAAATAAGAACAACGTAAAAACAAGCAGAAAACGTAGTTTTCTGCACCGGGGGAACGCACTTTAAGGAATTTGGAATCAATAACATCCCGTTGGTACCGATTCGGCGTATCCTGTGTTATGCCCCCCTTTTGCCTAACACGCTCAGGCTTCGTGCAACGCTAAAATAAGCCCTGCCCCGTCCTATAACAAAGGATGGGCTGATTTTTTCGTTCGTGAAAAATTGTAGCACCGGCATTACCCAGCGAAAACGGCAGAAGTACGAGCTCCTCAGGTTGTTCATAATCGAGAAAAAAGTCTTTTTTCCGGATGTAAGGGATGAATAGCTATGCAAAACTCGCTATGATAAAATATTTTGGATTTAAGATAAAAAAAGGCTAGAAAATAAACCTATTTCATCAACTTGGCAATCTGCCAGAGCCGTAACTCACTCACATATCGTGGTGAGGCGCCGTTTTTTTAGCATGACCGAAGTCATACTCGACTATAGAATAGTGAGCTTACTATTCCGCTACATGTAAAACATCTACTAGACGATAATATACATGTTAGTGTTGACGATCATTGGACCATTAGCACGCGCGCTCTCAATGATTGTCTATTTCGTTGCTTATATAGATATGTATCGTTTTCTGGAACCCTCTGGGCAAAGGTCTCCTCTTGCTCCGATTAAGAGCGATACTTTGAAATCTTTACAGTCTATAGCTGAAAAAGCGCTTTGTACATTTCTTAAAGAAGGCTCCGAAAGATATAATGGCGACACCTATTACTCTTTCCAATGACCCTGAAACAGTTCCTTCACTACGGGATCGATCCGATGCAATCAGTTCGGTGGATTTGAAACAATCAGAATTTTTTTTCGCGATGCACAGCCATTCTTATAAGGGTCTAAAAGCAGAAAAATTGTGTAAAAATCTCACTGCCCTGTTTTGGTCTCGCGAATACAGTGACAATGACAGCCACTAATTCGGTTGCCCAGCCAACGTGGCACGTGCTCTCGTGCGAGGCGGTCGAAGACAGCCTACGAACAGATATAAAGCGCGGTCTGACTCAAACCGAAGCGGCACGGAGACTCGCACAGTATGGCCCCAATACGTTGACACAAGCGCGAGAACGCTCGGCGTTCTCGATCCTCTTTGCCCAGTTCCGCAGCCTGATCGTGGCCTTGCTGGTCGCGGCCACGGCGATCGCTTTTGCCATGGGCGAAAACATTGAGGGGTTCGCAGTCCTGGTTGTCATTGTTCTTAACGCTACTATCGGATTTTTCACCGAATGGAAAGCAGAACAAGCGTTGTCCGCTCTGCAAAAGCAGTCGGTGGTAGTCGCCCATGTAGTTCGCGACAGCTCCGAGAGCGAGATTCCGGCGGAAGATTTGGTTCCAGGCGATCTAGTGTTCCTGGCCGCCGGGGCACGAGTGCCCGTCGATGGCCGAATCATCGAGAGCGCTGGTTTGCAAATTGAGGAGGCAGCACTGACGGGTGAATCGCTCGCAGTGACCAAGACTTCCGAGCTACTCCAAGACGAGAACGCGGCCCTTGGAGACCGCCTCAATATGGCCTTCCTGGGTACGACAATCACGGCCGGTCGCGGCCGGTTGGTAGTCACTGCTACCGGCGTGCAATCGGAGGTGGGCAAAATTGGTCTCCTGATAGACGATGCGATCACTCAGGCCACACCATTGGAAAAAAAGTTAGCCCGACTCGGTCGTCTGCTCATCGTGGTAGTGTTGGTCCTGTGCGCGGTGATCGTCCTGGCTGGCTGGATTCGCGGTGCCACGGACTTTTGGCACATGCTGGAGATCGGCCTCTCCCTGGCGATTGCAGCAGTTCCCGAGGGGCTGCCCGCAGTTACCACTATGACGCTTGCGCTTGGGATGCAACGTATGGCTCGGATGCGAGCACTCGTTCGCCGTCTCCCCGCTGTGGAGACTCTCGGGTCCGTTACTGTCATTTGCACCGATAAGACGGGCACGCTCACGAAGAACGAAATGACGGTCTGCGTTTACGCACTGGACCATCGCCGCGTCAGGGTGACCGGAGCGGGGTACACGCCTGTGGGTCATTTCCAGGATGGCGACACCTTCGTTGAAGCACGATCCGACAAGCACCTTGCGCTGGCCCTGCGAATCGGCATGTTGTGCAACGATGCGAAAGTAGAATGTACTGACCACGAGATCGTGCTGGGCGACCCAACCGAGGCGGCTTTGATTGTTGCGGCGGAAAAAGCAGGAATGAATCACGCCGTTTTTATTGCCGACTTTCCGCGAATCAACGAAGTGCCGTTCAATAGCGCTAGTAAGCGTATGGTCACAGTGCATCGCACGCCGCAAGGCCAGGTGTTGGCGTTTCTTAAGGGCTCGCCTGGAACATTGCTCGCTGCTAGCAGCTCACAAATCTGCGCCATTGGAGTAACGACACTCACGCCGAATGATCGCCGTCGCTGGGAAGAGACTAACAAGGAGTTGGCCGGTGCGGCGCTACGTGTTCTGGGTCTGGCCTATCGGGAATTACCGGATGGCTACACTGAAGCCGATTTAACCAGAGCATTGATCTTCGTGGGCTTGGTTGGCATGAGTGACCCACTTCGCGACAAAGCCAAAGAGGCCATCGCAACCTGCCGCGAGGCCGGAATTCGGACCGTAATAATCACGGGCGACCAGCAGCCTACAGCCACCGAGATCGCACGTCAACTAGGCATCGATGTCGATTCTCAGGGAAAACTGCTACGCACTGTCCACGATCGCGAACTGGTTGGCCTGGACGCAGAAGGTTGGAAACGGGTGGTCGCCGATGCGGCCATTTTTGCTCGCGTTTCACCCGAGCACAAGTTGCAAATCGTCGAGGCCTTGCAGCAGCAGGGGCACGTCGTCGCCATGACGGGCGACGGGGTGAACGACGCTCCGGCGTTGAAGAAGGCAGACATCGGCATCGCCATGGGCATCAAGGGGACCGAGGTTGCCAAGGAAAACGCCGGCATGGTGATTACCGATGACAGCTTCGCCAGCATCGTCGATGCCGTCGAGCAGGGGCGGATTATCTACTCGAACATTCTCCGGTTCCTTCATTATCTGCTCTCCTGCAACTTTTCAGAAATTCTCACCGTGTTCATTGCCCTCATGATCGGCTGGCCGCTGCCACTTGTAGCCCTACAGATCTTATGGCTCAACTTGATCACTGACATTTTCCCAGCCTTTGCCCTGGCGCTGGAGCCTTCCAGCCCCGACGTAATGAAGCGCTTGCCACGCGATCCGCAGGAGCCTCTACTAACCCGTAGTTTTATCGGCCTGATCGCTTGGCAAGGGTTACTGCTTGCGGTGGTTACTCTCCTTGCCTTCGGCATCGGATTGCATTGGCATGGGACCGAAGAAGGCTTGCGCCGAACGACCACGATGGCATTCATGACTCTGGCGCTGACCCAGGTCTTTCATGCCTTCGATGCACGTTCCCAAAGCAGGTCAGTGTTCACCAGTCGTCTGTTCACAAATGTATGGCTCTGGGGTGCGGTGGCGATTTGTCTGAGCCTTCAGGGAGCAGCGGTCTACATGCCGCTCTTGCAGAAGGTCCTTCACACCGTTCCACCGACGAGCTCGGAATGGGTAGTGATCACAGGCTGTTCGCTCCTGCCCGTAGCCGTGGTGGAGTTAGTTAAGGTGATCAATCGAGTGGTGACCCGAAATAAAGGAATATCTCATGTCTAAAATGATGATGCGAATGTTAAGGACGGTAGTTTTGCCGAGTACTTTCACGTCAACAACGCCGTGGCGAACCTCGCGCCGATCCCCGACGAAATCACTGATGAACAGGCGGTGTACTCCTGCGACAGAAGTGAAATAACTACAACCTATTCGACTTAAGCTCGTCGTCAGAACTGCAGTAAGTGGGTGC
The DNA here is from genome assembly GCA_044238365.1 of Bdellovibrionota bacterium. Classification (GTDB taxonomy): domain Bacteria; phylum Bdellovibrionota_C; class UBA2361; order UBA2361; family JBIIDM01; genus JBIIDM01. The sequence continues at coordinate 26,310 of JBIIDM010000003.1, read as the reverse complement.
TCCTATTCCCTCTGGGCAATTGCAGACTCTTTTGCTATTATACTTTTTACATATTCAACTCTAAATATTCGGCGGATCACAAAGTTCAGTTACAATAGTAATTTCTGATACCTTAGCACCACCCACAGAATCTCCTTGTACAAAAAACCAAACATCACTTAATATGTTGAATATCATATAAATCAACATATTAAGTGATGTTCCGTAGTCATGATCCATTTTAATAGAATCCTTAACCTCCCTGACTTATTAAACAAAAAGTCCTTTTTTCTCTTTGGACCTAGAAGCACAGGAAAATCCCGTCTTATAAAAGACCAGCTTCAGGGCGCGGTCGTTTACGACCTTTTGGACGCTCAGGTGTACCGATCATTAGTAATTCGGCCTAAGATTATCGACGAGCGCTGTATCGATACTAATCAGATAATAGTCATTGATGAGATTCAAAAAATTCCCACACTACTTGATGAAGTGCATAGACTAATAGAGAACCGAGGCTTAAGATTTTTGTTAACAGGAAGTAGTGCGCGTAAGCTTAGACGGGGAGGCGCAAATTTATTGGCTGGACGAGCTTGGACAGCCGCTCTATTTCCGCTGGTTACGGCAGAGATACCTGATTACGATCTTCTTAAAATACTTAATTACGGGACTCTGCCCCAAGTTGTCCTAAGTAAATATCCAGAAGAAGAGTTGAAGAATTACATTGGAACATACTTAAAAGAAGAAATTCAAGCTGAAGCATTAACCAGAAATGTCAATGCTTTTGCTGAATTTCTTGATATGGCAGGGCTTAGCAACGGCCACGAAATCAACTACGAATCATTTGCCAATGATTGCCAGGCTTCAACGACCACAATCAAAAACTACTTTCAGATACTTGAGGATACACTTATTGGTTTTGTGCTGCCAGGATTCACCAAAAGTAAGAAACGTAAAGGTATTACCCGTGCTAAGCACTACTTATTTGATATTGGCATCGCTAATACACTTGGCCAACGTGGCACGATACTTGAGAAGAGCGAAGCATTCGGAAGTGCGCTAGAGCATTTGATCGTCTCGGAGGTCAGGGCATATTTGTCGTATTATCGGCTCGCGGACAAGCTTAGCTATTGGCGCACTACCTCTCAATATGAAGTAGATCTCTTAATAGGGAACAAAGTCGCTATCGAAATTAAGTCTACATCCTCAGTCACAGAACGGACTCTGAAAGGACTAAAAGCCCTCAAAGAAGAAGGGATTTTTAATCGATATATAGTTGTTTCGTTGGACCAAGAGAGAAGAGTGATAGATGGAACGTTTGAAGTTTTCCCGGTAAAGCAGTTTCTTGCTGAGCTTTGGCATGGTGGGATCACGAATTGACGACAACAACGGCTCCCTAACGTTCCTAACCATGCCCAAAAAATACCCTTACAGCTATCTCAACACCACACTCCGATCCTCAAACCTTCCCCTGTCAAACCCCTTCAACCGCTCCGGAGCAAAAACCGTGGGCAACGACTTCGCAGATTTACCAAGCATCGCCCCTACTAGAGTCGTCGCCAGCCATGGCGCCCAAAACAGGCCTCTAGACGCCAAACCACCGATCATCCAGAGTCCACCATCTGCCTTGCTGCTCAATAAGCCAACAATCGGCTGCTTGTCCTGTGGCACAGTAGCCCTCGATCCATGCCACAACTGCATACCCGCCTCGCCGAGGTGCTGATATCTCAAAAGTCGGTTCCTAATACCGGCTAGGTGCTCAGCCTCACTAGTCTCGCGCCAAACCGGCACAGCGCCCACGTCATCCAGATGAATATACGTGGACCCTATAACATAGCCACCGCCCGGAAGAGGTGCAAAATGACCACGACTACTAACTATTACCTGAAATTCGTCGTCGAGCTCGTCGTCGGAGTAAAGTGCCAGACTTCCAAAATTTCTGCTTGCTGCCTTACAGTTCAGTAGCGAGTTGTGTTCTGATCCGACGGCGCAGACTACCGCACTAAATGGACCAACTTCTCCAAAATCACCGTGGGCATACCAGCCATTGCCACGCTTCTCTAGGGATTCGGCCAAAAAGGGAATTATTTGAGCCCCCGCTCCTGCACTTTGAAGCACCAACGTTTTCACTAATGCCCCGACATCTATCACCATCCCCGAATTGTACGTAATTGCTCCGTGCGGCGCATTAAATTCCGGCCAAAGCCCCTCAACTTCTGTCTGATTTAGGTACTTTCTATCAAATTTGTCTTCGGAGTGCTGTATGGTCTTCGACGCCTGACCTTCAGTCGGCCTTACCACAGGCAGACTTCTCTTGACCTTGACACACTCATTCCGAGCCAAATCGGAATAAACTCGTTGCGCCTGAGCAAAGGCTTCAACCTCGAAGATGCTCTGAACGAATCGTCGTCCCGGATACGGATGAAGAACTCCAGCAGGCGGGGCATTGCGGCCCGGGAAAGGGTCACAGATGGTCACCTTAACCCCGCAGTTCAGCGCCTCACGGGCTACTAAAAATCCTGCAAGTCCCCCACCAACTATCAGCCATTTTTGACTTTCAATACCCGAGTAAACATTCACTAGCAATACCACAATCATTAAAACAAACTACCCCGGGCAAACGCCGACGGCGCGTGCATGCTTAAAAAACGTGGGCAAAATTATTCAGGCAACATGCTCCATCTTTGCGCGACCTCGTGAATAAGTTTGATTGGTGTTGAAACTTGCTTCCAGAAATCAGGCAGAAGAAACTATAGTATGACCAGATAAGCTAATTTAACTGAACGTATCCGACATACTATATTTCCATAAAAAACTCCACCTTGAAAAACCTATGTACTAAGTGTATTACCAACCTGAGTTCGACGTAATAACTGCGGTAAATGGCTAAAATTACTTCATCCACTTCGTTGCTCATGATATAAGATGCTCGACGTAGCAAGCTGTCAGCCTGCGCTTTTATATCACTGCACACCTCGTGTCTAAAGCAATTTTAGCCATTTACCTTTGTTCTTACGTCGAACTCAGGTTACCAGGAGAGTATCATTGACATTTAAAAAGGATCAATTCGTGAGCACATTAACAGGCAGTGCAGCTTGCGCTGAATCATGCGAGGATGATGGCGGCAGAGGGGGGACACAACGACCCCCTGCCCCTGTTGTCGTCCTAATCTCAGGTCGAGGATCCAACATGATGGCCCTTGTCGAACATGCTCACAGCGAAGCTACCGAAAGAAGCATCACTGGCCAAGCAGGAAATTACTCAGTTATTCGGGTAATTTCCGACAATCCATCGACTGCAGGTCTGGCATGGGCACAGGAGCGCGGCATAGATACTATCGTTCTACCCGACCGATCCTCATTCAACTCAAAAAATCGATTTTTTGCGCACCTTCTTGACCGCGTTCTTGAAGTACAGCCAACCCTGGTGTGTCTGGCCGGTTTCATGAAAGTCCTTCCGCCTGCTTTTACTGAGCAGCTCTTCCCCAAAATAATCAATATACACCCTTCGTTATTACCGGCTTTTCCCGGGCTAAACACCCATGAACGCGCCTTAGCACATGGCGTAACCCAACACGGTTGTTCGGTCCATCTGGTGATCCCTGAAGTTGACGCCGGCCCGATCATCGCTCAGGCCGCAATGAAAATAGACGCAAACGAGACCCCAGACCTACTCTCCAAGAGAGTCCTTAAGAAGGAACACGAAATATACCCGTGGGTGGTATCGGGGATCTGCTGCGGTAACATTACTCTTGGCGAAACAGTGTCGTTTTCTCTCCCCACTCGTGCTGATGGCATATCGCGAGGATATCTACTGCCCGTTGAGTCTTTGTAATAAGTCGGATAATTTATGGGATTTCCATGGTGAGCCAGACCGGGTTCCAAGCGTGTCGCCGAAAAAGTTAAAATAACGCAGTTATTTATAGGATTTTTGCCGCACTCTGGAAGCCGAGATTTGCCAACAACAGAATCTCCATGAGATAGGTTACCTTATTATAGCCATCGTCAAAAATAATGTGGTTTTGAGTCGCATCTCGGCGATGGCTATGTGTTTGTTTTGACTCGCCTCCGCGAGTCGTTATAGTAATCTTTAATACTTTATTATTTTTGAAGATTACTATAAATAGGCCCTGCGGTTGGATCAGCGCGCATATCTACTCTCCGCCGCAGTTACTCTACGCTCTGGCATTACTAATTATGACTTTTTGAAGTGGAACCGGTATAACTCCCACAGATAATACAGCAGTGAACCTCTAAGAAATTTTTAAACGTTGCTCTCCGCATCTAATTTGATTTGCTTGTACAATTGTTCGAAGCAGCTCAAATAAATTATCCTCCAACAGCCTATTATTGATTCAATTATGACCACAGTATCACACTACTTCAACTCCATCACCTACGCCGGTCACTCAGCTGTATTCCTTGAAGGCGTCAGTCATCTACTGGCAATCGACCCGTGGCTTAAAACAAATCCGCTCTGCCCGGATGCTCTCAAAAATCCTGAACGAATCGACACTATCGTTCTCACTCACGGACATTCTGACCATGCCGATGACGCAGTGAGACTAGGGAAACGGTACGGTGCATCTTTGTATGCCACCTATGAACTGGCGATGCTGCTCAAAAATGAAGGATACCCAGAGGACAAAATTGTCCCGATGAATAAGGGCGGTACGGTTACGATCAACACAACCGATCAGAGCGAGCCTGTACTTAGAGTCACCCTTACCCACGCCCTCCATTCAAGTTCATTTGATACTGCACAAGGACCGCGATATGCAGGGGAAGCGTGTGGGGTCGTGATTTCAACCCCTGGGTGCTCCTTCTACCACGCCGGAGATACCGCACTTTTCTCCGATATGGCACTGATTGCTACAACGTATGCCCCAGATTATGCGTTCCTCCCGTGTGGTGACCGATTTACGATGGGACCAAAAGAAGCCGCCTGTGCCGCAAAATTGATTGGTTCCAAATGGAATATTCCAATCCACCATACTACCTTTCCACTTCTCACCGGCACTCCTGAACAGTTTAGCGAAGAATGCAGAGCGCTCGACTGCAATCCCTTGATAATCGCACCCGGCACGTCATTCCACGTTAAGTAGGCGCTATCCTGGATTATTCACGAGCCCGCACCACCATAGTGGTTAAGGTGCTGAAGATTTTGCCGAAAATAATATTCTTAACCTGAGTTCGACGTAAGAACAAAGGTAAATGGTTGAAATTGCTTTAGACAAGAGGCGTGCAGTGATATAAAAGCGCAGGCGCTGAAGCTTGCTACGTCGAGCATTTTATATCATGAGCAACGAAGTGGATGAAGTAATTTCAACCATTTACCGCAGTTCTTACGTCGAACTCAGGTTCTATAGCAGATTTTTAAAAAGACCCCTGAACAGGAATACCCGACCGTAGTTCGTCGGGGCTTTTGACTCCCCTCCGCTGCTGGAGTGACATGAAGGCGACCTCAACAGTGGCCCTAACGGCAATCTTGTTTTTTGAATTGACTATCTCTTGCGCAAACTCGCACACACTATCGGTAAATCTGGTAACCGCAACTCGAACTCGGTAATTCCCTTCTCGAATTTCACGCAGATAATGAACTGAGATTGATGAAATTACCATGGCAATCCCGAGATCATACCACTTCTGGAACGACTCTCCATGATCTTCTAAAAAGCGATTTCGGCTCGCCTCCAATAAACGGATAATATTAGAATGATGAACATGATCGTACGGCTGCTCATAATCGGTAGTGCTTATGACAATAGAATCCATATAGCAATCTCCTAATTGCCCAGCAGCTCTCGAAAAAAGACTATTCATAGTACATCATCAGTAATTCAATTGAAATAAGTATACCTTGCACACCAGACTCTGCTTTCTGGAAAATTTGCCACTATTACAGATAATAAGGTCTACAAGATATCTGCGAAACAACCTCATATACTCCACTGCGGTCAAGTGTTCGGTTTCCTAAAACCCGCGACTGCACTCAACTGGGACGCCATAACACAATCATTTTGGAATGGATGGCGAAGGGGCTCTGAGCTTAAAAACCGAAAACCTGACCGCGAGAAGTATATAACACCCATGTACCGCTCTTCTGTTATACCACCACTATAATTTTAACAGACTGATCGATTTTTAGCTGTCATAAGAACCATTTGGAAACCTTTATTTGCTTTTGAGCGTCCTTATAGTACTTTTTAAATGAAAGTAACAGCGCTCTTGACACTCCCATTAAAACATAGCATTTTTAAGATGTTAGAAACCATCACCGGAATTTAGAGAGCTCCAAACCATGCAGCCGGAATCATCACGTAAGTCACACTTCTATATTCCTATTCTATTATTCGTCGAGAAGAATGCATTTCGGTCGCGCGATTATTCGGTCGCGGGGTATAGAAAGGAGCTCCCTGCAAAAGGCCAGAACCTTGTTCTTATCTGCGCGATCACAGCAACACTGATCTTTATCACCACAGGTTCACTGACCGGCTGCGGAGTCACTCGCGCAACAACAACAGTGCACAGCGCGGTAGAAGCGGCGCTCGTATCAAAGGCAATTCGAGATGCCGTCGGCTCCATCCAGATTCCCGAACCAACATTGAAGCCTTCCACGATTGGCAGTCCGAGGCCAGCTATCCGCAATTCGTTTTATATTCAACCTCTCTCTATTACAGCCGCCAGCCGGATAAACATGATCGTCTCGACGGAAGACATCCGGAAACCGGTCGCCGCCGACGATGCTCATAACGCCTTGCTTAAACACATGCTTGAAAGAGGGTACGTGTTGGCTTCCTCGGCTAAAGCCGCTCGCTACCATATCTACCCAACGCTACATTATGCAGAAGTTGACGATAATCAATACACTTTTGGTATTCCATCAATCCCGATACCGATGCCGAATGTCGGGACGGTGAATACCCCTGAACTCGCTCTCTTAGGATTACATTCTCAGTTTGGAAGAGCAAAAGTATCAGTACTGATGCTTGAGAACCCCGCAGGGTCATACGTAGGAACCTTCGAATCACCTGTAAACCAGTCATCTTATAATCGGTGGAAGCTGCTATTTTTCTTTGGCTGGAGAACCACAAACTTACCAATACCCTTTTAAGACGACCATCCTATGACAAGCAAGATTCCCCCGCTCAACGAAGAATATCAGATCGGTTGTTTTTCCGATCACATAGTAATCTTAGGATGGTCAGAGCGGGTTACTCGAATCATAACCCAGCTGCGCGACAACGTTCATCGGGGCTCAAACGACATTAGACCCATCTTGATTGTGACCGACGAGTCTATTGACAAACTATCGCTGCGCGAGAATTTTGAGAAGGTGTACTTCCTGCATGGACACCCAAACTCAATTGAAGTTTTAGGGCGGGCCGACCTTCATAAGGCTCGAGCACTCCTGATTCCGAGTTCGTCACTGCAAAATGCCCAAGCCGACGGCAGAGCAATTTTTTCGATGCTTGCAGCATTAACCCTGCGCCCGGACCTTCCGGTCTGTGTTGAAATCACAAGTCCTGAAAACGAAAACGTGATCAATTTAGCGATCAAGAGTCAGATGATTGGTGATGACGTTGAAGTGGTCTCATTAGAATCCGTCTGTGAGCAGCTTATGGCACAAACTGCCATAAATAAGGGGATAACGCGCATATATGCCCACTTGCTCGACTTCAGCGAAGTAACAAATGAGCTCTATGTGGCGACTCTGTCCCCGACTCTTTCAGGTAAGACATTCAGGGAGCTGTCGCTTCTGGGATTCGACAACGGCGCAATCCTTCTCGGTTACGAAAAGAACGGTGAACTGACACTAAATCCACCAGACAAGGATACCGTACTAAACTCACCCGACTTGGTGTGGTGGATGTCATATAACAAACGCGATGGCCTACTAATCTATTCACCGGAGTCATTAAAATGACCTGGCGAAAAAAAGTAATAAAGTTCCTCGATCGGATTAAGTGGGGCGTATTACTAAAGATTCGCCGCCATGCACTTTTAAGCGTCATTCTGGCGCTCGTTCTTCTCGTAATGGTAACGGGATATGCTATTAAAAATATCGAGAATGACGATGCCTACAATTCAATCTGGCGGTCCATAGTATATGTATTTAGTGGGATTGATGTGGACCCACCGAAAACCGCCACCGGTAAGGCACTTGCAAGTGTAATACTGTTGGTCGGCGCTATATTTGTTTCTATTCTTACTGCTTTTGTATATTCATCATTTAATCACATACTTTCTGCTTCACACGTAATAACGGAAAAGCGCCAAAGATCAGTCTTTCATAACCATGTAATCATCTTTGGTTGGAGCAACCGAGGTCGGGAGCTCCTGCGAGAGCTGAACGAGGACTTCAAAAATGGAAATCTTGGATCTCAGGAGTTTCTAGTAGTCAGCGAGGATGAATCGATTGATAAGGGATCGGAAGCTATCTTCGATGTTGTTTATCATTTAAAAGGAAAGTTTTCAGACGCAGATATCCTGCGACGCTCTGACCTTCAGCCTACGTCACGGAAAAGGGGTGCGCGAATTGCTGTAATTTTTCCGGATAGAACACTTTCGCCAGCAGAAGCTGATCGGAAGTCGCTACTATCGCTACTCGCTATTGAACACATCCATCCTGAAGTTGTTTCAATAGTGGAAAGCTGCTCTGCCGACAGCGAAGAACACTTTCGCAACGCCTATGCCGACGAGGTAATCTCTCCTGCAAGCTACTCAGTAAACCTGCTTGCACGAACCGCTGAATTTCCGGGAACCTACACATTCATCTCGGACTTACTGTCTCTTCAAACCGTTACGGAAAATCCTTCCGTATCAATTTATCATGTTCTCGCAAGTGAGATGAAAGTCGTAGGAATGCAGTTAAAGAACGTGGTTACGTCAATCTTCGATGATGGAAATGGTATCGTAATCGGCCTCCTGCTTCATGGGTCACTTGAACTTATCTCGGAGGTTAGTGGTCTTTTAGACGTTACCTTAGCTACTGACCATTCCCTCGTTATTTTGGCTACTGCTACGCAGGTATCTGACTTTTAGTTTTTCAATATGACAAAACACGTATTCTCATCACATACCATAATCTGCGGTTGGAATGAGCGGGGAAAGTACCTGGTGGATGCTCTCCGAAAAATCACCAGCCGACCCATCCTTGTTCTCTGTGAAGCCGTTGACCAACCCGTAAAGGAAGTGGGCAAGGTGCGTAATGTCTATGTTCTTGCTGGAGACCCAACCCGAGCATCCTCCTTAAAAGATGCGGAGGTTGCCACCGCTAAAAGCGTGGTGGTGCTTCGGGACGACCTACTAGGCGAAAGCGCCGACGCCCAATCCGTAAAGGTCGCCCTTGCCGTAGAACGAATTCAGGTAGCAGTTCACACCGTCGTTGAACTTAACGACAGCACGAACAGATCCCACTTTGCCTGGACAAAAGTTGATGAAGTCGTCAGTGAAGAACAGATTGCGACAAATCTGGTTGCCCAGGCTGTTAGACTAACAGCGAATCAAACTGCAATCCGCAGTAAGGCGTCAGAGAACACCAACGATCGCAAGATATTTGGGCTCTTTCAACAATACATATCCCTTGGACCCGGAATGTCCCAGATGTGGCGTGTGGACGCACCGTGGCATAAATCAGCGCATCTCTCATTTTCCCAAATACTGGGCTACGGATTAATGCATAGCGTCTTGCCGGTGGCCCTCGTTGGTTATCGTCAGCACTTGATACAAGCCAGACCTGGAATCCCTGAGTGGGCATCCTGGAAAACGGACGTCTGGAGCTCACCGCTGCCCAAGATACGCTTAATTGATTATTGGCAGCAATGGCCAGGGGAGGAAGCGCTGGGAATAATTGTGCTGGCGAAATCTTTGGCAGAAGCAGGAAAGCTTGGGAAGTACATTACGGCACTGACCTAGGCTAAACGCAGACATAACACCAAGCCCGAGAAATACCAATATGGTGGCTATTTAAGAGGAATTTATGCGTCCTATTAAGTGGTTACGTCGTATACAGGTATCTGCTCATTAATCCGGGGCATATTAGACATACACGATACGCAACATTTTGAAATTATGTACTTTTACCATTTCAAGTGAGTGATTTGCCCCGGGTTAATGAGCAGATACGTATACAGAGGGGAGATTAAATGACTTTGCCATTGGATCTTGAATAGACCGGGATAGAGGTATTAACGAGTCCCAGCCATTATCTGAAGCAAACATATTTGAATGGTGGATAGATACTTACCTGGAATGTTGTAATAGCTACAGAAAACGGCTCTTACTTTGATTCTCCCGGATTAAGTGATTTGTTAGAAATATCAAAAACCACTATGGAAGAGGTATCATGGGAACGTTACTTAGTATGCCATCAACCGCTGACATCAAACAACGTGATCCTCAGAACCTAACAGTACCTTCTTCTTCTCAGAACCTAAGAAATGAATATTTATCTCAAAGTCATATTAAACGTGACCTGGAAATTGATAACAAAATAAGAGACACGATTCTGGGCAATGAGAATCGATATAGTCAGGCGATTTCCATGTTTCCCGCCTTAAAGCAGTATGGAATTACTCCACCCCATGTAATGGCGGTAATCAGAGTTGAAATCTTAAACTACGATAATGAAGACAAGAAACAGGACAAATTGGCTAAAGAAGGAAAGACCGATAAAAATACGACATTGGGATACTCTCAGATTTCCTACAAGGGCGTTCAGGAACTTCGCAAGGAATTTCCCCAGCTTGACAAGCTCCTCACTGAACAAGGCTTTGCGAATGATCCACATGGAAACCAGCGTGCTCTTGTTACTCCCTTGATGGTTCCATATCTGGCGGCAGCAAAACTTGCCAGTATTACCAATGTATATGAAAATTCCCCACAAAAAGGAGTTGACATAACACCAAAAACGATTATTTATGGGTACAACGCGGACGTCTATTTTTCTAGTACAATAACTTCCAAAGACGAACTCAAGGTTGGTCATCAGTGGAGGCTCGTGCCAGGAGTTAAAAAAGTATTTCCTGGCAATAAGGTTAATGAATGGATTGATGATGCAGCCGATGCCTCGACTTATGTTGAAGGTGTTTTTAAGGAGCTGGAAAAGACATCTAATCCCTTTTATTTGAAAAGACAGTCCAATGTATCTTTTGCAACAAGACGAGTTAAGACAGTGAGTTCCTAAGGGCCGCAAGAGGCATGATTATCCTGTTGATATCACTCAGCTACTCGATAGATCGCTTCACTAGTTGACTCAGAACCATTTTGTCTTTAATAAGGATAGTACCCCGGAACAAAACCCTCTAAACTGGAACTCCCCATGCCATCAAAAATTGCCTGGATTATTAACCCTTACGACAAGATCCTGGGAGAACAAGAAACTAACGCGCGGTACGGCACCCTAGCTAGCGAACTAATCAACCGTGGGCACCGGGTTGTCTGGTGGACTTCCACCTTCAATCACGGAAGCAAATCAAAACGTGCGCCAATCCAGAATCCGGTCGAGGGGCTAGAAATTCGGTACTTGCCCGTTCCTGCATACAAGCGAAATATTGGGTTTGACCGACTGTGGAACTGTTATAAGTATGGTAGAGAATTCTATGTGGAGGCCCTTAAGGCGCCTAAACCAGACGTAATCCTCGCAAGCCTACCTCCAATTGAATCTGCTGCCAATGCGGTTCGCTATGCTCAGCCACGAAAGATTCCTGTGATCATCGATGTACAGGATATCTGGCCAGAAGCTTTCTTACTTCCGTTCCCAAAATCGGTACATAGACCAGTCTCACTTCTTTTGTCTCCCTACTTTAAATTGAGCGCACGAGCCTATCGAGAGGCGTCGGCAATAACTGGCGTATCGCCGCAATACGTGGACCTGGCTCTTTCCAAGAGAACCCGACAGAACCCTCGCATTCCCTCTCATGTGGCCTATCTAGGTTATGATGAGGAGATATTTAGCTCAGTCGAACCAAAATTCAACGACGAAAAGATCCGGGTTGTTTTTGCGGGAACGCTTGGCCATACCTATGACGTGGAAGCCATGGTTCGAGCAGCTAGTATGCTGGCAAAATCACATCCATCAGTAGAAATTGCGATTCTAGGTTCTGGACCACTTGAAGAAAAAGCGCGCTCGTTAGCAGCTGAACTACACTTACCCTCATCCATATTCTTTGGACGCCTGCCTTTTACTGAAGTAGTCGCCTGGCTAAAATCTAGCTCAATAGGGATAAATGGATATGCTGCTGGCGCACCTCAAAGCTTTACCAACAAAATCTGCGAATATGCAGGTGCCGGACTTGCAATAGCCAACTCACTTCCAGATGGGCTCGACACCTTTATCGACAATCACTCGATAGGTTTGAACTATCAGGCCGGAAATGCCGAGCAGCTCCATGCGATACTAACGAAGATGATCGACGAATCAGATCTGCTATCCCTTTATAAAACAAACTCTCGAAAAATAGCGGTAGATCTCTTCGAGCGAAAAAAGGTTTACCAGGATTTTGCTTCCTTTGTTCTAAACCAGATTAACTGATGAACGAGTACTTCTACTGTTTTAGCCAGGCTAGTGAACACTTACAAAAATTGACCGCTAATTTTTCCATTCAAGATGCACGCGGGGTACCTGTGCCACATAAAAAAGCCCGAGCCTACTCACTAACCTGTATACCGCACTTCCTTCCATAATCCAGGTCAATATTGGCGCCAACATTAGCGGTACCAAAACCGGGATAATCCACCAAACAAGTGGACTTTCAGACCAGAAAATTACGCCAAACCATACAAAGCCTATGAAGGTCAACCAACCATAATCAGCGAAATAGGAAGACAAGGGCTTAGATGCCCGACCGCGCTGCTGGGGATCCCAAGCAACCTGCTGGCCGAGGAGAAATCCCCACAGGAAACGGAGATGAAACATCATCACTATAGGTGCTAAAAGAGCAGTCGAAACAAATTCCACAATGAAATTAACAACGGCAGCTCCTACTCTTCCGGCCGAAATTCGGCTTCCTCTATTAATCGCCCTTTCAATTAATCCCAAAAGTTTGGGAACAATAATGAGCCCCAACGTTAAAAGATATATCGCAAGCGTTACCACAGTCTGAGACACAGGCCAATCAGGGAAAAGCTGGTGAGGCGTCGAAAAGTAGACGTGGGTCTCTTGATAGAAAATACTTTGGATCGTCGCTGCTAAAAGAAACAGAAACCACAGAACCGAAGCCAGGTAACAATAGGCTCCGTATACTAACTGAAACCTCGAAAACGATGACAAGGACAGAGTATATGCAACTTTGATATGTTGGAGATTTCCTAGCATCCAGCGCCGGTCGCGGACAAGAAAATCAACCAAGGAGTTTGGAATCTCTTCGTACGATCCCTCTATAGACGGAAGCATAACAACGCGATACCCCTTCTTAACCAGAAGAGCGGACTCAACGAAATCATGACTCATTATCATTCCACCGAACGGTGGCTTACCCGGCATCTCGGGGAGATCGCAGAAGTTCCAGAATGCCTCGGTCCGTATAAGGGCGTTGTGGCCGTAGTAATTTGCCTGGTCTCCCTGCCAGAAAGAGAAACCACAACCAAATAGTCTGGAGTAAGTTTGAGAATTCCATTCAAGTAATCGCGCAAACAACGATTCACCACGAATACTATAGGGAACCGTCTGAACCGCCCCGATAGTATCATCACCATCAATAATCTGCAGCATCTTCATCAGGGCCTGGCCGGTCAGCGTACTATCCGCATCAAGCACACAGAAATAAGCGTAGGAAGCATGATGATCAACAAGAAATTCATGGATATTCCCCGACTTCTTCTTCGTATTACTTTTTCTTCGCCGATAGAATAAATTATTCCGCGCACCCAGAAGCTCAGTAGCTTCGAGCCAGATAGCTCTTTCCAGTTCCTCATATTCCTGGGGCGAATCACTTAGTAGATGGTAATCAATCCGCTCGCGCAGCCTACTGAACTCCAGATCCTTAAAAAGCGTAGCGAGCCTTTCAAGGACCGACCTTAGCTCTTCCTTATAAACCGGGACCGCAATCGCTACCCTCACTTGACTAAACTCAAGATCCGCTGCGGTCTTATCGGATGTCTCAAGCCCGAGGGTAACTGGATTCCGATGCAGACAGCAGAGAAAAAACCCCGCTACCGCAAGTACAAAGGAAAAAAGCAAATGAATAATGCAAAGCGAGAAAAGCACCAAGACAACGATATCTATCGATGTTACACCCCCTGAGGAAAGAACCTGATACAACTTTAGATCCACCCACAGCAAAGGCCCAAGCACTCCAGCAATAACAATTGACCGTCTTAAAACACTTCCACTAGCTCTCATCTATTCCTCTTTAAGTAAGAGGTACAATACATTCTCAGTCAAGGGCTGCCGTCCCTTAGTGAGACTCATTCGAATATCCGTGTCACCTTCCCCGGGGGTCAGACGAAACCAAAGACGCATACCACCGAGAACCCAGTCCTTCTGAACACGAATGTCCTTCACGGTCCCGTTCCGTGCCTCAACGATACCCGTTACTTCATCCTCATTGAGTTCGGCCAAAATGCCATCCGTAAAATCTACACTAAAAATGCGGTCCTCCCCACGGCGGTCTAAGGGCATCCCAGGCTCGTGATTATGTCCGATTCTCACCCGAACTGCTTTGCCTAAGGGATGGTGTCGCTCGCTGCGCGCAACAGCCGAGACAGAGTAGTTTATTACCGTTGCCTTACCGACTGGCAATTTCGCCTGCGGGACCCAATAGGCCACTACATTGTCAACTGTCTCCTCGGCAGTAGATATCTCAACAAGTTCGACTGCACCTTTCCCCCACTGCCCCTTAGGAGACACCCAAAGAGACGGTCGGCGATCATATCTCGCTTCGAGGTCCAGGTAATCCTGGTAGTCAACGTCTCTCTGCATCAAACCAAACCCCTGTGGATTCTGATCAACGTACTGGGTTACCCGTACCCCGTTAGGGTACGGGTTCTGCAGTGGCCGCCAGAGCCATTCATTACTTCCAGTCCACATCAGCAATCCGTCAGAGTCGTGAACCTCTTTCCGATAGTCACTAAAGCGAGGATGTGGTGTTTCACCAAAGACAAACATACTAGTCAGTGGCGCTATACCCACCTTTTCAATTCCGACTCTAGGAAAAAGATGCGCCTCAACTTCAATAACCGTCTTATTACCGGGAGCCACGACAAAAGAGTAGGCACCCGTTAGACTTTGACTATCCATCAAAGCAAACACCCGGATAAGCTCTGGCCGTTTAACCGATGTCCTTATCCAGAACTCCCGAAAGTAGGGAAACTCTTCCCCCTTCGCACTTGCCGTATCGACGGCCAGACCTCTGGCAGAGGCCCCAAACTGCTGGTCCGCTGCAAGTGGTCTAAAGTAACTCGCACCCTGGAACACGACAGTCTCATCACGGCGCCCATTATTATGAAGCGGAAAAAGCACCTTAAAGCCTGAAACCTGCAACGCCTGCCCCACCTCAGGTGAAAGCTCGTGAAAGTCAAACAATGAACTTATATTCCCGAGGGGTCGCTCAATATCACCCTCTAGGATATGAAGCAGAACATATTTCTTAAAAATAAATCCGGTTGGCTGAACTTCAACTCGAAAATTGCCGTCAACGGGAAGCAAATTAACCGCACGGTTGAAACGAATCTTTCGGTACTGATCGTATTCCAAACCCTCAAGAACAGAATTAGCATTCTGAGCGCTATCATCAAACGGTTGCTTTGATAGAGCCTGTGCCTTGTTAATAACTTGATCGAAACTGAACGGTATCGGGGTCGCTGTAGGAGTCGGGATCACAGTAGCTGTTGGGGCCACAGGAGTCGGGACCTCGCTCGTAACTGCTAATTCAGCACTCTCCGGGGTATTACGAACCAATTTTATTATCGGCCTAGCTTCCTTTTTCAATTGAGGTGCCTCCTTTCCGGGTGCACCATTAGTCTGTGCATAGATCCAGGAAACGGCTCCTAACCCACCCAACAACATCCAAACCGCCAGAAAATATCTCATAGCCCCTCTGCTCACAAACACCACCCCTCACCGAATCGCCTGCACTTATTAACCTGAGTTCGACGTAAGAACTGCGGTAAATGGTTGAAATTACTTCATTCACTTCGTTGCTCATGATATAAAATGCTCGACGTAGCAAGCTTCAGCCTGCGCTTTTATATCACTCATGCCTCGTGTCTAAAGCAATTTCAACCATTTACCTTTGTTCTTACATCGAACTCAGGTTATTAAACACCTCGACAAATCTCCGTTCCACCACAACAATGCACGACACTTAGAAAAGGGGAATATGCCTTGCAAGCCGAAAGCCCCAATCATTCAGAAGACATACCTCCTTTTTAGCTGAGCTGCCCCGCCCCGCTAAAGCAAGATTCTCAGCCAGACCTACGGTCAAAACACGTGAAAGTCCCAAAATCACAATCTCAGTTCTTCTGCCAAACTCAGGTTCATGGTTTCGATACAGGCCAATAATCCGGGTTAAATCCCGAAGCTGCGGGGTGCAGCGTAACCGAAAAGGCGAAACAGATACAGATCCCGGGATAAAAGCCTTTGGATGGCACTAAAAACGCGGAGGAGAGTAGTGCTCAAGTGCACGGTGTCGCGAGAATAACGACAGTTAAACCTCAGGATCAAGGTCACTGACAAACTACTTTGACAACTCATCTTCGATATTAATACAAGACCGCCTCCCCCCAACCTTTAATTTTAGAGTGTCTAACATAGGAAAGCATATCCCCTGGATTCCGCCACCCCTCATTGACAAACCAAATATTTCACCGCCACCTGCGGCACAAGTAGTTAATATACTAAAATGGTTACAGAAACTTGAATTTTATTAAAGATCCTGGCCCCTTCCGAATCCGGCGCTTGGGATCACGATGGCACTGCACATCAAAGCTATATTCAGCCCTAATTTCTCATACTGCGTTTGACTAAGCTTGTCCGCGACCTATAATAAAACAAACTTCGTTTGGAGCATGCCAGTGAACTTTGATCAATTACATCCTATCACCCAGATCGACGCAGCGAAATTACAGATTGCGATACTTGAAATGCTCGCTTCTCAAGTAACAACCGACGTCGTCGGTAGATTTGAATCCCCTTCCGGTACGGATATTCAGGAAATCACCAGGCGAATTGGCCTGAAAGAAATCCTAGAAGTACAGCGTTACCTCTATATCCTTGAAGGACAACAAATGGTCAGCCCGGTTCCCAAGGGCGACCTAACCTCTCCCGTCTGGTCTATAACTTCGCTGGGGTATGCGGCCCTGGAAAAGCTCCGCCATGTACTACTCGCTGCGTAGCCTACTTTAAAAAAACCTCTGCTTTTCTGCTCAAAAGTTAGCTCGTACTGCATGTATTTTAGAACCATGGAGGCCGGCAACTCTTCTTTTTCTGCAAGAGCCTGGAGACTCCATACCTTTATTGTTAGTCGTTTCGTAGGTAATGTGATTCCTAAAAACCATGTGGGGGACTACGGTGCCCACCCTACGACCGGGAACAAAATCGGAAAAAAGAAAATCACTATGTGAGAATCTAATCACTTTATGCTACAAATAAAACAAATTGTAGTATATCTAATAGGGCGACGAGTTGCGTTCTAGATTCTAACTTGTCCCAGTTCTGTTACGTTGACTATCTCCTAAAAAGAGGATGCCCTTCAAAGCCTGCACAGGGGGACGTAACCAAACCTTATAGTTTGTTATCTTGGAAAACAGATGAGACATTATTACTCGCCCGCGACCATCGCGATCTTTATTACCATCTGCCTAGTTCTTGGAGTTTCAATTTCGACCCAAGCCCAAACCGAAATTACTCGTGACTTTCAGGGCCTTCTAGTGACTCTCAGGGATTCTACAGATCCTGCTCCGCCAACATCCCAAGATCCAGTTATTCTTGCGGAAAAATTTCTGCGGGATCACTCAGAGGATTTGAATCTTCGCAACATTCAAGAAGAACTTCTTCCCCTTCCGATCAATAAAACCTCCTCAGGAATACCAGCGATTGAGTTTCAACAGCTTCGTGATGGCGTAATTGTTTTAGGTGCAACATACTCAGTTCATTTCGACAAGAATCATTCGCCAATTCTTCTTACGGGGAAAATAGCACCCTACACCGCAATCAACACAAATCCAGATTTATCACGTGAAGAGGCAATCACCCTAGCCCGAAATCACTTAACAACAGTAACTGGCGGAAACTTCTTCGGATCGTTTCCTCGAGTCACTTTGATGATAGTGGAGCCGTCGATAACAAATATTGGAATAACTCAAACTACTCTGGTGTGGCAAGTCGTAAGTGCGACAACTGTGGCAGCGCAAGGTTCATATACCTTGTACGTCAATGCAAATACTGGAAAGATCGAACTTATGGTGAGTGATCTGCTCGGAGCGACAAAGATAATTCACGATTGTTCTTTCTCGAAGTTTGCGGCAGCGGGTGGAGCACGACTCTACCGAGGTCCGCAGGACTGTTTCTATGATAGAGTTGACCTGCGAGGATACGGGCTTCCCATTGATGGATTCTACACCTTTGGAACTGACGATCTTAACTATCCCCTCGACCAACGCGACAATCCTTATCACCCTGAATCCCCTCGCGACACGCAGAATCTATATCAATACATCGAGGAGATACACAACCTAGCCGGTTCAAATTTCAATCGAAATGGTATGAATGGTAGTGGTGGCGGCGGTTATATTGTGACTAACGGCGAAGATCTCGACAGTTATAGAGCATTTACTCGCGTTCAAGACACAACACCCTACTATACTGACAACGGCTCAAACGAGATCGTGCTATTCACTCGTAGAAGATGCCCATACGGTGCAGCAGCAGGTTCCGACATGGCTTTTTGTAACAATAGCACAAACCGAGATACCGTCTCTCATGAAATGGGCCATCTTTTAACTTATGCGGCTAACCGAAATGCCTCTGGTCAACAGATCGGATTCAATAATAACAATACCTCCGAAACCAGAGCCCTCAATGAATCATTCTCTGATTTACTCTCAGTCTATTATGAGTATAGCTATAACGCCGACCTAACAACCGCCGACCAGGAACATTGGGCCCAAGGCGAAGAGTACCCTACTGGTGCTAAACGCTCTCTTGCGGATCCGACTATAAACAACACAGGAGCTGACCGTTATTACAGCCCACTCTTTCCATGTAACGACGCCGCCGAGGACTCGTACAAAAAAATGGGCGTAATGAATAAAGCAAATTATCTGATGTCTCAGGGTGGTGCCTTCAACGGCTGCAGTATAAATGGAATTGGCATAGAAAAAACCATGCAGATTATGTTAAAGGCTTGGGACGACTTCTTTGTTTTTGATGAAAATTTCCCCCTGGCCTATACTCACATCACAGAGACTTGTAATCTCATGGTTGCTCAAGGACTTAAAGGAATAACCGATACTGACTGTGCTGAAGTTACAAAGGCACTGCAGTCAGTGGAGATGGACCAACCTGGTATCTGCTCAGGTATACCAAAAACAACTCCAGCATGCGCTTCAACTCCTCCGACAGCCAACCCCACCCCCACGGCTTCAGCGACTGCATCAAACACTGCAACAACTACAACTACCAATACGCCGACAGCCACCGTGTCCAAAACCTTTACGGCTACCTACACTCCCACAAGTACCTCCTCAGCTACTCCCACTTTTATTTTAACAGCTACCGCGACAAATACCCCAACAACTACTTCGTCAAACACTGCAACAGCTACCAGAACGAACACCCCGACAGCTACAACTACCAACACGCCGACGGCCGCCGCCTCGAACACCTTTACGGCTACCTATACTCCTACAAAAACTGCTACTCCTACAAAGACTGCTACAACTACTCCTCCTTTTACCGCCACCCCTACACGCACACCTACACGCACACCTACGCCAACAGCCACACAAACAATTGAACCTACCGTAACCCCGATCAAAACTCGACGTCTACTACGGTGCGGCGCGCGAGAGAATTACGTGGATAAGTCGAAAAATATCTGGCAAGGTGAAAATGCTTCATATTTAATTAAAGGATCATCAAGAGTCCGAACTTACTCAAAACCTGTGGTCGGAACAACCGATGACACCTTGTATCAGACTCAAAGAGAAGGAGATTCGTTCGGTTACGCGATACCGGTACCGAACGGCACATATAATGTGGGTGCGTGGTACTCTGAACTTGGTTACAAAGTCGGTGGCAAACGAAGCTTTAGCGTAACGGTGGAAGGTACCGTTGGCATTAATGCCTTTGACCCCTGGACTTCCCTTGGGAGCACATGGCCATTTCGCGGCTGGTATGGCGACTGGAGCGTAAAACCGCCGACAACGGTCGTTACCGACGGCGTCCTGAACATTAACTTTAAAGGCAAAAATGCGATATGCCAGGCCATAGAAATTATTCGGGTGAATTAATTATCTTGGCCCTGCGAGCTATCTGAAAAATGTAACGGCCACGACGGGAGTTCTGGTGATTCGAACACTCGGGGGCCCCTGCTTTTCCGAACGCAACCAGTGCTAACTACTGGCCGTTTGCGCCCGTTCCAAATATTGCCAAATTAATGGATACGTCCCTAAATGAGCGACTTGTGATTCCTCCCAATCGACTTAAAGGAAGAATCGCAAGCAGGGCGATGCACGTTACAATTAACGCGTATTCGACCATACTCGCTCCGCGTTGTGATAGAGTCTTGGACCGTTCCTGTTCTGCGAAACGAACTCCTAGAATCTCAGCTTTATGCTCACCAAATTGACCCATCACCCCACCTTTTTTCCGCGCGCGCCATACACAAACAACCTACGTACCCTAACCCATCAAAATTGAGTTCGACCCTAAATCCAAAACTCTGAACAATTGGCGACTGAAATAATTAAAAAATTGTCATCTGACAAAAAATTAAGAGCTTGCCTCCTTTGACTCTTGTCGTTACAAACGCCGCCCGAGCTTAATGCCCCGATTATGAACCTGAGTTCGACGTAAGCACTGCGGTAAATGGCTGAAATTACTTCATCCACTTCGTTGCTCATGATATAAAATGCTCGACGTAGCAAGCTTCAGCCTGCGCTTTTATATCACTGCACGCCTCGTGTCTAAGGCAATTTCAACCATTTACCTTTGTTCTTACGTCGAACTCAGGTTATGAAAGTAGTTAACCTGCTGAAATTTTGTTGAAAATTTCAGCAGGTTAACTAAGAGCCTATAGAAAAATACTCTAAACAGTCGGTACCATGGATTGTCCTAAACGGATCTGGTATACCCATCCCAGTTCAATTTGTCTAAATGCTCGAATCCTTGGAGTGAGCCGTATTGGTTTTGTGGGGCTTCTGCCGCCCAAGGACGTTGCTCCGACGAGAAAATGCCCGGTCCTTATTGTCTCTGACTGCTTTTAAGTGGAACCGGTATATTTTCAACCTGAGTTCGACGTAAGAACTGCGGCAAATGGCTGAACCATTTACCGCAGTTCTTACGTCGAACTCAGGTTTTTAGATGTTATCTGTTCAACATTTACGGTGATTTTCGGTGAAAACAACAACTGCGCCCATTTCAGCAACAGTGCCTATTTCAATCTGCACAGGAAGCCAAGAGGCCCGTACTCGGGACCATGGTTCGCAGAAGCCCAGCGTTGAAGATGCTCAGAACGCCGTGCAAACTATTTTGCGCTTTGTAGGCGAAGATCCGTCACGACCTGGGCTAATTGATACGCCAAAACGAGTAGTCCGCGCCTATCAGGAATTATTCTCCGGATATGCCTCCGATCCTCTAACTTTCTTACTCAAGTCGTTTGAGGAAACCCAGGGATATCGGGAGCCAGTAGTTGTTTCAAAAATCGCATTCCATAGCATGTGCGAACACCACTTGATGCCTTTCTACGGTGAGGCACACGTGGCCTATGTGCCACATGTACGAGTGGTCGGGCTTAGCAAAATACCGCGAGTTGTTGATGCCCTCTCGCGACGCCTCCAGATGCAGGAACGGTTGACACAGCAAATCGGGGATACGCTTGAAGAGGGGCTCGATACTCCCGATGTTGGTGTTGTTCTCCGTGGAACTCACCTGTGCATGTGCACCCGAGGAATTAAACAACAGAACTCTTTCACCACTACTCTCACACTGCGGGGGGCATTCCAGCACTCAAGCGCATGGCGAGACCTCTTGTTAAACGCATAACCGACTCATTATCAGCGTACTCGATATGACAATAGATGCTACGAATCTTCACTATCATATTCTCCAGCATGGCGCTTCTTCCAACCATCCTACCCTTACCATCCCATTACTGATTCTTCATCCCCATCTGGGAGTACCTGAAACCGAACGTTCGCTTCCCCAGCCTGTCCATGTTGCCATGTCTATCGAATTTCTTGAGGGCCTCACCGGGTGCCAATCAGACAATATTGAAGGCACATTCTGTTATCATACACTCCGTGACATATTAGTTGAAAAACTCAGGCTGCGTCAGTTTCATCTGATCGAACATCTCACCCAAGTAATTGGAGAAGTCGTGCTAGAACAGGCACGGAGCAAACAATTGGGAAAAGTAAAATGCCACGTGCTGACCCATAAGGTAAAGCTACCTTTACCTGAAATGGCTCATGGCGCCTTCTTTTCTAAAGTGTTCAGGTCATAATGAACTTCAGAAAGAATACTCACCAATTAAGTGGCCACTCACAGCCCTCCATAACTACCAACATCGCTGAGAAATGCGCCACTGTTGCAATTGGCCTTGGAACAAGCATAGAACCTCGGAGCACCAACCTTTCATACGCAATTAGAAAGCTCATTACTACGGTATTTACGAAGAGCGTTCCCACGAAGATGTCAAGTTGGTACCACTCACGAGCATGTGTCCCTTGGGGTTCAAAGGATCTCCGTCCAACGGAATACATTAACTGTATGATGACAGGTTCAACCTTCCTGTACCCTGATGAACTTCTAAGTATATTAAAGGAAATCGAAATTTTCTTGGGCCGAGACTTACACGCACCCCGATGGAGTCCACGACCAATTGACCTTGACATAATCGTGTATAACAACGAACCATTCGAAAATTTGGAATTAACGATCCCGCATCCCAGGGCGATTGACCGAATTTGGGTCCTTGCACCGCTCCACGAAGTCTGGCCCACTGCCTTTGTCCATCACACTCGCCCCGTCCCCACGCAGATCCTTGCTACCGGAGTTCTTCCGATGCCGACAGAGTCAGAACATACCGCACTGTCCTCAGTGCATCATTGCTCTTACGAGGGAACAGATATTGACGTTACCACTATGCTGGAGTATTACGCTGGCGAAACGGTTTTTGAGAAGATAGTACCAGCAGACATCGTCGTGAAGGAGTACCTCTTAACAGGCTGCAAACTGCCTTTGCTAAATCAAAGCGTATTTCAGATGAGGCAAAGAGTTTTTCAATAACAGAAAATTTTGAAAGAAAATCACCCGCTGAGAGGAACACTTGGTTCCGCTCCTTTTAAGATAATTCTCTTGACGGCGTTTCGCGACCGATTCAACTCCTTTGATATCTTGTTTATTGATTCTTTTGCCACGTGATAGCGGGTTAGTACCTCTAACTCCTCTTTTTTGCTGATCGCCATTTCCTGATGTCCTCTCATTTACCTCTATAGTCCTTCCTTGGTACCCGCATCTTAAGCAACTGCGAACAATTGCCTGGCATGCCTATTCTGGCGAAAAAGACTTATAGCTGACACCTTTGGAAAACTTAAGTTATTTTAGAGTATGATCCGTTACTATTTTTGACCGGCAACCTTCATTCGAGCCCTTATCTTGCCCGCTTACCGTGCAATGCTGGTTGTTCCTTCGTTGCTTGCGAAGTTCGTTCTGTCGTTTACTTGAAGCACGTTTTCCCTTGAAGGTTGCTGAATGCCTCTTGTTACTTGCACGATTGCTCGCTTGTCTTCCTTTTGCCCTACATGGGCTACTACAGTACAGCTGCCCCCTCTCACATAAACGGCAAATGTAGAATAACCCGAAACACGCCAAACATGACTTTTGTCGCAATGGTTCTCGGGTGTTATCAATAATCATCAAGTAGTTGCTGGCTTGTGACGACTTAGCACTTGGTCGTAGATGTTGACACTAAACTCTTTCCTTTTCCTTCGGCACGTTCTGACGCTTGCTCGACCCGCGAAAATTGCGAGATCTTAGAAAATGGAGGCGGGATCTTGGCGGGGGATTAGGAATTCAATATTTATTGGGCGGGCTATTGACATCTGGCTTCGTCGGCGAGAATCGACCTTTTTTGCCCGGCGTTGACAATTATTTAAAACAGCTTTCCATGCCCGCTCAATGTGGATTCTAAGGTTTAATCTGCCAGGGTGAGGATTTCGAATGTCATCAAAGGAATGGTCTTTTCAAAAAAAACGTATCCTCGTTGTGTGTTTTTCTTTGCACCATCATTGCCGTAATCGGGTTTTCCAAAGACGCTTATGCGGTGCCGGCTAAGGCAGCAGCAGGTGGCTATCACACGGTTGAGATTCTTGAAGATGGCACATTGTGGGGTTGGGGGTATAACGGATCTGGCCAGCTTGGAGATGGAACTACTACCGACAGAACCAGCCCTACGCAGATTGGAAGTTCGACAAATTGGAGTAGGGTAAGAGCTGGGGAATTTCACACAGTTGGCATAAAGAGTGATGACACTTTGTGGGCTTGGGGGGGGAATGGGTATAGCCAGGTTGGAGATGGAACTACTCCGTATAAAACAGACCCAATCATACTATCCCTTAATGCCAAAGAAACATTAAACCTATTTAACCTCGATTTTGGATTTGTTGTTATAGGAAGTTCAAGCACACAAAACATTCAAGTTCTGAATAATAGTTCTTCACCTCTAGTTGAACCTAACTTGTCGGTTTCTAATGACGTCTTTGATGCAGTAGCCGGGTGTAACTCAGTTCCAACTAATGGCTCTTGCACTGTTGGTGTTTCCTTTTCACCAACAGACGGTACTCCTGCAAGTGGCGTCCTGACCGTTGACGGAAGGAGTGTGTCACTTTTAGGTGTAGGCATAACCGCGACACCAACTTTTACCCCAACCGTGACACACACACCAACCAATACACCAACGCTTACACCCACCAATACGCCAACCGAGACGCTCACTCCAACTCCAACCGCAACCTCTACCATCACATTGATCGCAACTCCGACCAATACCCCCCTGGCGCCCACGCTAACACCAACTCCCCTACCCACAATCCCCTCAACCACCATTTCCGGTATCCTAATCGCCAATGGCAAGCCCTTAGGTAATGTGCTCATTGTAATCAAAGGAATCGGTGCTGTGCTGACCGATAGTAATGGCAACTTCTCCTTTACGGAAGCCAGAGCAAATACAGATTATACCATCACCATCAGTGCACCGGGGATGCGTCAACCGTTCCAAAGCCTCTCGCTTGTGAGTGGGCAGTTTAAGGCATTTGACCTAGTTGTAGGAAACTACAATCCACTAAGTTGCCAAGAGATAAGCCACAGCTCTCCTCTACTCCAGGCCTATGCAGTAGCTGAGAAACTCTACAATTTAGGTGCTCTGGGTGCGCGAAAAACGCAGAAAATAGACGAGCGTTTACAGTGGGGTAAGCAGCTAAAGCGCACAGCACTTAACCGTTTAAATAAATACTTAACCGCCAGTAGCGTTTACCCGGTGGTAACTCTGGAGTGCTCGGAAGCGATTGCAGCCTCCTGTCAAACCCAGGAACTTAGGCCATCAGTTCGTTTGATGAAGAATCAGTTAAAGAGTCTTCGAAGAGTAGCAGTGCGAGCTAATAATGTTTTGCGAAGCCGTTCTGTGCGCACACCTCAGCAGGCCATGGCCTTCCGTAGGAAGTTGCGTGGGTTGTTTAAGCAAGCTGATCGGAATTTTCGGCTCTTGGCCAAGAAGACCGAGGTTTGTGCTTATAGTAATCTTCAAAAATAATAAAGTATTAAAGATTACTATAACGACTCGCGGAGGCGAGTCAAAACAAACACATAGCCATCGCCGAGATGCGACTCAAAACCGCATTATTTTTGACGATGGCTATATTACTCGGGTGATAATCGCACCCTGCTCGAAAATGCAGGAGTTAAAAATGTGTGTTTCTCGAAGGAACCAGAAGAAAAAACAACCTGTTCAAGGGTTGTGAGAAAAATGCTCAGATTCTTTCGTGCGGGGATTGAAGCAAGTGTTTCAATTCTTGTAACTACTCAGGTACCCCCAATATAAATGCGCCCCAAAAGCGAGCTAACAATTTGTAACTGCCAGGGATTTTTTCAAGGTCGAGGAAAGTGATTGTTTTG
>JBIIDM010000029.1:0-22934 GCA_044238365.1 Bdellovibrionota bacterium | reverse complement strand
GTTTGAAGCCGACTTCCGACAGCAGACTTCGGTGGACCTACCACCATCTCTTCACTAGCTTCTCCAATTTTCACATTCACTTCCTTGTCAATGTTCTCCTTGTGCTGCAGCGCACTTTCAATTAACCAATGGCCACGAACTCCCTTTTCAAAAACGCGACATTGGGCTCTATGCTCGTAATATAATAACGCCTTTCTTCAGAAATTTTGTCCTTGATTTTTCTGCGTGATATAACCATTCCAATGCAATTTAAGTTCGCCCACTTTGATCTACCGTTAATCTAGGCAACATCTTTTACGATTGCATATGCCCTTTCCTCTATTCTTCCATGTCCTTTTTCAGTCGTATATAAAACACTCGAACCTGGTCGTTTTTCCAGGTCGCCCATTGTTATTTCAGAAAAAAATTCCTTAACTTGATCGTGTAAGGTACTCTGATTGCCTTTAAGACTGATAATGTAATCACCCCCTTGCGCTACTATTTGCGCAACAATATCTCTTTGACATCCCATCGCATCCAACGTTACTACAGCTCCCGATACATCAATCAAATCCAAGAGTTTTGGAATCGCAGTTATCTCATTTGATTTACATGCTGTCGCAACTTGACCTATCGTTATTCCACTGCCGCTGTCATATGCACTGACAATATGAATATGGCTTTGACCGAGACTTTTATCAAATGAATGTCGTAAGGCTTTGCCGTCTATTGAAAGTATTGTCTTCCCGTCAAGAGCAGACCTTAGCACACTCGCCGTTGCTAGAAGAACTTTTTGAAATGAATCAGGGCAAAGTCGCTCAAAAAACACGACTGAAAGTTGTTGCATGGGGAATCCCGTTCTTTAACACCAAAAATTGTGAAAACCATTCCTTTCTGTCGTTAGCATGCAACACTATCGATTCCCAACCCTCACAGCCTGCTATTACTCCACAAAGCGTCAGAACTACTATATCGAACAATGAATGAGCGCATCGTGACCACTCCGAGGATCCTCTAAGCACGCAACCTCTTTCCGTATTACTTCTACCACACTCTTATGTACCATCTTGTTCGCCTCCAACCCGGCAAGTGGCAACTTAATGTACATTATGACGTTCAGTCTGGAGCAAGTGATTCAGCACTATGTTAGCCGGCAGAATCCGATTTGCGGTGAAACAAGCAGCACGGCAACCACTCTAGAGAGACGTTGTGTCAACAATCCGTGCTATATGTGCGAGGTTCCAGAATCTTAGAGCCTGTTCAAGAGGATCAGGTTGTCAAGCTGAATTCGGACCGAGTCAAAACTTCATCGTAGGAATGACTCGCAATAGATAAAAAAACCCCTTTCGACTCCCAGCATAGTGAGAAGCGAAAGGGGCCCGAAACCCGGATCTCAAGATAACCGGTATTCAAGACTTCAAACTACGATGTCTGTAACGTGGTATCGTTAAACCAAGTGCTGATCAATGACCGAACGATGAACGATCCAACTGCTACAACCATAAGACCTAGTGCAGCTCTGTACTGACCGAAAGCACCAGAAATTATCGCTCCGATTCCACTTGCTACCATTACCAACGCGCCGAATGCACCGTTGAGGAAGGTAAGGATAACGTCTGCTGATTCAGCGATACGCGCGTCGTTGTAAGTTGCTTTTTGGGTATACGCTGAAGCATCAAGAGCGATACCTGAGCTGATTAGCACTACGCCAAGTACAAACAAGCCAATTTGAACAGACTGAGAAGAGGGAGTGCTCTTTCCAGCTACTGACTGACATGCTTTTGTGTATTGTGATTTAATTTTGTTTAACATCTTTAATATCCTTATATTCTTAGGCAAAGAATGCTCGTTCTTAAAACATCTTTCAAATGATACACAACCCGAAAGAGTTGGAAATCAGATGGAGTGACTGTAAGACGAGCGAACGATTTTTTCTTCATCGATTTCATTAAGGGAAAAATCTTGATAAACGACTTTATCAGCCTTTATCAATTCTCTTGCCCTCACACCTTTTTGCATCGATACAAAGTCGGTTTTTTACTCTGCATCCCTTGGTCTACACACATATCCTCACACCCTGTGAAGTTGGTGCTAAAATTCATTTTTCAATTTTAAAAAAAACTATCGTAACGTGCTAGTTACAATGATATTGGATACTTACCTTAAGGATGCTTAGACTCTTTACTGTAGCGAAGGTGAGGTATAACAATCAACCTTGCTGAGGATCCTACTGAGAACACGCGCTATTAACTACGAAAATTACGCCCACCAACACAGTCTACCATTTAATCAGCGCGGCGCCATACGTTAGGCCTGCACCGGCAGTCGCGAATAAAACACGCGCTCCAGGAAAAAGATTCCCTGCTACCACGGCTGCGTGGAGCGCCATGGGTATTGAGGCTGCTGAGGTATTACCAACAGATTCAATGTTAATCGCCATACGATCCGGATCGGTAATACCAATCTTCTCGGCTACTGCCTCAATAATTCTAAGATTTGCCTGATGCGGGACAAACAGATCCACCTGCTCAGCGGTAATACCGGCCTCCTTTAAAACATGGTCAATCGACGACGACATGGCAGCGACCGCAAATTTAAATACCTCACGGCCCACGACGCGCACATATCGATCCTTTTCTTCCTCCTGAGGCCTGTCGCTGACTGCTGCTACGTTTGAAACAGGCCCAAATGGAGCAGGCCCGACTGAAATAGGCATAGTTGAAACAGGCATAGTTGAAACAGGCATTCCAGAATGGTCAATCCGGATAAGCTGAGCTCCATTTCCATCTGTTTGTACGTAGCTTGCCAATAGCCATGGATTGCCTTCCTGCTCAGCGCTAATCACCACTGCACCCGCCCCATCGCCAAACAACACACACGAAGAGCGGTCTTTCCAATCTAAAATACGAGAAATTACATCCACACCAACCACTAGCGCGTGTTTATAACCACAGCGTGCCATCAGGGCATCAGCAGTAACAAGCCCGAATAAAAATCCGCTACAGGCGGCGCGAAGATCAAAGGCAAGATTAGAGCGCCGACAGTCAAGTGCTGCCTGTAACCGCGCAGCCGTCGCCGGCAGCATCTGATCAGACGTCTCAGTACCAACAATAATCAAATCAAGTTGAGAGGGAGAAATATTGGCACGAAGCAGCGCCTCCTGTGAGGCTGCCTTAGCAAGAGAAAGTGAACTTTCTTGAGGCCCAATTACGTGGCGAGTCCGAATCCCGGAACGTTGAAATATCCAGGAATCACTTGTATCAACGAACTGTGAAAGCTCCTCGTTAGAGAGTATCCGTTCCGGCAAACTAGCGCCTGTACCACGTATTCCCATAACCAATAATCCTCTCTCTCTCTGACGAACTTCCCCCGAGTTCGGAGTCTACATCCTGACGTTATCTGTGTATAGCTAATCTAAAAAATAATATAACTGCCAGGGATTTTTCCAATCTCTTCGTCAAGTGAACAAAATCAGTCACTTTCCTCGACCTTGGAAAAATCCCTGGCAGTTATCCTCATCCCGTTTGCACTGGAACAAGGATACAGACTTAAGTTGAGACTAGACCTCACGAGATATCAAGCAATTCGTCAAAATGGAGACCTAGCAACACGTCAGGCGCCAAATGTAACGAATTTTTTGGCTCCTGCCCTACAGAAAGACCTTCAATCAGGCCATGGTTTATCTTCTGACTTATTCGATGAACAAGGTGCTCAAATTTATCGGCATCTAAACCAATAGCCTCCCTTTGCAGCGCTTGCTGAACTTCATCCTGGACTACTTTCCGAATGAGCGTGCGAATCCTAATGGTCTCTGGCTGCCGATGCAATCTGTCTAACCACTGTTCGAAGTGTATCACTCCATACTCAACAATCAGTTCAGCGTCCAGCGCAGCTTCGTCCCGCACAACTTTGTTTCGGGAAATAAACTCACCTAAATGGTCTATATCATAAAGAAACACATCGTCCAAGTCTGCAATCAGAGGGGAAAAATTTCTTGGTACCCCAAGGTCAATCAAGAATAAGGGCCCGCCGCGCCGATGCTTTAAATGGGCTTTGGTAATCACTGGGGTATCAATCTGGATAGAGCCAACGATCAGGTCAATATCGTCCAGCCTCTCGGTAATCTCATCCAGCCGGATTGCTTCACCGTTTACCCTGTCCGCCAATTGACTCCCCCGTTCGATGGTTCGGTTTGCTATGGTGATACTCCGACAGCCCTTCGCCTTCAAGTTAAGCAGGCAAAGCTCGGCCATTTGGCCAGAACCAATCAGAAGAGTCCGCACCCTGCTGAAATTATCGAAGATCTTCTGCGCCAACTGAATTGCGACATAACTGATTGAGAGCCCTTGAGCGCCCAAGCCGGTACTTCGCTTAATTTTTTTTGATAGGCTAAAAGAAAATTGGAATAGATGATGCAGTAATTTCGACCCCCGCCCCTCCTGAACTGCAAACAAGTACGCATCTTTTACCTGGCCTGCGATCTGGGTTTCCCCAACTACCATAGAATCCAGTGCACTAATCAGACGAAACAAGTGCCACACAGCATCGCGACCCTGAAGCTGAAAGATACTTTCACCGGATAAAAAAGGACATTTCTCTACAAAGAACCCGCGGATTTTTCCTAGATCATCGCTACTTGTTGTAACCACCTCGAATCGATTACAGGTTGAAATAACTACACTGCTCGTTAGTTTGCAGATCTGGGCAATATGGGAATCCTGTTTAGCAAACTGGGAAAGCTTTTCTCGACTTTGAATTGACAGAGTGGAAAAACTTACCCCTGTCACATAAATCTCTGAAAATGATGAAAAGGGGGTCGATGACTTCACGGCGATTGGTCCAGCTCGACCACCTGCGGCGTCGGATCAAAGTGATTTACGGCACTAAACCACCGAGCCCAGAAGGTCACGATAACGAATACTGGGATTGTTGCCACCGAAAGCAACGCCTGCGTACGCATGGAGTTTTTAAAAAAAATCTGCCGACCAAGTACAATCATCAGCAGAAGAATCCATCCACATAGTGCGCCCACAGTACTCCAGGACGAAAAAAGCCATAGAAAACCATCCTCCGAACGTCCCTGCAGGCCGATGAAACCAATTATCAGGGCGATTGTCATTAAAACAAGCCCCCCTCGGGAAAACCAGACCATCCAGGTTTCGAGCGAGGCTAAGCTCGGCAATTTGGAGCCCAACAGATCTAAGCTCCGCCGTTTCAATAGGGAGGTTTGAAGCAGGTATACAACCCCACCACAGCCCGTAAGAAGTAAGAACGCTTCAGCAAGTATGGCTGGAACTACATGCGATACCAGAAAAACGGTACCCGAGCTATACATGAACACGCTTGGTAAATGTGCCAGCAGCGATGACAAAAGTAAAAGAAAGGCGACTAAGACACAGACATAAAACCGAAGAACCACGTGAGTCCATCCGACTAACCACGTGGTTACCTCCAGCGCTCCCGCAACCCAGAGAATGGCCCCGCCTCTTCCCGACTCTTCAAAGAACGTCAGAAAAACCTGTGCAAGAAGGCCACCCCTTGCAATTCTGTCTACCAGATAAATTGACGGGGGCGGTTGGTATGAGACCCCTACCTGCAGCAAGCACCGCCCCACTCTTACTATCATTAATAGGTATAAAGAAAGTGTAACAAGTGCGATACCATGCATAATCCAAGACGTATTCATCACAAGGCCTCTAGGCGTAACGATATGCTTGTACCAGCTCTACTCCCCTGGCTATATTCTCAATGGAACTCAGAGGCGTGACGCCGTGTCCCAGGTTAAATACGTGGGGGACTGGCAACGCTGCGCTCTCTGCGAGTAAGAGCTCAACCCCCTTCTCAAGAGCAGGAAGGTCGCAACATAACAACGCAGGGTCCAAATTACCTTGCAGCACATAGGGTGTTGCCCGATTCCCATTGAGTCGAGAATTGGCATCATGCAAACTTACTCTCCAGTCAATCGAGATACCCGTGCAATCTAATGTTGCTACGTCCGCCAATAAACCAGTTCCATTAAATGGAAAATATATTATTGGAACATCACTTTGCTCACGGACAAGCCCTATTAACTCTCTTACCCAGGGCAATACCTGTGTTCGATACTGATAGGGCGTAACAAGACCAATCGAACTATCAAATATTTGGAGGCACTGAGCTCCAGCGCCAACCTGAGCAAGTAAATAACGCGCCGAATAGGCAACGAGTTTGTCCTGCAACACCCCCCAAGCCTTTGGGTTGTCAATCATCAGATGCTTTACTCTCAGACCATCCCTCGTGCTGGCCCCTTCCACCATATATGCTGCAAGACTGAAAGGCGCACCGCAAAAGCCGATTAAAGAAATCCCCTTTTCATTGAGCGCTTTCCTCACGATCCTCAAGGCTGACATCGTATAGTCAACCGTCTCTAGCGGGTCACTTACCACCAATTGGTTAATATCGGCTTCCGAGCGAATCGGATTGGAAAAAACTGGCCCCTTTCCGTCATGAAAATCTAAATTCATCCCCATACCAATCAGCGGGTTAAGAATATCGGCAAAAATTATTGCCGCATCAAAACCAAAGCGCTCAATTGGCTGGAGCGTGACTTCAGCGGCAAGTTCCGGCGTCCGAATCAGATCCAACATAGAGTATCGCTCTCGCAATGACCGATACTCGGGCAGTGAACGACCAGCCTGACGCATAAACCATACCGGCGGTCGCTCTGCGCGTTCCCCCTTAAGCGTCCTCAATAGAAGAAAATTCTCGTTACTCATCTTGGTGCTATCCTGTCTTGTCCTAACAACGGTTGCAGCGCTGTTGGTATCCGAATGCTTCCATCTGCTTGCTGATGATTCTCAAGAAAGGCGATCAGAATTCTTGGCGAAGCAATCAAGGTATTATTCAAGGTATGACAATATGCATTCTCACCGGTCGCTTTCTTATATCTCAGCTTCAAGCGGCGGGCCTGAAACTCGTAAAAAGTAGAGCAACTGTGAGTTTCTCCATATGCCTTTCTAGAGGGCATCCATGACTCAATGTCGTGCTTAAATACCTGGCCTTGCCCCATATCACCGGTACAAACGGCGACTACTCGGTACGGAATCTCAAGCAACTGAAGCAGCGCCTCGGCATTACCCAGAAGCTCTGCATGCATCCGTGAGCTTTCCTCCTTGTCAGCCTTGCAGATCACGACCTGCTCTACCTTGTAAAACTGGTGCACCCGGTATAATCCCTGGGTATCTCGACCGTAGGAGCCCGCCTCTCGTCGATAGCAAGGCGAATGACCTGCATAACGCTTGGGCAACTCACTCTCAGCAAGGACTTCATTCATATGAAATGAACAAACCGGGACTTCTGAAGTCCCGATCAAGTGATGTCCCTCATCACGAAGGTCGAGATTGAAGGCTTGTTCTTCCCCTCCAGGAAAATACCCCGTACCCACCATCGCTTCTCTCAGCACAATGTGGGGAACCTCCATGACAGTGTAGCCCTTACGATGCAATAAGTTCATGCCCAATGCGAGTACAGCATGTTGCAATCGAGCACCATCTCCACACAGAAAATAGTTGCGAGCACCAGCTACCTTCACTCCCCGCTCAATATCAATAAGCTTCAAACGATTACCGATTGCCACGTGGTCTTCCGGTGTCTCCTCTAGTGGTCGAGGAATTCCCCACTTTCTAATTTCAACATTCTCAGAGTCATCCTTTCCCTTAGGAACTTCAGGCAAAGGAACTGATGGTATCAGCAGCTGCATGCGCTGCCACTCCTCCTCCTTTTCCTTCAGAAGTACGCCAAGCTCCTTTACCCGTAGAGAAAGCCCTTTCATTGACTCAAGACTCTTCTCACGCTCTTCGCCCTTTATCGTAGGCAAATCCTTCGACATGCGGTTCTGCTCGGCCCTAGCGGTCTCAAACTCTGTCAGCCGAGCGCGATACTCCTCGTCAAGTACCAGAAAATCAGACACCGAGAGGTGTACACGTTTATCAATACACGCCTGTTGATACTCTTGCGGTCGGGCGCGTAAGTCATTTAAATCAATCATTTGACTATATTAAAGAAAGTACTATTTTTCGTTACTGGCTATCCCGGGCAGGTCACTGCGACTTCCCAGTGAGGAGGAATACCCAGAGGCTCAGGCCGAAGGATACACGCGATTTATTTATTTGTCATAAATGACGACTTGGCAATTTCAAACCAATGTTCTCGTCATCGCCTCCCGGATACGGCGATCGGGTGGACTTCTCCGAGGTCGTGCCCAACAACCCCTTTGGTAACTACTCAGGTGCCATCACCATCAGCACGCTTCTAAAGCGTCCCAACTAGTTGTAACTGCGAGGGATTTTTTCAAGGTCGAGGAAAGTGATTGTTTTGTGAATGAGGCGTGGTACTCCACTCCTCAGTGAACAAAATCAATTACTTGACGAAGAGATTGGGAAAATCCCTGAGCAGTTGCGCTCGTGCAGACTTTGATGGTGATGGACCGGAGGAGCTTGGTAGTCAATGCAAACGCAGCGACAGATTCAGCTGGAGGGCTAAACCAATACAAAAGAAGCGTGTCGTACGATCTTGGAAGCTTTAGACCAAAAGAGAGCCATACCCAACAGGCTAAAGCAGAACAACAGTTTGCTAGATCGGCGCCTTTTTTGGACTTACTACGGACTCCGCACAATTCCGTAACGGCCACACAACTCTCAGGGGAATCGTCTGTGGCTTTGTTCCCGGAGCACCCGCCCTAAAACGGTGCGACTTTTGGGGCCACTTTGTTCTTCCATCAATCTCAGGGTATGATAACGCCGCCCCCCGAACCGGGCCCATGTTCGGAATTAACAAGGGATACGCAATCCCCGTGATTTTAAAATCCTCTCTATTGTAGCTCCTATGAAACGCCTGATCTCCTCCCAAATCTTTGTCACCATCTGCCTCCGCCTTATGCTTGCTGCGGGCGCCCTACAGCCCACCTGCCTTGCCGAGGAAACCGTTAAAATTGTTTCCAGTCTTCCCCGAACAGGCTCAGCGAACGCAATGACCACCTCGATCGTGAATGGTATTAGAATGGCGATCGACGAAGTTGGCGGAAAAGCCGGTGCCTTAAAAATAGCCTATGAAGACTGGGACGATGCATCCCCGGAACGTGGAAACTGGGACCCGAATGTTGAGGCCACCAACGCAGATAAAGCCGCAAAGGATAGCGATATAGTAGGATACATAGGAACATTTAATTCTGGCGCCGCGAAGATTTCGATGCCAAAACTTAATCAGGCCGGTCTAGTGATGGTGAGCCCCGGCAATTCCTGGCCTGGGCTTACAAAGGAAGGCTTTGGGGAGTCGAATGAGCCAAATGTCTATCGCCCGTCAGGACGAGTGACCTACTTCAGAGTTTTTCCAACTGATGATATTCAGGGCCCAGCTGCCGCACAGTGGGCTCGGGACCTTGGAGCAAAAAGAGTTTTCGTTCTTCATGATCGGGAACTCTACGGCAAGGGTCTTGCGGATCTCTTCAAGAAAAGCGCTACAGAACTTGGCCTTACCGTCATTGGATATGAAGGAATCGACGCCAAGGCCGCAAACTATCGCTCACTGGTGATTAAGATCCGATCGATGCGCCCTGACCTAGTCTACTTTGGAGGAACTGCACAAACCAATGCTGGACAACTGGCCAAGGACTTAAGTGCTGGCGGCTTAGGAAAAGTTAAGTTTCTCGTTCCCGATGGCTGTTTTGACGAATCCCTGCTTACGTCGGCGGGTGCATCGGCACTTAATGACCGGACGTATATTACCTTTCCCGGCCTTCCACCAGCTCAGTTAACCGGAAAAGGGAAAGCCTTTTACGATGCCTACTTGAAGAGATTCGGTAATGAACCGTCCGCTTTTGGCGTATACGGGTACGAAGCGGCTGGAGCACTCATCGAAGCCATAAAGGTAGCCGGAAAAAAAGACCGTGAGGCCGTGCTTAATGCGGTAGCCGCACTTAAGCAGTATCAGGGTGCTCTCGGTGAATGGGGCTTTGATGCGAATGGGGATATTACCCTTACGGCGCTTTCCGGCAACACCGTAAAAGACGGAAAATTCACCTTCGTTACCCTTCTGAAGTAATAACCCCCACAACAGAGATCCACGATGGAGATTACATCCCTCGACATATTCATCCAACAGATTATCACCGGTCTTTCAAACGGTGCGATAATTGCCCTGATTGCGCTCGGTTACACCATGGTTTATGGCATAATCGAGCTGGTCAATTTTGCGCACGGTGATGTCTTCATGCTGGGATCTTTCTTCGCCCTTACCCTTCTCGGAGTATTTTTTCCTGAGCTTGATGTGCTTACTCTTACGCAAGAAGGGAGGATCGGGGGACTCACGTTACTCCTGTTTGGTGTCCCACTATTCTGTGGCACCTTGAACTGGCTTATTGACTACGTTGCCTATCGCCCCATTCGAAATGCTCCTCGTCTTGCGCCGCTCGTTTCAGCAATTGGCATTTCATTTATTTTGGTAAACGTGGGGCTTTTCTGGGGAGATATTCCGGTACATTTTTTCCAAGGCGGTTCAGCGGCTGCACCGAAGGATTTTCCTGCGCTCTTTTCTGCCGACAACCTTCTTGGTGAAGATGCCGCCCTACTGATTACCTGGCGAGAGCTGTTCGTCTGGATTGTCACAATTCCGATTATGGCAATACTGACCTTCGTGGTACAAAAAACCACCATGGGTAAAGCTATGCGAGCCGTTGCACAGAATCCCATGGCCGCAAAACTTATGGGGATCAACGTTGATAGGGTCATCGGTCAAACCTTTATTATCGGTGGCGTACTAGCCGGAATAGCCAGTGTCGTATATTCACTCTATAACAATACAATTTTTTTCCAGATGGGCTATCGGGCCGGAATGGACGCCTTTGCAGCAGCCGTAATCGGCGGAATCGGAAACCTTCCCGGTGCCTTCCTAGGGGGATTATTTATTGGAATAGTGCGGGCCCTGAGCGATGGGTATATTGCGACCAGCTGGACAAACGTGGTGGTGTTTTCCCTCCTCGTTGCCGTACTGGTTTTTAAACCTTCGGGGCTGCTCGGCGCCCATTTCAGGGAGAAGGTATAAGACATGCGCCACTTTTCACCGTATACAATCTTGCTCATTGTTGCACTCGTTTTGCCGCTTGTTGATGCCTTAACCGGCGTCAGAATAGCCGAGGAATGTCGAGCTGTGCTTATTTATGCCACCCTTGGCCTGGGATTGAATATCATTACGGGACTCACTGGCCTGCTCAATTTAGGAAGTGCTGCTTTTATGGCAATCGGGGCCTACAGCTATGCGATTCTTACAGCCCCTATTTACCCCTTTCAGTGGGGATTCTGGGGAGGACTAGCCGGAGCTATATTCTTCAGTGCGATGGCGGGAATTCTTCTCGGCCTGCCCACCTTAAGACTCCGAGGGGACTACCTTGCAATTGTGACTCTTGGCTTTGGTGAAATCGTCCAGGATACTTTAAAAAATCTTGAAACAGTGACCAAAGGAACCCAAGGCATTAACCCCCTTCCCGGCCCGTCACTTCTAGGATGGGAGTTTCCAACGACTCGCTACGAACCGATGTATTACCTGCTGCTGACGATAGTCGCTATCTTGGTGGTCAGCCTAGAAAATATAAAAAGAACTAGGGTTGGACGCTCCTGGATTGCCGTCAGAGACGATGAAATTGCCGCATCATGTATGGCAATTAATCCTATCAGGGTGAAGCTGCAGGCCTTTGCATTTAGCGCGTCGCTCTGCGGTTTAGGCGGTGCGTTGTGGGCGAGCTACCTCAATGCAAGCGGCGAACCCGGAAATTACGATTTTCAGGTATCTGTTATGGTCCTGTGCATAGTGATTATTGGTGGATTAGGCAGCACTATCGGCGTGCTGCTGGGCGCATTGCTCATTGTCGGATTTAATTCAATACTTCTAATAAAACTAACGGCATTGCTTCCTGGGGTCTCCGAATCTGGCGGTACTATTATGAATCCAACCAACTGGAAATTTTTCCTTTTTGGTCTGGCATTAGTCTTAACGATGCGTTATCGCCCTAACGGTCTCTTTCCAGAACAGAGGAGACGCTAAAATGTTAGCTGTTGAAAACCTAACCCTTCGCTTTGGTGGTCTGCTAGCCGTCAACGACGTAAGCTTTGACGTTCGTGAGGGAGAGATATTTGCTATTATCGGCCCCAACGGAGCTGGAAAAACCTCGCTCTTTAACGCGATATCAGGAGTTTATGAACCAACCGATGGCAAAGTCCTTCTGAACGGCGAGATCACCCATAGGAACTGGACAACCCAGCATTCGCTACTTGCTGTCTTAAGTGGAATCTTTTTCGGGCTGGGACTCATGCTGCTTGTTAATATCAATTCACTCTGGCAAGCAGCGATTATCGACCAGATGTCAGCTGGCACTTTCACGTGGCGGGGTGCTTTGAATTCGATTTTAACACTCCTATTTGCTCTGCCATGGTACGAAGGGATTCTCCCGTTGCTGCTCGGTCTCTTTTTCGGATCTTTTGGGCTGTTTTCGATCTGGTCGGATACACGCAGAGGGCCCGATTTCGTCGCTAAATGCGGCATGGCACGAACATTTCAAAATATTCGCCTATTCCCCACACTTTCTGTGAAGGAAAATCTGATGGTAGGAATGGACGGAGAGGGCTCAGTAGGGATTTTACACGCTATCCTCAGAACTCCAAGAGTATGGCAGGAAGAGAAACAGAATGAACTCCGCGCCCAGAAACTGCTCGAATTTGTCTCACTTACCGAATATGCCAATGCGCTCCCCTCTAATCTTCCGTATGGCCATCAACGAAGATTGGAAATCGCTCGGGCTTTAGCAACATCCCCAAAGCTACTACTTCTTGACGAACCGGCTGCCGGAATGAATCCATCAGAATCGCAGGCCCTAATGGAACTTATCAAGAAAATTCGTCGACAAGGCACAACAGTACTCCTAATTGAGCACCACATGAAGGTGGTAATGGGAATTTCAGACCGAATTCTAGTACTTCACCACGGTAACAGGATTGCACTTGGCACCCCGCAGGAGATTCGGTCAAACGAACAAGTAGTTGAAGCGTATTTAGGTAAAGGGCATCAGCATGAGTAAGACCAAGCCTCTATTAACAGTAACCAATGTATCCTCCGGGTATGGTCGAGTCACTATACTTAATGACATCTCCATAACGGTAGCCGAAGGAGAAATGGTCTCTATTATCGGTGCCAATGGTGCGGGAAAAACAACTCTGCTAAAAACCCTCTCGGGCTTGATCGAGTGCACTGCGGGTTCGATTGTTTATGATTCGATTGACCTTACCAAAACCCCGGCACATATCCGCCCTGCTCTTGGTCTAGCACTAGTTCCCGAAGGTCGACAGATCTTCCCTAGATTATCTGTACTGGAAAATCTTGAGCTTGGTGCCTATTGCCGCGTTGCTCCCGCCCAAGAAATCGCCCAAGATATAGAAGCCCAGTTTACCCTCTTCCCAATCCTGGAGAGCCGCCGTGCCCAGTTAGGAGGAACGCTCTCAGGCGGAGAACAGCAAATGTTAGCGATGGCCCGGGCCCTGATGAGTCGTCCTAAACTACTTCTGCTTGACGAGCCATCAATGGGGGTCGCTCCACTAATTGTAGAAAAAATATTTACAACACTCGCAGAATTACAAAAGAGCGGTCTTACAATCCTGGTAGTTGAACAAAACGCCTCGCTAGCGTTGGCGCAATCCGATCGAGGCTATGTCATTGAATTGGGAAGAATACAGTATGGGGGAACTGGTAAGGAACTTCTTTCCGATTCTCGTATTCGAGAGACTTATCTGGGGCATTAACCTAAAAAGAGCAGTTGAGTGGGATAAAGTGGTCCCAGCTAGCTGAAATTACAAAGAATTTAGTGATTTTGGGTCGCAATCAAGTATCACCGATACGGTGATACCCAAAATCGCTACATTCGAAGTAAGTTCAGCTAGCTGGGCCGCTTTAGACCGCGAAACTGCTCTTTTTAGGATTAAGGGCGCGGAATAGAACTATAGTAATCTTCAAAAATAATAAAGTATTAAAGATTACTATAACGACTCACAGAGGCGAGTCAAAACAAACACATAGCCATCGCTGAGATGCTACTCAAAACCGCATTATTTTTTGACGATGGTTATAACCATTTCGCTGCAGATACCGCCTACTAGCCCGGATCATCCACGAAACGCGCCTCCATAGTGATTAAGGCACTGAAGAGTTTGGCAAAATCTTTAACTGCTATTATTGCTACCCCTCTTGAATGCGAACAGAGACTTCAGGAAACTGTTAAGTGTTTACCATGAAAACTGTTCCTGAGTAGTTTTCCAAATAACTAACCATTCGCTCCCGAAGATTCCTGGCCCTCGGTCCGGAGTAACATCCCTTCCCTCACCCGAAATTCGGCAATGTCAATACCGAGATCACTCGTGAGACGCCGCACTTGGCGTAGTTCCTCGCCAACAACCAGCGATATCGCTACACCATGGGCACCAGCCCGGGCAGTCCTACCAACTCTATGTAGGTAGTCTTTACTTCTGGATGGCAAATCAACGTTGAACACATGATCAATTCCTGGGATGTCCAAGCCTCGAGCACCAACGTCAGAAGCTATCAAAACCCGAACCTTTCCAGTACGAAAATCCTGCATTGCCTTCTTGCGGACTTCCTTATCATTGGCACCATGGAGATCGGCGACAGTTACTTTATGGTGTTCCAGTTTGGCGGCAAGAATCTCAGCGGTTTCATTTCGATGAACAAATACAATTGCCCGCTCTGTCTTTGTGGCATGAATCAATTTTCTAAGGACGTCTGGCTTGTCACGCTCCTCCACGACCGTATAGAGGTGTTCAATGTTCGGATTAATCAACGTCTCATCAGGATGCAGTCGAACAATCTGCGGTGAAAGCAGATCAATCTCAAGCGTGCTTTCAGACTGTTCTGTGGCCGAAACAAAAATAAGCTGGCGCGAGGCCGGACAAGCCGCGATAATTTGCTTGACTGTCGCAAGACTGTCACCCGCAAGTAGGCGATCTGCTTCATCCACGACCAGCGTTGTAAGTTCCTTCACTTTTACTTTGCCACGCCCAATTAACTCAAGAACTCGACCGGGTGTTCCAATGATAATTTGAGGCTTCTTCTTTAGCTTATCGATCTGACGATCAATTGCCGTACCTCCAATTAACAGCACGTGTCGAACTGGTATCCCCGCATGTTGCGCCAAATCACACGAAACCCGTTGAATCTGCAAGGCAAGCTCATGCGTAGGGGCTATTATGATCACTTGGGTTGCTGGACTTTCGAACCAAAGCCTACTGTAGATGGGAAGAAGATATGCCAACGTCTTACCCGAGCCCGTCTCGGCGTGGAGATAGGCATCACTTCCGGCCGAAATCACAGGGAAAGCGAGAGTCTGGATCGGCGTCGGCTCGAGCAATGCCAGCTTATCTAAAGCCGTCAATAGTTCTGGTAAAAGTGGTAGATCATTAAAAGGCATAAGTAGTTCCTTGCGGAGAATAGTAATCTGAGTTGACGTGAAAGTAACGAGGCCATACAAGTCATTATTCCGGCTTTTGACAGCTGCGTAGGGTACCGCCGTAACACGCCTTATTCGCAAAACGAGCGCTTTTCTCGGCACTGGAAATTTCCCGAGCAGGTACAACTACTTGACTAATGCGTTAAAGCTTAGATAGTAAGGTACCGGAATCGTCAACCACTTTGTAGTCTATCGTATTGTCGCGTCTAGACCAAATTACCCTCAGCAAAACCCCGAGGGAGCGGAAAAAACTTTGAGGAGATAGGGGCGGGAGTGGCGAGCGAGAAGGATTCTGACTCGGTTAAATGAGCATACTAGCCGATCGCTACCCGGTTTGCGGTCTGGTTAGAAACCTGAGTTCGACGTAAGAACTGCGGTTAGAAGGGTAGAGCTAACACAGAGCAATAGATTATTTATGGTGCGATGCTCCTAATATTGGTAAACGCTGTTTACTTTACAAACAATGTTTAGTATACTTCTCTTATGAGTACACCATCCAAAACGAGAAGAGAGGCTGAACGCCAGAAAATGAGGCAGTTAATTTTGTCATCCGCACGGGTCTTGTTCGCTGAGCGCGGCGTTGAATCGGTGACTTTACGAGCAATTGCTCACAGCATTTCGTACACACCAGGGGCGATCTACAAACACTTCGATAGCAAAGAACAAATTCTTCAGACCATCTGTGAGGAAGATTTTATGCTCCTCGCAAACAATACCACTCAGGTAATGAAGATTTCCGACCCCGTAGAACGAATCAAATCGCTCGGTATGGAGT
Organism: Bdellovibrionota bacterium; assembly: GCA_044238365.1. Taxonomy (GTDB): domain Bacteria; phylum Bdellovibrionota_C; class UBA2361; order UBA2361; family JBIIDM01; genus JBIIDM01. The sequence goes on along the minus strand of JBIIDM010000029.1, from coordinate 6,642 downwards.
ACGTTCGTTTTGCGGTCGATCATCCCCACCATTACCGCCTGATGTTCATGACCCAGCTGAATATAGAACACTCGACTAAATTTAGTGCGACCAAGGGTAGCCCTCATCAAGATGGGTACGCCCTTTTAGAGTGGTCTGTAGACGAAGCTCTGAGAGCCGGAAGACTGCGAGAAGCAATTACAGCGACAAAACCGTTGATTGCGCAAACCTTATGGGCTGGAGTTCACGGAGTTGCTTCGCTCCAGATAACAATGTGCGATGACACCTGGTTTAACTGGGAGCCACTCTCAAGACGTATCGATTTAATGGTGAGTGCCATCACAGAATCACTCTTCGAGCCAGCAGGAGGCAGATAGATATGTTGTATCTTGCTATGCAAATGTTATTTGGCGACCGCCTGAAATATTTTGGTCTGGTTGCTGGCCTTGCTTTTGCATCATTCCTAATAAATCAGCAGGCATCAATTTTTATGGGATACGCCTTGCGAACCAGTTCATGGATTAGCGATACAGTTGAAGCTGACCTTTGGGTCATGAATTCACAAGTCGGATACTCAGAGGATCAGAAGACAATTCCCTCAAAAACTGTAAACATAGTAAAGAGTACCAATGGTGTTGCCTGGGCTGTTCCCCTATACAAGGGCTATCTAAAAGTAAGACTTCCTGACAACTCGATAAAGTCTGCGCGCATTGTGGGGATCGACGATGCCAGCCTGATAGGAGGCCCCCCCTCAAATTACGTACGGTAGCCTATTTAACCTACGACGAGATAAGGCTGTTATGGTGGATCAGTCCGAGCTGAATACATCACTCGCAATGCGCGGAGTTTATGGGGACAAACCCACAACACAATTAAAGGTTGGCGATCGACTTTCAATCAACGATCATGATGCCTTCGTCGTGGGAACATACCGACGCACTAAGGAGTTTTTCTGGGAGCCCGTACTCTATACTACATATTCCCGTGCGCTGTCCTGGGCACCAAGAGAACGACAACTACTCAGCTATGTTCTGGTTAAAGTACGGGATAAAAACAAAATGGCAGAGATAGCGAAACGTATCCATGAGAGGACAGGACTGGTAGCATTAACCGCATCAGAATTCCAATCATTGACGATGTGGTTTGTACTCAACCAAACGGGAATTCTGGTAAATTTTGGTATTACGATCTTCCTGGGAGTAATTATCGGCATCCTGGTTTCTGGACAACTTTTCTATACCTTTATTCTCGATAACTCTCGCCATTTTGCCGCCTTGAAGGCGATGGGCGTAACAAACCGGACATTGAGACAAATGATTTTTGTTCAATTACTAACTGTCGGGAGTATCGGATACGGAATCGGCCTCGGATGTGCCGGAATCATGGGTTTTTCTCCAAAGGGAGGAGAGCTAGCGTTCGCTATGACCTGGCACGTGCCAATATTCAGCTTTTTTGCAATCCTATTGTGTTGCTTACTGGCTGCTTCTCTAAGTATGCGAAGGGTTATTAAGCTCGAACCGGCAATCGTTTTCAAGGGTTAACTCAATGATCACTACGCTATCCATACAGTGCTGTGACATCCAGAAAACATACGGAGTAGCTCCTATACGGGTACAGGCACTCAAGGGTGTGAATCTGGAGGTTACCTCTGGCGAAACAATGATGATTATGGGTCCATCAGGATGCGGAAAAACTACTTTGATATCGATAATAACTGGGACTCTTGGTTTTGATGGTGGAACCTGCACCGTAATGGGTCAGGATTTATCAAGGATACACGGCGATGAGCTGGTACGATGGAGAGGACTCAATATTGGTTTCGTCTTTCAATCATTCAATCTAATCCCGACTCTATCGGTTGCCGAGAATGTTGCCATACCGCTGCTTATTAAGAAGGAAAAGATCTCCTCAAGCCTAGAAAAAGCGCGCTCTGCTCTTGATTCAGTTGGACTTTCCGATAAAACGGATATGCGGCCTACAGCTCTTAGTGGTGGTCAGCAGCAGCGGGTAGCTATTGCGAGAGCAATAATTCACCGACCAAAACTACTGGTATGCGATGAACCCACCAGCGCATTGGATGCAAAATCGGGAGTACTTGTTCTTGAGTTACTTAAACGTATTTCAGGCGAACACGGAACTACCTTGATTATTGTTACCCATGACCACAGAATCCTTAAATATGGGGATCGCGTCACTGAGATTGAAGACGGCCAAGTTCAGTCTACTCATACTCATCAAAACTATCTAGCTGAAAAGGAGACACCACATGAAACAGCTTAAGTGGAAGCAATTTATACTCCCCCTCTTTTCGATTCTGGGAGTAGCAATTGCGATAATGACAATCTCCTCTGGTGGTGAGGCTTTGGAAACTAAGAGCGCTGGCATTCAACCTGGTACTTCAAGTGCCGTACAGATTATTGCAGGCACAGGGCTTGTAGAATCAGCGCTTCGTGATGTGAAACTTGGAAGCGAATTGTCGGGAATTGTAGACAAGATATTTGTCCAATTGGGCCAGAAGATAAAACACCACGAGCCGTTGATCGCCTTAACTAATCAGCATCTTAACGCAGAGCTTGAAAGTCGTAAGGCGGCCGTCCTGGTTGCTCAAACTGAACTTAACAATGCGCAGTCAATGTACGCATTTATGAAACCACTGATAGGGAGGAGGTCCGTTAGCCAGGAGAGTATAGTAGCGCGAAGTAATGAGGTTCAAATCGCTGATGCGCGCCTCAAGAAGGCTCAGGTAGATGTAGAACTAGCAAAAGCAGAATTGTCCCGCTCAATAATTAAGAGCCCTATTGAGGGTCAAGTGCTACAGGTAAATGTCAGGGAAGGAGAGCGGATAAGTACGGACCCAGCGACGAGCCCGATTGTCGTAGGACGAACTAACAGACTTTGGGTTCGCGTGGAATTCGACGAAAATGACGCCCAGAGATTTGACAAAAGCTACAGAGCGATTGCGTATGTAAAAGGCGATTCAAAGACAAAAATTCCACTCAGATTCGAACTTATTGAGCCTCTTGTTGTTCCCAAAAAGACCCTGACGGGAGATAGCACGGAGCGAGTTGACACTCGAGTGCTTCAAGTACTGTATTCATTTGACCCGAAAAAAAATAGAGTATTTGTAGGACAACAGTTAGATGTGCTAGTAGATGTCCCGGCTGGGAAGATGTGATGGCGCAAGAAAAATACACCTGCTCAATGAGGCGCAGCCCCACAAAAGAACATCCCTCATTTCGTATTTTTGGCTTTCTTGATTACTCACAGGTACCAACCATTTTACATTTTAACAGATTGAAATACTCTTTAAAAGCATTGGATGAAGGCCATAACCTTTGATATTCTGAGAATAGCGGACTGTGAAGAATAGCATTGGTAACTGAGCCAAAAAGAGACGCGACAGGACTCGGGACCACCGGATGTCTCAATCCAAAAGTAAACCGTGTATTAAGAGGTCTCCACGTTGGCCCCAAACCTACTTTGCGGACACCTCGTGGGGGTCAAACGCGCGAAAGTAGGGCCGGAAACTTCTTGGCGAATAGGTAAGACTTTTATTAATATGCTATGTTAATCGACAGCCCCGCTGCCGATCGGGTTGGATACTACCAATCGTTTGCAGCGTAATAGGCATCCAAAATCGGTTGCTCCATGATAATCTCAACCCCTTATTCCCCTATACTCTTCATTATGTCACTCAATAACCTCCACCACCCCGCGAACCCGAATTCCGAGCCTCTACCGTCGTGGACTGCCCTGACGATCATACGGCTCTGCCTGCTGACCCTGCTCTTCATTGGGGCGGGCTTAGAGGCCCAAACTCTGCCGAGTGAAGAACTCATTCCGTTTGACGATGCCACCGAACATGGCAAACTCGACAATGGCCTTAGCTACTACGTGCGGGAAAACCATAAACCAACCAACCAACTCCAGTTGATGCTCGTGGTCAATGCTGGCTCGGTTCTTGAAGATGATGGGCAGGAGGGACTCGCCCATTTTAATGAACACATGGCTTTTAACGGAACAGATAATTTCGCAAAAAATGATCTTGTTTCGTTCCTCCAATCGATCGGGATGAACTTTGGAAACGATCTAAATGCCTATACGTCCTTCGATGAAACCGCTTATACCCTCACTATTCCCGTTAACCCGAAAGAGAACGTGGAAAAAGGTTTTAAGGTTCTCGAAGAGTGGGCCGCCCACGTATCATTTAAAGATAGTGATATAGACAGTGAGCGAGGTGTTATCCTGGAAGAACTGCGCCTAGGCAGGGGTGCGCAGGACCGAATCACTACTCAACTACTTCCAAAACTGTTCGCTGGATCCAAATATGCAGACCGAAGGCCAATCGGAAAGGAGGAGGTTCTAAAGACCTTTCCTTACGAAAAAATTAAGCGGTTCTATGCGGATTGGTACCGCCCAGACCTTATGGCCGTTATCGCCGTTGGCGATATCGACAAGGCGGAGGGAGTTCGGATGATCCATGAGCATTTTGATCACCTTGAAATGCCAAAACTTGTACGTCCGCGCCCGACCTTTGCCATTCCGAAGCGGGAAATAACTGAAGCGTTAGTAATCACCGACAAAGAACTTCCCATTACAAGTGTTGAGGTTTTTTACCCAATCGAGTCGTATACAGAGGAGACTCGGGTATCTGAATACCGTGGAAGAATCGTGAGAAACCTTTTTGAATCCATGATAGCCCGGCGGCTGTTTGAACTATCGCAACTTCCCGACGCTCCATTCAGAGCCGCTTCAAGCTCGCTCTCCTCCATTCTCCGCGGTCACCGTGGCTACATAACAAGCGCGGTAGCAGGGCCGCCTGGAGTAGAAAAGGCACTTCGTACGATTGTGTCCGAAACCATGCGCGTCAGGGAATTCGGGTTCCTGGAGACAGAGCTCGAGAGAGCAAAGCAAGATGTACTACAAAGCATAGAAGCCACTTATAAGCAGCGATATCAAATAGAATCGGAAAGTCTGGCATCTGAACTGAGTCGTCACTTTTTGACAAACGAAGCTACCCCGGGGATTGCCCGTGAATACGAATACTATAAGCAGTTTCTACCTACAATTTCTCCTGAAGAAGTTACGGCCTACGCCCGCTCAGTTATCCCGGTTGGCGGCCGGTACTTCGCACTACTTACTGCCCCGGAGACCGAAAGTAAAAACCTTCCCACCCCAGAAAAACTAAAACAAATAATCTCTGACGTTTCGAAGGAAAAAGTCACCCCCTACGAAGAGGATAAAGTTGAGTCACTCAAGGTATTGCCAACAGAAGTTGGCAAGATTACGCAGGAGACGTACGACAAACCACTGAACCTAACGGAGATAACCCTGAGTAATGGTGTTACTCTGCTCCTTAAGCCCACAAAGTTCAAGGACGATGAGTTTTTTATCTCTGGCTTTAGACCTGGAGGAACTTCGGTCTATGAAAATGCTGACCACTATAATCTAAAATACCTAACAGATATTATCACTCATCTCGGCATGGGCTCCTATTCCCCGGTAATACTTCAAAAGGTACTCGCAGGGAAGAGAGCCGGTATTGACTTTAGTCTTGATACCTACTCTGAGATGATCAATGCCAGCGCCAGCACCCAGGACATAGAAACAGCCTTTCAGTTACTCTACCTCGGTCTGACCCAACCAAAACGAGACGAAGGAGCCTACGAAGGGTTTGTGAAACAACGAAAGAGCGCCTGGGAATACTCCCTCAATGATCCCCGTACGATATTTTCAGATCAGTTCTCTGATTTTATCTACAACAAGCACCCACGACGACCTGCAGCACCCCGACCTGAAGATTTCAATTCGGTAGATTTGAGCAGGGTTTTTCAAATATTTGCGGAAAGGTTTACGAATCTTCGAGGTTATAAATTTGTCGTGATAGGCAATTTCGATCTAAAAACCGTCAAAGAACTAGGAGTCAAATATCTCGGATACGGGAGCAAATCTCCCATTGTAAGTGCGTTCCGTGATATTGGACTCTTCCCAATTACCGGGCACAAGAGCGAAACATTCTATTCCGGGCAGGAACCAAAAGGCCTCGTAGTGCTAAATTATTCTGGAAAGCGCGCCTACAACGACATGGACAGACTAACCCTTGCAGCATTGAGCGAAGTACTGGAGCTTCGAGCTATCGCAAAACTTCGAGAACAGGCTGGCGGAGTATATACAGTAGGAGTACGGTCAAAATTTGAAAGAACCCCCACAGGGAATTTTAACGTTTCAATATCATTGCCATGCGCGCCTTCGAGGGCACAGGAACTAAGAGATAGTATGCTTCAGGAAATTTCGCTCATTCAGAAGGACGGTCCGAGCAATGATGAAGTTCAGAAGGTACTCGCTACTTTAAAAAATCAGTACGATAAGGCAGCCGAAACGAATAAGTTCTGGATATCTTCGATCATATCGTACCTTGAACGCAACGAAGACCCTCATCTAATTCTCTCATTTAAGGAACGAATTTCAAAAGTTACTCCAGAGATAATTAAGGGCGCAGGGCAGCGCTACCTCGATAATTCTTACCTGCTTGAGGGAATTCAACTACCCGAGGCATCCGCTCCAGCAACGCATTAACAAGCTGCAATCTATGATTCGACAACATTTAATTTCGAGGCAAAATCGGTGATACAATGCCCCGGGGGGGGGGGGGCAGCGCTCTTG
>JBIIDM010000184.1:0-6967 GCA_044238365.1 Bdellovibrionota bacterium | reverse complement strand
TTGCTCTATCGGGACAAAGAGCAATCTTTGTTAGATATCAATCGCTGAATCAGGAAGCAAATTTAGTCAATGTAATAATTGTCTATATTTTGCGGAACGGCGTGTTGTCCAACACCGAACCTAGCCCGGCGAGCGTATTAACGTTATCCAATATTATTAATGACTTACCCTTTTATTTCATCATATTTTCTACTTCTGTAAAAAATTAGCGTCTTTTTTTATTGAAAATCTAAAAAAGAGACGTTAAACTGGCCTTATGTATACCAGACTCCTCCCCGCCCCTCATCGGTCCTTTTTCCTCTTCGGTCCCCGAGGGAGTGGCAAAACCACCTGGCTCAAGCAAGAGTTTCCAGACGCAAAGGTCTTTAACCTCTTACAAGCCAAGGTTCTTTTGGAACTATCAAGGGACCTCGGACGATTCAAGCAGGAAGTCCTGGCCGAAAAGGAGGGAACCTGGATCATACTTGATGAGGTTCAGAAGCTTCCACGTCTACTGGATGACGTTCACGATATCTTAAATGACTATGACTATAAATTTGCCTTGAGTGGTTCTAGTGCTCGGAAATTAAAACGTCTTGAGGCTAATATGCTTGCAGGCCGAGCGATTACAAGAAAATTCTTTCCTCTGGTATGGAAAGAACGGGATGAAATATGCGATTTGGAAACCCTGCTCAGGTATGGCAACCTACCAGAGGTCTGCTTGGCCATCGACGACGCCATCGATATTCTAGAAGCCTATGTTGGTACATACCTGAAGGAAGAGATTGCACAAGAGAGTTTGGATCAGGACCTTGATTCCTTTACACGTTTCCTTCAAGTCGCTGGCATCTTAAATGGCAACGTCGTCAATATCTCGGGAGTTGCCAGAGACTGTGGGGTCAAACGAGAAACGATAGAGAGATATTACGAAATCGCGGAGGCAACCCTTATAGGCACCTGGATAAGACCACTGAACCGAAGGTTAAAAGTTAAGGAGAGCAGCCGGCCAAAATTTTATTTCTTTGATCCAGGCGTGGTAAGGGGCTTAACTGGGCGTTTAAGGGATGTATTAGATAGCTCCGAGAAAGGCACGCTCTTTGAGACCCTGGTATTGCATGAACTAAATTCGGCAATCAATTACCTCAACATTGGTGGGACGTTAAGTTTTTGGGAAACATCATCTTCAAAAGAGGTTGACTTCATCTGGTCGAGAGCGAACAACGCTGTAGGTTTTGAGGTAAAAACCGGATCTCGATGGAGAAGTAACTACGGCAGTGGCCTAAAAGAACTTTTAAGGGCGAATATTATTCAAAAGGCATACGGAGTGTATGGAGGCGACCTCGTGCTGAAAGACGGAGAAGTAACCATCTTAACTTTTCCTGAATTTGCTGAGAGGTTAGCAACAGGGCAAATTTTAACCTAACCCGGATTATTCACGAGCCGACGCCACCAGAGTGGGCTCGTGAATAATCCGGGCTAAGTCCGCACTTAGGAACTAGAAATTTTAGTATTTTTTATATGTATGGTCCTGCTCCTCCTAAATGGGATTTCTTGATCGCACCTCCAACATCAATCTCCCTTCCTCGTTCTCGCAAAGCATCAATCCACCGTGAATTTTCTCGCTGCAGGTACCAAAATCTCTTTCCTTTCGGATCAGTTTCCATCTTTATAAGAGGAACGAGCGGGTCATGCGCACTCTCTGGAACAACCTCCCAGACCTCCACTATGCAAGGCATTCCCTGATGGTTTGCCATCACAATAACGATATCAACTCCGTGCACTACCCGATAGAACTGGGACAACTCATTTAGCTGCTGGGCTCGCTGCAATAATCTAGCACATCGTGCCAAAGCAACTTCCGCTGACGACGCGATCATTGAACCTATAATTCCCTTAAAGCCCGATTCTGCTGACTCAACGAACAGCTCTACTCCGCCCGGCCTATCAACTTCTGACACGACTAGTCTTTCTGGTACTTTCCGAACAATGGCATGGATCATTTCTTCGACTGGGAGGGATGCTGAAAACCACTCATGTTCCTTAAGTAATTGGCCCAACTCACGAACATATTCAATAATACAAACTCTTTCATCCTGTGATACCAGTGAGAGCAGCGCATGCAGAAGGGTTGTTTTACCCGTTCGAGGCGCTCCAACTATCAAAACGTTCGCCTCACGCATTAATATAAGCTCAGACAACCACAGGGCAAGCGACGGTGGCAAGGTCCTGCCTCGTAATAAGTCAGCTAGCTGCGAACCCTGCATCCTAGGAACTCTTAAAACGACCTCAATATTATTATCCCGCCGAGTCGCAGTTACTCGAGTGCCCCATGAATCCTCCAGCAACCCTTCGTACCACGATTTCTGCCAGGTACCAGGGTCCGGAATGCAGCGCCTAAGAAAATAGCGATACTCCGACTCACTCCTGAAACAAACCGGAGTCTCTCGAACCTGTCCGCTGTGTACTACTTGAATTCTCTTGTAGTTATTAATTATAATATCTGATATCTGAACATTTTGATAAAGTGACGCTAGTGGACCTTCTTCATATACCAAGGATACTATCTGCTGTCGAGCAATCTCGGCTTCGCCGGAAGAAAAACGGTAGCGCCCAGCGAGTTGTTTGAGAGCCTCGTGGCAACATTCACCAATTAACTCATGCGATGGAAGTTCAGCATCAGGATCTACATGCCCCCGATCTTCCAACACCAACCAAGCCTGCTGAGCAATTATGTCAATCTGGGCGGTATAAATAAACGCCTTATTCCTTAGCGCCCCTTCCTTACTCAAGGAGGTATCGTAATCTAAAAAGAACGGGAGTATTTCCGCCCGTGATGCTTCTATATCCTCGCTTAGCATCCTCTTCTAACGCCCAATTATATACTCTAAATCTGCCATGCATTTGATATCCTGCCCACTGTACGGTGATACCTCGTTATCAGGTATCACTCTATACGCCAAAGACCCGAACATTGTTGCATGTTGTAAGATGTCTTTCTGAACATCTGTTACATCCAATTGAATCTCCCGCTTTCCCCCGCCTACAACTCGAACATCCGAAAAAAGCAGCACGGAACTTCGCTTTTCGAGTGACAAAGATACAGCTACCCTTGCGCCCGCACCGGGGAGAACGGGACTCACCTCTTCCACTTCTGCCCCGCCACCCGCCACCCCGACTACACCGGAGAATGGCATACCCGATACTGGCACCGTCTTAACCGAGGAAGGTCTTTTCCAAAGCGACGACACGCTCGCTGCCCCAATGAGGCCACCTGCACCAACAATCAATATCAAGGAGATACCTATCTCATGAAAACCACGAAGGTGCTTTGGATCAACTCGCATACTACTCACCAGACCATTAAAACACTCGAAAGGGTCTTCGACATTATCAATCATTTCCTTTAGCTAAATATTTAGATTTAAGAAATCTTACTCTCTTTCCGAGTTATACAGTGTGCGGCGCAGAGGTTTTATATCAGAGGAAATGTACTACGAACCCGACACTATCATCGGCGATCGATACAAGATCATCAGCGCCCTCGGTTCAGGGGGAATGGCGACCGTTTATTCGGCACAAGGCCTCGAAAATACTGATTTTAGGGTAGCATTGAAGATATTCTATCCGGGGATACTCAGAAGTGCGGAGGCAAAAGACCGATTTCGAACTGAAATTCTAGCTGCATACCGGGTTCCACATGATAATGTGATTCAAGTATATGAATTCTTTGACCAGGGTGATCTCTTTGCCTTTGCCCTTGAAATGGCGGACGGTGGCGACCTATACCGAAGGCTGCAACGCGGGTGCCTCTCTGAAGAAGAAACCATCGATATGATTGACCAGATTGCTGCTGGTCTAAGTGCAATTCACGATGCCGACATAGTTCATAGAGATTTAAAGCCTGAAAACATCCTTCTTACCAAGACAGGGAAAGCTAAAATAAGTGATTTCGGGGTCGCACGATTGGCCGGAATTCAAACGCCCACGCAAAGTGGACATATTGTAGGAACCCCACGCTATGTTTCGCCTGAGTACGTAACCACAGGAAAGTGTGACCATCGATGTGACATCTTCGCTCTTGGAATCATGGCATTTGAAATGCTCACAAAGAAATATCCCTTTCCCGACCATCAAGGCGATGTCTTATCGAAAAAGCGATTTGACCACTCAACCCGCATACACTTGAAGGACTGCCATATTGGATATTCCGAGGGACTTGAAAACATCATCGAACGGTGTTTAGCGCTATCACTCGAGCGCCGATATCAACGAGCAGAGGAAATAAGGGTCGACATCAAATTACTTCGAGCAGGCAAACCACTAACACCAGAGACCGTAATTTGCGCTAAAAGATGTAAGGGTTTCTTTGCAAGCGAATGGAAAAAGGAAAATACCAGCACATTCTTTTTGGGGAGCCCTCAACAATCTTCCACAGTATCCTGGGTAAGCGTTACAAATATCATTATCGGACTAACCATTCTCGTAGCCCTACTATCTGTGCAATAAAATTTCGCCTTTTTCGCATGAAGAATTCCTACTTGGTTCGAGCAAGATGCGCCATCTGCTTATTAGACATTTTCACACTATCCTCCATAGCGCGAGCCACATCTTCGTCAGTTCGCTCCGTATACTTCATGGTTACTCGTACATCGCTATGGCCAAGCGCCTGCGCCACCAGACGAATATCGTTCGTGGTCTCCAACAAACGGTGGGCAAACGTATGCCGCATTAAATGAGGATGCACCCCTACTGAGGCACCGACACTGTGAACCACGCGCCAGATACTCTTTTCGTTTAGCCTGAATGACGTAAGATCCTTCGGGTTCGCACCCCGCAAGCTAACAAAGAGAGGTAATCTTTCATTAAGTGTTGAAGTAAGCCGAGCAAGCTTTCCACGAACCTCTGCTTCCCTGATTGCCAAAAACTCCTTTAATGGATCAGTCAACAACTCTGGCAAATAGACCTTACGAAATTTGCGACCCTTAGTGCGAACGTCGGATAACCATGAAAAATCCTCTGATAGCTGCCCTACTCTCAGTATGCGAATCTCGTCGACTCTTAACCCCGTATGAAGCATCATTACAATCAGAAGACGGTCTCGATAATTTCGATACGACGGCTGATTTAAACACCGCAATGTTAAACTATCCATGATTTCAGAGATCGTCTCGTTTGATAAGGCCTTAGGTCGTTCATTCTGCACCGCAGGAGCACGGATCATCCGTGCTGGGTTAATGTCCAGACCCTTTCCTTCTTCAGCACAAACTCTACAAAAGTGCTTAATGGTAGCGAGTCGCCGAACCACTGTAGCCGGAGCCTCGGCGAGTTTAAGCCGCTCCTCAACAAACTGCTCGACCGCAGATTGAGAAATGACGTTGGTTGTGAGGAGTTCCGCATCAGTAACCTGATTAGCCCTTAATAAAAACTCCAGAAAATAGTTCATATCCAACCGCTTGGCCTTGGCGGTATGCTTTCCCCCCATGGTATAATTTTTGAGATAGTCCACTACAGCACTATATAACGATGATGCACTCATAATCTCCCCTCTTCCTACCAGTTCCACGCTAAAAGCAATAAAAGTGCAAGACAAATATCTACTTATGGACGAAACCCCTTTCGAGGGGCATTCTCCCAGTAAAAACAGATTACGCCATCCTAATACCGGGCCAAATCACTCCTAACCCGGATTATTCACGAGCCCGCATTTTGAAGTCCCCAACACTTTGTACCGCACCGGATATACTACGAAACACCTATTAAGTTTAGTGATATTTTTGATGAATTTGGAGAAGTCATGAATCGTATGATATACTATTATTGTTTTTCACGGTATTCATTGATTTCATATGGTCACCAGCTTACGAAGTAGAGAAAAAAAGAGAGTAATAGAGCAGTTGCTCACAGGCGATCACGTGCTACTGCACCTGATCCCTCAGGCTCCAGGAGTGGAGCTCCCTTCCCATTTAATGGAAAATCTGACTGTAACTCTAAAAATCAGTCGTCATTTTCGAGGAGCGCTTTTGCTGCATAACAGCTCCATGGAGGCGCATTTACTATTTGGTGACAGTTATTGCGAGTGTCGTATTACCTACGACGCAATCTGGGGCGTTACTTCAGAACATGGTGAGACCACAAGTTGGCTGGAAGGATTCAACGATGAAAGTTTGATCCAGTCGGGAAGTGAAACGTTGCAAAGCACGAGCGTACTTTCAACTACATCCCCACATAGAGATTCTTCATCAACTCCAGGAACCGCAACACCGTTACAGGCTGTTGATTCCGCGGTTACGCTCTTTGACCCGACAATACAGGTCGACGCAGGGCAGGTCGACGCAGGGCAGGTCGACGCAGGGCAGGTCGACGCAGGGCTGCATATACCCGAATCGAGCAACCAACCTCTTCATGATAGACCGGGCGTACTAATAGCCAGATCTTCTTCATCCGATACCGATGAAGATCTCAACAGCTCAGGTTCTGAGAATTCGGGTGACCCTTCTACTCTAGGAACGCGGGGCGAATCGAATCTAGAAAACAAAACGAATGACAAAAAAGGGGCGTTCCTACACGAGCAAAATAAGACTCCGTCTTTCCCACCGCGACTGCAATCCGTGCTAAAAACACCCTTTGAGCAGACCCTAACATCTCAAGCTGGGACAGGACCGTCGGCTGGGGAGAAAGTATCTGTTGATAAGAGCCAGCAAACCTCTTCTAAAAAAATACCTCGATCACCGGGGCCTCTCTCAAAGAGATCGGACTCAACAAACCGCCCAAAACTAGTTAGAGTCAAATAGCATTTCGGTAAATTTTACAGTTATAACTTAGTTCGACGTAAGAATAAAGGTAACTGGTTGAAATTGCTTCAGACACAAGGCGTGCAGTGATATATAGTCATCGTCAAAAATAATGCGGTTTTGAGTCGCATCTCGGCGATGGCTATGTGTTTGTTTTGACTCGCCTCCGCGAGTCGTTATAGTAATCTTTAATACTT
>JBIIDM010000183.1:0-7013 GCA_044238365.1 Bdellovibrionota bacterium | reverse complement strand
ATAGTAATCTTCAAAAATAATAAAGTATTAAAGATTACTATAACGACTCGCGGAGGCGAGTCAAAACAAACACATAGCCATCGCCGAGATGCGACTCAAAACCGCATTATTTTTGACGATGGCTATACATTTCTAAATCAGGCGTAAGAATTAAAAGCTTACATCCCTCACCAGCGAAGGGTTCTGCCTCCAAGTACCTTGAAGTCTACAACCCATCCAGAGTTGCTATAGGTCTTCCCATCACTTGCTAGAAACCATCAGATACAATGAAATTCTTCTAAATGATGTAAGTTCCGCAATCATATCCGAGGCCCACTCCGTTCGAAAGCCCTCACATTTCGTTCGCTTCCTTCTTCAGCGACTGTCCTCAGCGACTGTCCTCAGCGACTGTCCTCTGCCTCAATTCGCTCCAGCTCTTCTAGAAACGCTGTATTGTCAGGATTGTCGCTATATTCTTAAGTCGGATTAGGTCGGCCTCAGAATGATATACCGTATATGCCTCGAAGCATCAATTCTAGGATCTTGCTTGCAACCAGCTTCGACCAGCAGAGACTAAGGAGACACTGTTCGGAAAACAAGTACCGGCCTAGAACGAGGGAAATTGCCACGGTTTTACTCCTCTTCACTTGTGGCGAAGTATTGCACGCGAGCAACTTGACCTATATGCGGCTGTTTTATTTACGCTATCCAATAAGTGAGAAGCCTTCTCACTTATTGAGCTGGTCGCATTATACTCCACGCGGTCAGGTGTTCGGTTTCCTAAAACCCGCGACTGCACTCAACTGGAACGCCATAACTCAATCATTTCGGAATGGATGGCGAAGGGGCTGAGCGTAAAAACCGAAAACCTGACCGCGAGAAGTTTAAGCCCATCACCACTATACAAACCCAACACGGCGCTTAATCACCCAGGCTCTTTAAAAAATGGTCATTTTACGGCACACTAGGTCCCCAAATCACTTTGAACACCTAGTGGACCAATGAAGAATTCTAAGACTTTCGCAGAACTTGAAGCACTCCTTACACAGCGCGTGATGTTTTTGGACGGTGCTATGGGGACAATGATACAGCAACACCCCCTGACCGAAGAAGACTTTCGAAGCTCAAGATTCAAGGATCATTCACACGAGGTCCGCGGCAATAATGATCTGCTTTCCATAACCCAACCCCATATCATCCGTGATATTCACGTGGCCTACTATACCGCTGGCTCGGATATTGTGGAAACCAATACCTTCAGCGCAACCTCGATCGCACAGACGGATTACCAACTGCAAAACATCGCCTATGAATTGAACTATGAATCCACCCTGCGGGCCATCGAAGCTCGAGAAATAGTACAAAAGTCACAACCTGGACGAAAAATGTTTGTCGCCGGTGCAATGGGCCCGACGAATAAAACCGCCTCAATTTCTCCGGACGTAACGAACCCTGGCTTTCGTGGGGTTACTTTTGATGAGCTTGTGGACGCGTATTTCGAACAGGCTCGCGGATTGATGGACGGGGGGGTTGATATCCTGCTGCCCGAAACTACCTTCGATACCTTGAATCTTAAAGCGGCGATCTTTGCTATCGAAAAGCTTTTTGAAGAGCGGAATGAAAGAATTCCGGTAATGCTCTCGGCAACCATTACGGACCAGTCCGGCCGGACACTCTCAGGTCAGACTATTGATGCCTTCTGGGTATCCGTGCGACATGCACGACCACTCAGCGTGGGTATCAATTGCGCGCTGGGCGCGGACCTGATGAAGCCGTATATTGCGGATCTCGCCGCAATCGCAGACTGCTACATAAGTTGCTACCCTAACGCCGGGCTACCAAACCCATTGAGCGACACCGGATATGACGAATTGCCACACCATACCTCAGCCGCACTCAAACCGTTCGGTCTTGACGGCCTGGTAAACATAGTGGGTGGCTGCTGCGGGACTACGCCGGATCATATCGCAGCCATCGTTGAAACGTTTAAGAACATAAAACCACGCAAGAAAATAGAGAAAATAAAGGGCTCTCACTTTTCTGGGCTTGAACGACTCTCGATAGTTGCGGATGAAACAACCGGCGCGCCATTTATCATGGTAGGCGAAAGAACTAATGTCACAGGGTCGCCGAAATTTAAACAACTGATTGAAGAGAAAAAATTAGACGCAGCGTTGACCGTTGCCCGCCAGCAGGTTGAAAGTGGCTCGCAAATCATTGACATAAACTTCGATGAAGGTCTCCTCAACAGCGAGGAGTGCATGACCAACTTCCTACACCTTATAGCGGCGGAACCCGATATCGCCAAAGTTCCAATCATGGTTGATAGCTCAAGGTGGAGCGTACTTGAGGCCGGATTGAAGTGTATCCAGGGAAAGCCGATAGTAAACTCAATCAGTCTTAAAGAGGGCGAAGAGAGTTTCATTGCCCAGGCGAAGTTGCTTCACCGTTATGGGGCAGCCATGGTAGTAATGGCCTTTGACGAAAAGGGGCAAGCTGCCACTAAAGAAGAGAAAGTAGCAATCTGCCAACGTGCCTATTCAATTCTTGTAAATCAGGTTGGGATAGATCCAACGGATATTATCTTTGACTCGAACATACTCACCGTAGGTACGGGAATTGAGGAGCATAACCCATATGCCGTGAACTTTATCGAAGCCGTTTCCGAGATTAAACGAACCTGCCCGGGGGCGCTCACCAGTGGGGGGCTAAGTAATATCTCTTTCTCATTCAGAGGAAACAATCCGGTTCGAGAAGCCATGCACGCCGCCTTTTTGTATCACGCGAAAAAAGCCGGACTCGACATGGCAATTGTCAATTCGGGCATGCTGGAAGTGTACGAAGAAGTTGAACCAAAACTTCTGGAGTTGGTCGAAGATGTCCTTCTAAACCGCAATCCTGAAGCCACGGATCGCTTAATCGACTATGCCGATGGTTTAAAGAATCAGAAGAAAAAACGCGAAAAGGACACCGAAGAGTGGCGTGCCACAACCGTTGAAGAGAGAATTAGCCATTCTCTGGTTAAGGGCATCGACACGCATATCGAATCCGATACGGCAGAAGCCCTTGAGAAGTATAAAATCCCTCTTCTGGTGATTGAGGGTCCTTTGATGGATGGAATGAAGATTGTCGGAGAACTCTTTGGCGCCGGTAAGATGTTCCTTCCCCAGGTAGTAAAAAGTGCCCGGGTAATGAAAAAGGCCGTGGGTTACCTGGAACCTTTTATGGAGAGCAGCAAGGAGCAAGGAGCCTCTCAAGGAACTTTTGTCATTGCTACCGTAAAGGGCGATGTCCACGACATAGGCAAGAATATTGTTGGTGTAGTGCTGGGATGTAACGGCTACAAGGTGATTGATCTTGGAGTCATGGTCTCGTGTGCCGCAATAATGAAAGCTGCAGACGAACACAATGCCGACATAGTCGGTATGAGTGGACTAATTACGCCATCACTTGATGAGATGGTAAGAAATGTTCAGGAAATGCAAAAGACGGGATGGACTCGGCCAATCCTCGTTGGTGGAGCCACTACCTCAAAGGCTCATACCGCCATTAAGATCGCCCCTCATTACGAAGGGCCTATCGTCCAGGTTGGCGATGCTTCACTCGTTGTTGAAGTCTGTTCAACTCTTTTAAGTCCAGAGCGATCCGAGGAGTACGTGGAACAATTAAAGGTGACTCAGCGGAATATCCTGGAGGACTTTAACTCAGCCAAAGCAGATATAGTTCGCAGCTCACTGAGCGAAGCACGACAAAATCGCTTTAATTACCCAGTCGATGGCCCTCCACCGCCAATACCCTCATGGCTCGGAGTCCGAGATTTTAATGCTATACCACTTGAGGTAATAGTGCCGTACTTTGACTGGGCCCCGTTTTTCTGGGCCTGGGAGTTGCGTGGAAAATTCCCGGATATATTATCGAGTAAAAAGTATGGAGAAGAGGCAAAGAAGTTATACCAGGATGGAAAGGATTTGCTTCATAAAATAATTGAGCAGCACGGCTTCCGTTTGAAAGGGGCTGCCGGATTCTGGCGGGCCGAATCAGACGGCGATGATGTAAAGCTCTTTGATAAAAAGGATTCTCTCGTTGAAACCCTCTGTTTTCTTCGGCAGCAACGTCACAAGGATGGCTCACCAAATTTCTGCCTTGCTGACTTTGTTGCCCCTAAAGACTCAGATCGTACCGACTATCTTGGGCTCTTTGCTGTTTCGGTAGAAGGCGTTGATGAGTTTGCAGCATCCCTTAAGGATGACTACCTCGAGATACTTGCGAAGGTCATTGGAGACCGTTTTGCGGAAGGCCTTGCCGAATACCTGCACCATATGGTGCGAATCGAATGGGGAATCGGCTCTACTTCAGAATTGCCCCAGGACATGATCGTAGAAGAATATCAAGGAATCCGTCCCGCACCGGGATATCCGGCCTGCCCTGATCACACCGAAAAGGCAAAAATTTGGCGACTTCTGGAAGTAGAACGCCGCACGGGATCATACCTGACCGAGAATTTTGCCATGCATCCTGCAAGCTCGGTAAGTGGCTACTACTTCTCACATCCTCAAAGCAAATACTTCAGCATCGGTAAAATCTCAGATGAGCAACTCCGTGATTATTCACTGAGAAAAAAGATGAGTGTTGAAGAACTTGAACGTTGGCTAAGCCCTTTGCTTGTTTAGTATGAGTCAGATAACTAATTCATTACGAGTAACCAGCCAAGAGAGAGAGACTCTTCAAACACTCGAATCGTCACTACTCAATCGTTTAGTACCGGTGCTCTACAAGTTCCAGAAGCGCTTTCCCCATAAGTCGCTTTCACCTTTCTTTACACAACCGCTGGAAAGCCAGCGGTCGTTTCCAGAGTGGTGTGAGGGATTTTTGACGTTGACGGCAAAACTGGAGGAGGCGAGTAGAACGGTGGAGCTTGCACCGATAATGAAATACCTCGCATGTTGTGATGAAGCTGGCGTGGTTGGACTAAGCTTCAGTCTAGTCGTGGAGGAGTTTTACCAGGATTATGGTTTTAGTGGCTCCACCTGAGTTCGACGTAAGAACAAAGGTAACTGGTTGAAATTGCTTTAGACACGAGGCGTGCACCTTATATCATGAGCAACGAAGTGGATGAAGTAATTTCAACCAGTTAATTAGCGATCATCCTCGGGTCTCTATTAGATCGTCCAATATCGCAACGTGCTGCTGCTGGGCGAGAATACAGTTGTTAATCAGTTCTACGCACTTTGGCTTGCCCGCTACGTCCGAGACAGTGCAGACTTATAACTTCTAAGACCGTGCTCCTCTCCTTTCTTCAGTGAATATAAAGCGGCCTTGTCGCCGACGGTATTAGCAACTGTCTGCACTACAGAAGCTACAACACCCCACGAGCCACTGGTTCGGTCGGGTGTCCCACCCAATGAAGTGATGTGCCTTTCCAACTCCCCTATTTTGGCTCGATGGGCCGCACAAAGTTCCTCAATTTGAATTTTGTCAGCCCGATGATCAACCGAAGCCGATGCTTTCTCATATGTTTCCATCGCAGAACGTTCTCCACGAAGTAATGAGTTAAATGTACTTATACAGTCGTTACTCATATATGCACCTCAGTAAAATTTTCTTTTTAGACCACTTAACTGATAAAGATACTACCCTTACTGCAAATTTCCCCCTAAGGGTTCAAGCATCTTTACGGCCACCATAGAGACGGCCGAGCTTTTGTCAGTGCTTAAGGTTGTAAGCGATGATTGCAAAACGCCTTGTAATCGATCCATGATAGTTTGCTTCAGGACAGTGTTCGGTACGTCGATTCTCCACGCATCAGTTATCATTCCCTCGTTCACAAGGTTTAATACTATCGAAGATGGTTCATCCCCGAGCAGAACCTCCAAAGTGTGTTTGTCCTTATCGTACGAAAGAAATTTGATAGGAATATTTATATCGTCAATAGTATTCTCAAACGATGCAGAATATGTGTCTTCCCATCCCTCTTTGAAGTGTTCCGACGCCGCACCAAACATATCTTCTGACGTGTCCTTCACATGCTCATCCATTCTTTGCCTGTCTTCCTTTGCCGTCCATCTTATAAATTCATCCAGGTCACCCCGAGATGCGCTTTTTATGACACCGGTTATGGCCTTGCGGGCACTATCCTGGATTGCATTAGGAACAGTGGGCAATACCGCACCAACTGTAGTTACATTTTCGGCAGATGCCAACCCTCCTAGTAATTTACAAGTTAAAATTAAGCTTAGAAAACTCTTAGTCCCTTTTTTCATATTAATCCTTACGCATATCAAGGGTACGGTCTCGGCTTTTATTCGATCCCGCATCAACCTGGAAGAACTTCGAGTTCATTCACTACTGTTAAATTCGAAGCAATTTTTCCTGCCGTTTCCCCGATCCATTTTTTTTCCGTCGGCGAATTTACAGGTCCCCGGAGCAATACCTGTCCATTTTCTACAATTATTTTTACATTATGAGCATTCGTTGAAAGAGACCCGTTAGCGACAATCTCACGGCGAATGCGTGCCAGCGTCTGCGTCGTGTTGTCGATTAAGTTCTGATCATCAGCAGTCTTACGGGTTGAATTATTGTCCCGTACATTTCGTCCCGTATCATCTGCTTTATATTCAACAGCCTCCTTTTCATTTTTCATTCGGTCGGATTGGGTTTCTGCACTAGCCGAAAAATACATCATACTGGTACTAAGCAATATACCTATCGCTACCGATGCAGCTGCTCCTCTTATACTGCCTTTAGTAGAGCCACTCTTCTTGGCGCTGTTTTCTGTATTCGCACTGGAAAGAACCCCATCTGAACAAATTGTCAGAAGTATCTGACTTGCCGCTTCTTCTTCAGCCAACGTCATCTCAAGCAAGTTGGCTACCTCCTCCTGGCCAATTTCCCTCGCTATCTCAATTGTCGTTAGATATGCCGCCATTTCGTAATGCTCAACTCGTTGGGCTGCACCAATCAAAAGAACGTCTAGCAGAGCTTTATTTTCACTCTGCTTTTCTAGCACTTCGGAGCCCTCTTCTATAATCCCTTTC
>JBIIDM010000182.1:0-7015 GCA_044238365.1 Bdellovibrionota bacterium | reverse complement strand
TCAGCTAACTTGCATTTTAATATTGGCAAACTGTTCGGTGATCTCTCAACATATTGAGTTTACAAAGTATATTTTTACTAAAACTGTCCACAGTATTGAGTGTTCCCGCTATGCTAAAAAAGTTTCCTGCTCGGGTTAGAAATATTCAAAAGGTGACAATTCGTGGCTTAAAACCGTCGAACGAGTAAGCGGTGGTAAAGCTTCCTTCGGAATCCCAATTCTGAATACCAATTCCAAATACTGCCCGCCCCGAAAATTCAGCTACTTCGGTTGATATGAACCGGGCTGAAGGTTACAATCCGGGCCGATTGTATACCGGAGGGCAGACACTCCCGGAAATCATGAATTTGAGATTGCGCCTGGGGACTTTGGAATAATTGGAGATGGTACTAGCAATGCGTTTTATTGATACAGATCGAGGCATTTTGGTAGCGGCTACACTGCTTGCTGCGCTTACTCTTGCCGGATGTGCGACGAGAAGCTATACCAAATCCCATTCCGATATTATTGCGGAGGCTAAGGCCAACGGGGAAACCATACGCACAATCGAAGAAGAACGGGCATTCTACCAACAGCACCAAGAGAAAAACCGCCAAAAGATTTACGCCATCTTGAAGCAACGGGGTGCGGAAAGCGGAACATCCGCTGAGGGCTTTGACTACGTACTCGCCCCCGGAGATGAGATATCTTTAAGTGTGCTGGGCGTAGACAATATGGGAGGAAAATTCCGGATCACCCAGAATGGTTTAGTATCCTTCCCACTCATCGGAGGGGTTAAACTTGGTGGACTTACCGAAGTCCAGGCAACAAAAGTTCTCCGATCTAAGCTGAGGGAACAACTTAGAGAACCGGAGTTTACTCTTTTAGTTACAGACTATGCAGGACACTATGTCTCAGTTCTGGGAGCAGTCTCCAACCCGGGCAAACAAATTTTGACGAAGGACAGAAATAGCTTGATCGAGGTCCTTGGAGCAGCCGGTGGGGCGACAAAAGATGCCGGAAACTACATCACCTTGGTTCCCGCGAAGGCGAGTGACGCCACTACTGGATCACTGGCGGATGCTGCAAGGGCGACATTAGAGGAGGGTGCACGCGGTGTCTCGACTGACCAAGGAGTTGAGATTCCACTTGCGGCAGCAATGGGATTGAATAGTGCTGCTCCACTAGACATTCCGTTGAGGGGCGGCGACATCTTGGTTGTACAGCCCGGTGGCCAAATCATGGTAGAAGGCGAAGTAGATAAACGAGGTCAGTATACACTTGGTGAGAGTGCAACTCTGGTGGGCGCACTGGCGGCTGCGGGTGGCGTATCCTACGGAGCACGCCTTGATGAAATTGAGATTGTTAGAAAGCTGGGTGTCAATGAAAAGGTAACGTTAGTCTATGATCTTTTGGCAATCCAGAATGGATCACAGAAAAATCCTTTTCTCAAAAATGGCGACGTGGTGAGAGTGCCTTCAGCTACCGGCACGAGATTCTCGCAAGATGTGTTTAAAGGGCTTCAAGGCTTCTTGAATATGGGTCTTCAAGCACCCGTAATGTAATCGCTATGTTTCGTTGTTCCGACTTTGGACCCCGTAGGTTAGCCCGGATTATTCACGAAACGCGCCTCCATAGTGGTTAAGGTGGTGCGGACTCGTGAATAATCCAGGCTAGAGTACCACAGAGTCTTAAAAACCGGGAACACGAGACGTGACTTCAATTGCTCCACCCAAGACCCTTTTGATGCGCGTATCCTGGTGATAGTTGACGAGGGAATTCTAGGGAATGACACCCAACCATCGACGCAAACCTGCCTCGATCCGTTCTGACGAATAAGTACAGTCTCAAAAAAAGCATCTACTTCAAAGGGTTGTAGCTACACTGGCCTTGAAATGCGCATAACTCTTCTAAGGCACTATTAACCTGAGTTCGACGTAAGCACTGCGGTAAATGGCTGAAATTACTTCATCCACTTCGTTGCTCATGATATAAAATGCTCGACGTAGCAAGCTGTTAGCCTGCGCTTTTATATCACTGCACGCCTCTCGTGTCTAAAGCAATTTCAACCATTTACCTTTGTTCTTACGTCGAACTCAGGCTATTACGTTCCCCCGATAAATTAAAACACGGAGACTAATTCGATGAATTCTCGTAATCAGCAAGAAGTTACTAAGGGTCGCGTTGTCGAAAATGTGCTGCATGACTCACTGCCAACACATAAAAATCTTGATGAATTTCGAAGTGTTATAATAAATAATGGCAACAAGATAGCTACTGGGTTAAGCACGGCTCTTGGAAAAGGAATGGAACTCCTTTCATCTGCTTTTTTCTCAAAAGTGGAACAAAATGAAGGAGTATTTAAGGCCGGAATGAGTGAAAGTGCCGAGACGATTCAGGCAACAAAAGAGCTTCAAACAGCTATAAATAAATGGCTCGAACTAACCGGCCAAAATTTTAAGGACTCAAGAACTGGTCAAAGCAAGTCTACCCTTGATGTAAACGGAAAGTACGACGCGGACACGATTAACGTTGTGAGTATGTTTCAATCACAACATCGAATTACTGATCAGGGCGTGGTCATTAAGAACAATGATGCTCGTTATGGCCTTCTTGTTGATGGTAAAGCGGGCATTAGAACTATGTACGCATTACAAACAGTACTGGAACAAACGCCAATATCTTTTGAACAACTTAAACAAAAAACGCACGGCGTTTTTGATGCCTCGCATGTGAACAACGGAAATTTAGCGTCTTTAAGTGATGATCCGGAAGATAGCCGAAATGCTCAGATGCAAGATGTGGTCAACGGCCCGGGTCAGCCCATGTCGAATAAACCGGGCAAAGAAATGCTAGCCCACGGAACGGTGTATCACCGCCATAATTCAACGCTTGAGGGAGGGCTCTATACTGGCCTAGGAAAAAATAATCCCCTCTATACTGTCGAAGACTACAAAAAGGGCAAAGTGAGCTGGGTTAGCTGTGCAGTAGATCCAAGCGGTCCCATAAAGTTGCGCCAGTTCTTCTGGGCGACCTTGCCTGGCCATGGGCGGATTTTATGTCGAGCTGAAGACACCGGAGGCGCAATAAAGCAATCGAAAACAAGTGGCGGACGAGTCAGGCTTGACTTCTGTCTTGACGATGATCCGAATAATGAGGGAATGGGGCACTTTGATGCTCGGATCGAATTTGTTAGTGGAGAAGACCAGCAAAAGTATTCAGCTATAGCAAATCGTGAACGAAAAGGAGGCTAAAAATCTGTGTGGAGTACGGTAGGTATGCTCTGGGGCCAAATAAGGCTTTTAACGAGGAGACGTAATAATCTAGTCCACAATAGTACCCATCAATACAGCGCCTATGAATCCACTGCACATTAGTACAGGAATAATCCGGGCTAAACATCTGTCGACACTATGCTTCTTTTTATGAATACCTAATTATAACTGCACTATAGAGAGCGTTATTCTCTCAAATAATGACATGTATAACCCCCCGGATGCTTCTGGAGATAGTCTTGATGATACTCCTCGGCCTTCCACCACGCTCCCGCATCCTCAATCGTCGTAACCAGCGGATTTTTCCACTTACCAGATTTGTCAGTTTCTTTTATAACCTTCTCCGCTATCTCTCGCTCCTTTCCTGACTTTACAAAAATCGCCGAACGATATCGAGTGCCGATGTCATTACCTTGTTGATTTCTGGTGGTTGGGTCGTGCAATCGGAAAAAAATCCTTAACAGCGCCTCATAGCTAGTCTTTGACGGATCGTATGTTATTTTAACTGCCTCAGCATGCCCGGTACTATCACTAGACACAGCCGTATAGTTTGGATTTGCTAAGCCACCTCCGGTATACCCGGCCTCCACCTCGATAACTCCTGGTATAGTTCTTATAATCTCCTCGACTCCCCAAAAGCACCCCCCCGCCAATACCGCTGTATCGACCGAGGACTCACAGGAATCACCGGCACTCATTTCCTTGACTCCTACCTCCGCTTTAGGCACTGGCTGTAATGCATCCTTGGTGGAAGCGAACAAACTACTATACTTGCCGTACCCTTCCTGCTCCAGCTGTGCCGCTGGAATAAAGCGCAGCGAGCTGGAGTTTATACAGTAGCGCCTCCCGCCCGGCGTTGGGCCATCGTTAAATAGATGCCCAAGGTGTGCGCCACTTTCATTTCCCCGTACTTCGGTTCTCAACATTCCATGAGATGCATCTGAGTGCGCGGTTATTCCATCATCCGCCAATGGGCGGGTAAATGAGGGCCAACCAGTCCCGGAATCAAATTTATCACGGGAACTAAAAAGCGGCTTGCCTGATACGATATCAACATAAATGCCATCCTCGTGATTGTCCCAGTATTCATTCTGAAATGGCGGCTCTGTCCCTCCCCTTTGTGTTACGTAAAATTGAAGCGGCGAGAGACGCTTCTTGAGGTCATCAGCGTTGTCATCTGGTCTATCCATATCCACACTTCCCTTATCTTTCTTTTCTTTTACCTGAGGCTGGTTTAAATCCTCACAAAACACCGCTGTCAAACAAACGAGCACGAACATCCCAAGAATATAAACCCGAGAACATATCCACTTTCCCATCGATGAGCACTCCAATTTTCAAGTCAAAAAGGAAAACAGCTATACCTATGTCGAAACCGCCTCCTCAGATGGAGAGCCTTTTGAAGACCCGCTCAGGGATTGAGCAGATGACGGTCATTATTATTAACCAAAACCACGGCAAATAAACGACGTCGCTGCCACGATTCATAGCCCGCACAATTCCGGCCGCGACCGTATCCGCCGATACGAAGAGTGGTCCCTTCTTTATGTGAGCTGTCATTGGCGTATCAACAAAACCCGGCTTTACGGTGATAACGTTTACGCCAGCGGCATACAGGCGATTTCGCAACCCCTGAAGAAAGACCGCGGTCGCCCCCTTTGCCGCACCGTAGACGTAGTTGCTCTTCCTACCCCTGTCCCCCGCGACCGACCCTATAACGACAATAGTGCCTCTCTCGCGCTCTTCCATATAATTAGCTACGGGAGTGAGAAGAGCTACCACGCTCAGAAAATTGACCTCTAACGCCTTTCGAGCGATCTCATAAGACTCCTGCGCCCCGTTCTGGTCCGGAAGATCTCCGTGAGCTATTATCAGAGAATCGAATTCACCAAACTCTGCTAACAACCTTTCATGTAACCCTGCTGCCACCTCTGGCTCACCTACATCAGCTACCACGACCCGAACGTTTTGAGCCCCTCGAACCGTCAAATCCTGGCGAACAGCTTTAAGCTTATGCTCACTTCGTCCAACCAGACAAAGCTCTTTGGCAGTACAGTGCTTCAACGTTGCCGCGGCAATCGCTGATGTTGCGCCGACCACAACAATTCGATTAGCTGATGTTGTCATTATATTTCTCCTGGTCCTGTCCTTCTTTTAAATCGATACCCGACGCAGCCCTGCTTACACTGCAACCGCCGTCTTTGATCCCCCCCCGTAACCCTCCTCCAGAAACTCGACGAGAAAGCCGGGTCGATGAACTTGGAAAACTCCTGCCAGGCCGGAAAACAAGCCTTAAACTCCTCAGGCTGCATCCACGAATCCTTCGCCGGATACAGCGCTCCGTTATTTGCCATCACCACCTCGTGAAGCCGACGTATCAACCTAGCGGTGGCCTCCCCCTTGTTCGGAAAATCAAGTGCGAGGGTTATTCCATACCGAGGAAAGGACATCATGCCAGGAGAGGCGATATCGCCAAAACACTTGAGCACGCCCAGAAATGAAGGCTGTCCTGAATCGACTATCGTACGAAGAATTTCCTCAATAACATCCCGAGGCACGACACATTGAAACTGGAAAAACCCGCGCGGACCATAAATCCTGTTCCAGTCGGCAACCGAATCAAGAGGGTAAAAAAACGGGTCATAGTGCTCTATTGAATGACCCTGGGCCCATGAATTCTTCGCAAAGAATGCCGCATTAAAGGCTTTGAGTGAAAGATTGTTTAGAGTAAATTCCGGGCATAAAACCGGCACCGCAAGAGTTGTCTTCCGAGGCTCACACTTCTTGTGCGTACCGCGATCCTGCGAGTGGTTTCCCCGAAAAAATATCCCCCGGGCAAAGTTCGCGCCCGAACCCAAACAATCAAGCCACGCCACCGTGTAGAGATGACTTTGGTCCGACTCATCTGTTATTCTAAAAAATCCATCAAGACCATGAAACGGTATCGTTTCCTTATCAATGTAAGGCCCCTTGATCGGCTTTAATTCAAATTCAGCCCATACTATCAGTCCAGTAAGCCCAAGACCGGCAATTGTAGCCTTGAACAGGTCCGGATTAGAGCTCTCAGAACACAGTAACCGCTCTCCATTAGAACGAGCCAACTCAAGCCGTCTAACATAGCACCCAAAAGTCCCCTCCTTTGTCTGATTTTTCCCGTGAATATCGTTGGCTATTGCTCCTCCAAGCGTCACGAACTTGGTACCCGGACTCACGGGCAGAAACCACCCACGAGGAACAACAAACTCGAGGATCTCAGTAAGCGAGATACCAGCCTCTGCTGTCAGAGTTCCCTTCTTGGAATCAAATGCCAGCAAACGATTGAGTGCTCGTGTCGGAATAATGCCAGCCTGGTCATTAAGCCCACAATCACCATAACTCCGTCCATAGCCGTAAGGAAGCAACGACGAACTCGTGTGTGTCAAATCTACGTTGTCCCGCCAAAACTGCGGAAGTACCTCCACATGCCCAACCTTTGGATTACGTCCCCATGACTGATACTGATTAAAATGACCTTGAACCATAACACTTAGACTCACCAGTTAGTGCCCCAGCGACGCCCGAGACTCCCATGACGGAAAGGCGACCCGAAATTTATGCAATAAGAATATGTTACCTACCCGGCAATATGCAAGTAGGCTGGTTCCAATTTAAAATATACCCGTTTCGCTTCAGCGAGTCAGAAAAGATTGGGAATTCAGTAACCTGAGTTCGACGTAAGAACAAAGGTAAATGGTTGAAATTGCTTTAGACACGAGAGAGGC
>JBIIDM010000181.1:0-7028 GCA_044238365.1 Bdellovibrionota bacterium | reverse complement strand
GGAACGCGATTCCGATTATTGAGGCAATAACAAAGTTGATTGCAGAGCTATGACGTTCAAAATAAGGTGAACTGATAGTCGTTAACTGGTCTAATCCATTCATGCACCAGGCAACGATGAGCGCATTGTGTGGTTGCCGAATGCTGAGCACCAGTAGCAACAGGAAAATTGCACAAAGAATAGTTACGTTCAAACAAACACTCCTGTTTCCAGATCTGTAAATCGCAGTTGCTGCGTTGAGCCTGCCATCTTCTTCTGGCGCACCAGAAGAGCCGTGTGCAGTATAGGACATTTACGCTCCAATTTCTATTGGCAGCCAGGCCCTGTACTGCGGGCCTTGGTAGTATTGACGCCACCTAGCTGAGAGAACCATCACGTAATAAATGGAGTTTTATCTTTCTTGTTTGTTTTTTTTCTTACGAAGTGCATCCGATTGCATTGTTCAACCGGTAGGCATGTACAAATCAAGCGCACTACCAACCAGTTGGAAACATTACCTGACACTGTGATTTTGTACCGTTGCAGTTGGTACTTGCTTACAGGCAATCGCAACTTCCTTTGGCCTGATTTTTCGTAAAGCCAGCTCTACCTCATTGCCCTGTATAGACGAGTAGGGCATGATCGGCCCATTATCGAATAGCACTATAGAACTAACCCCTTCGGCGCAACGCTTTTATTCGTAGAGGAAATGGGCTTAGGTTGGGCTGGTTGATGGCCGCACTGAAGTTTACGTTCTTCGTACCGCGAACTCAGGTTAATAAATGTCGTCACCGTGGAGCGGGCATAGAGGTGGCGTACACGCACGTTTGAACGATTCATGGATTTTACGTGCGGTCGTTGTAATGGACCTGTTTTTAATTCTGGCAGCTGCGACTAGCAATAGAATGAGGGAGAGAATAGATGGGCGATGCCCCGGCAATAGTACCTTTTAAACCGCAACCTAGGGCAGTAGCGCTCCAGGAACGTCAGCAAAACATGTTGTTCAATCCATCCCAGATGGCGGGCCCCGGCCATTCGCCGAAGAACGATGGTGATATTACGATTCGGGATGTTCTGATTCTTTTCCGCCAGTGGAAGGTCATACTGGGCTGCTTTATTGGGGGCCTTCTCCTCGGGGTAGTGTATCTTCTTATAACCCCCAAGCAGTATCGCTCCACCGCTATCCTTGAAGTCGCAACCTACTCCCCTAAACTGCACGGTACTGCCCGTGAAGACGAACTGGCAAAGAAAACCGCCGAAGAAAATTATTTCGCCACACAGGTACAAGGCTTGACCGGGCTTACGCTTGCTGATGCGGTTATGCAACGCAAAGAGATTATCGACTACTTCAATAAAATTCCGGGGTATCAGGAACTGCTGGAAAAAGAGTCTCTGATCGGTTCCAGCTACGTTTATTCTGCCGATAAGCTCAAGGAATACTACGATCGCCTTGTTAAGGTGAAGCCAATTCGAGACACGGCCTTAATCGAGGTGTCGGTTACGTCGCTCGACCCCGAACTTTCGGCCAATCTTGCCAATGTTCACGCCAAAGAGTTCATCGCTGAAAAGAACCGAACCCGTGCGGGCTCTGATAATAAGGATATCGGGTTTCTCAAAAAGCAGGCTGCCGAGTTAAAGAAACAATTAGCCGACGCCGAAAAGAAGCTCAGTGAGTTCGCCAAGGAAAACGCCATGACGGCCCTAGAGGGCGAAGCCGAAATCGCGGTAAACCAGGTCAAGGATGTACAAACCCAGGTGAGCGAGGCCCGGGCGGCCCGAATAAATGCCGAGAATGCCTATAAGTCTGCTCTGGAAGATGTAAGCAATGCCAATGGCAACTCAACCTTTGTTGATGACGAATCAACCAAACCGCTTCGCGAGGCTTTGGCAGCTGCTAGGGTAAAGTATACGTCACTAGGCGAACGCTTTGTGGACACCTACCCTGCGATGAAAGAGCTGAAGACGAAGATTATCAGCCTGGAAGAGCAAATCACAAAAAGCCGAACCCGAGCGCTTAACTCATTAAAGGTCAAGCTCGACTCTGCCCGGGCCATTGAAAAGGAGATTACTGAAGCCGGTCAAGCTGACCGCGAGGGCGCCCTTACGACGGCGCGGTCGCATGTAGAGTTTCAACGCATGAAGCATGAGTATGAATTACTTCGGCAGCTCCGTGAACGGGCAGTGCAAGAAATTCAGGAACTACGCTTCAGTTCGGGAGTTTCAGTAAATAATAACATTGCATTGACCCAACCAGCAGCAATTGTAAAAAAACCGGCGAGCCCCCGCGTTCTATTGAGTGTAGGTTTGGGTGGCGCCGGAGGTCTAGCGCTAGGGCTGCTGGTCGCTTTAATCTTGCTCAATCTTGATCAGAAAGTCCGTACGCCTGAGGAACTTGAGGAGGCCCTGCCAGAGGTGCCTGCCCTCGGGATTATTCCGCATTTCATTACCGATGAGCTTGATGCAACGCTTCAGGCCATGGTGAATGTGGCTCAAAATAGCCAGCACGACGCTGCAACTGACAATGCCAAGGAGCAGCACGGCGATCAGGCCAGTATGCACTTGCCCCAGGTAGCACGCTTGCCGTTGACCTTATTACGCAACCCCTATTCGCTTGCCTCTGAGGGTTTTAGGATTATTCGGTCTGCAATTCAGTTATCCTCACCAGACCACCCGTACCAGGTAGTACACGTGGTAAGCGCCTCTGAGGGCGAGGGAAAGTCGTGCGTGTCGGCCCATCTTGCGGCCGCGCTTGCGATGGCTGGTAAACGTACCCTCCTAGTTGATGCCGACTTACGCCGCCCGAGCATTCATAATTACTACCGTTACCAAAAAGATGCTCCTGGTTTATCGGAGGTTTTAACAGGACAAGTAGAGCTGGAGAGTGTTACCCACGAGATCCCTGAAGTAGAGGGACTTACTGTTCTACCAGCTGGTGGCAGCGTTCCCAACCCGGTGGAATTGCTGGGTTCGCAGAAGATGCATCGTCTGATAACTGAAATGCGCGAGCATTACGACATGATCGTGATTGATTCTCCGCCTGTCGCGGCGATGGCTGATGCGCTCGTGTTAACCGGCATTGCCGATGGTTCCTTGTTTGTCGTGCGTTCGGCCACTTCCCCTCGTCAACATTTGCAAAATAGCGTGAAGCGGCTGGTGGGAAGCGGAGGACGGATAATCGGCACAGTATTGAATGACTATGCAGTGAAAGGTAATGGCTATTATGGTGCCTATGGCCACGGGGTATATAAGGAGCGCGGGGACGAAGTGCGCAGGAAGGCCGCCTGACCCGGATTATTCACAAGCCCGTGAATAATCCGGGCTGATAGCTTTTCTGGAAGTAGCAGCAGCCGCTATTGAGCAGAGTACAAATTAAGACAGGCCAGCATAACGTAGTAACCTGAGTTCTTACGTCGAGCGCAGGTTCGTAGTAAAGGTGATGTAATGACGAAGAAAAGAAAGAAAAAAAGTGGTATCCCCTTAATTCTTAAACAAAAGTTTTCAATTAAGATGATCGACAAATTGGGCGACGCTAGCGACCTCATAGCTGAAAATCAGCTTTCTCAGGCCGCCAAAATTTTGGAACCGCTCTATCTTGAATTTCCACGAGAGGCACAGGTTGTGAAAACACTGGCCATCTTGCGATTCCATCAGGAGGATCTCAATGAGGCGCTCAAGCTAATTCGAAAATCATTGGTATTGGCTCCCCACGATGCAGCTACTCACCTAATGATGGTTGGGCTAGAGGTCGAGCTTGGCTATTTTGCCCTTGCCTACGAAGATCTAAGAGCCTTGAGAGTTACCAAGCTCGACTCTACGATAAGGGCAGACTACCAGCGCCTTCATCACACTTTAGAGCAATTCAAGGATTCCGTAGGGCGCGATGATCTCGCTCTCACCGACAAAGACCATTTGATTCACCTTGAGGCCCTTAACGATCGTTGCGCGTTAAATGTTCGCAATGGCAATTTTCGCCAGGCCGAAAAAAATGCCCGCGACTTATTAGAACTAGATCCTTCCAGTCTGCGAGCCTTCAATAATCTCTCAGAAATACTCTTCCAACAGTCTGACATGGAAGGAAGTTTACATGAGGCACGTCGAGCGTTGGCCATCGCCCCTGAGAATCAGTTCGCCATAGCCCTTGCTCTGCGCGTCAGTTATCTGCTGGGGGAGCTAGACAAGGTGAATCTTCAGGTTGATCCCACCCTCTCCGCCCACCATTACGCCAAGCAACTTGACGCCCAGCTTTTTAAAGGCGATCTGGATGCCATAGTGGCCTGGCGCGAACAGTTAGTTTCATTCCCAGATGGCGGCGATTTTTCCCGAACCGCAGCCTTGCGCCTT
Source organism: Bdellovibrionota bacterium (assembly GCA_044238365.1). Lineage (GTDB taxonomy): Bacteria > Bdellovibrionota_C > UBA2361 > UBA2361 > JBIIDM01 > JBIIDM01. The sequence continues at coordinate 2,708 of JBIIDM010000181.1, read as the reverse complement.
TTAGCGTGTGTCCTTCTTAAGAAGGAGCTCTTTCAGGAGGCTCAGGATGTTATTGCACTAATGGCTGCAGAGAAGCGCGGGACAGTCACCAATGTGGGAGTAGGTCTTAACACGGTACTGCCGGTGGCGCTGTTATCAGGGCTTGGTTCAGCCGAGCGTGAGGAGCAGGTGAAAGTGGTTATGAAGCAACCATGGTTCATACGTGCAACTACCTTTTTGATTCGGTTTGGAGATGTACCAGCTATCGCGTGTGCCCTTAGCGCTGCCGAGGATCTTTTATTGCCGGACTATATCCCAGCCTTAACCGAATTCGTTGCCGAAGATCGCGGTACGGAAGAGCTACGTTTACAGGCCATGCGCTGTATAGATGAAATTAATGGCGAAACTGGCTCCAGGCACGTCGTATTTTTTAAAGGGAAGAAGAGCGATATCGAAAGTTCGAAGATTTTGGTCAGGCGAGATGCGACGGTTGCACCTTCGGAGCCAAGGCTGGAAAAAATATACGAAGAGGTTATCAAACTCGCTAATCTTGGAAAGACTGATAAGGTCGGCGCCTTAATGGCCGAAGCTGCGAAGCTGGGAGATAAAGGCTGCTCTTTGCGATTTAATTATGCCGTATGTCTGTTGGGATCTGGCAAAGTAGCAGAGGGAAGGGCTTTGATTGAGGCGTTGCATGCCGAGGACCCGGAGTATCTTTTTGCTCGCACGTTTTTGGCGCAAACCGCGGCGGAAGAAGGGCGTATCGATGAGGCGCGGGCTTTGCTGGAGCCGTTGTTGTCGCGGACAGAGTTGCATGTGACGGAGTATCGGTCGCTTGTGGCAGCGCAGGTGATTTTGGCGTTGGAGATCGGGGAGATTGAGGTGGCCAAGGGGAGTATCGAGGCGTTGGAGCAGGTGGTGGAGAAGGGGGATCGGGTGTTGGCGGATTTGAAGTGGCGGGTTGAGCGCGTGGGGCGGAAGGTTGTGGGCGGGTGAGGTTCGGATTTCTATTTTCTCAGTAGTGCGCACAACCCTGAAAGTCCTAAACATGTGTGCCTCTGAAAGAACCACCGAATAAAAGAACGCCGATAACAGAAGTGCGAGTTCTCTCCAAAATCATGGCAGGGGACAGTAGAAATAGTGAAGTTAATAATATGACCAAGAAGAAGAAAAGACAGTTGGGAGTCCCCGCCATCCTGAAACCAAAGTTTTCAAATAAGGTGGTTGGCAAATTATACGAAGCTTCAGTCCTCATTGATGAAGATCGAACGGCTGAGGCCGCGCAAATATTGGAGCCGCTCTACCGCGATTTTCCACGGGAACCCCAGGTTCTCAAGATGGTGGCGCTGTTACGAATTCAGCAGGACGATCGCAGTGAGGCACTCAATCTAATGCGCAAGGCACTGGTGTTGTTGCCACAAGATGCGGAAACACACCTTATGATGGTTGGTCTTGAGGTAGAGCTTGGGTATTTAAGTCTGGCCTGCGAGGATCTGAAGCCTCTGCGAGTTAGCAGGCTTGATGCTGATGATAAGAAACGGTACCACCGACTTTATGAACTTTTAGATGGTTTCAAAAAATTCCGACGGGAAAGTACTATAGATCTTCCTGGCGATGACGATGACATTCGCCTTGAGGCGATTAACGACCGTTGCATACTGAATCTTCGCAATGGCAACCTTCGCCAGGCGGAAAAATACGCGCGCGAGTTATTGGCGCTGCAGCCTGCTAATATGCCAGCCCGTAATAATCTTTCGGAGATACTCTTCCAGCAGCATAAAATGGAGGAGAGTTTAAAAGAGGTACGTCAGGCGTTGGTTATCGCCCCGGAGAATCAGTACGCCGTAGCCCTTGCCCTTCGAACAGGGTACCTTCTGGGCGATAAGGAGTCTTTGGACCTTTGTGTTGCGCCAGTTATCTCGGAGTATCATTACGCCAAGCAAATCGAAGGCCTGCTTTTTAAGGGCGATCTGGACACCATAGTGGCGTGGCATCCGAGTATAGTTTCCCTAGGAAATGACGGGCCCTTTAACCGAACCGTAGCCCTTCGCATGTTGGCGTGCGTCCTCATCAAGAAGGAGCTGTTTAAGGAAGCGCAGGATGTTATAGCACTAATGGCAAAAGAGAGGCGCGGCGCCCTCAGCGATGTAGGAGTGGGGATTAACACGGTATTGCCCACGGCATTTGTATCAGGAATTGGTACAGTTGCTCACGAAAATATAGTGAAGTCGGTCGTACAGCAGCCATGGTTCGTACTCGCAATCAACTTTTTAATTCGGTATGGTGACGTCCGTGGCCTAGCGTTTGGAATTGGTGCTGCAGAGCAATTTGCATTGCCAGCCTTCATCCCCGCCTTGACAGAATTTGCGGCCGAAGACCGTGGCACGGAGCAGCAACGTATTCAGGCCAGCCGTTGCATAGACAAAATTAACGGCGTAGCCCAAGCGAAGCACATTGTGTTTATAAAGGGGGCGAAGGTGGATGTGAGGACGTCGAAGATTGTGGTTAAGAATGAGCAGATGCGTTCGCATTCTGATCCAAAGTTGGAAGCTATTTACAGTGAGGTCGTCAGACTGGGTAACCTGGGAAAGAGTCAAGAGGTGGCCGTCTTACTCGAGCAGGCTAGGGAATTGGGTGATACTGGCTGCACGTTGCGATTTAACTATGCATCAAGTTTGCTCCAAAATGGGAAGAAGAAGGAAGGCATGGCTATAATCAGGTCGCTTCAT
>JBIIDM010000028.1:0-23463 GCA_044238365.1 Bdellovibrionota bacterium | reverse complement strand
TCACTCTTTCTACACAACAACAACACGAACGTAAAGGACTCTTACTGGGAGCCGGATGGAGTAACTCTCCAAGTCCGGTTCTGCGAGGAAGGAAGAAGGGGCTACGCCCTTCTTCCTTTACTCACCTTATAGTATTTTCCGGGTAGGCGTCAGAAGCTCTTGCCCTAAAAAGAGCAGTTTTGCGGTCTAAAGCGGCCCAGATAGCTGAACTAACTTCTTTGTAATTTTAACTATCTGGGACCACTTTATCCCACGCAACTACTCTTTTTAGGTTTATCGTTTTCCTCTTTTTTCTGCCAGAGCTTCGACCATAGTTGCGCTATCGGCTACTGCACTTGATATTTCCTGCACGCGATATTCCTGCACCCGTTCAAATAGCTTTAGAAATTCTTGGCGATTTCCTTTCGTTATAATTTCTCCTAAATCTGTAAGGCATTTTGCTAAGGCAGTAACTGCATTCGGACCGTATGGATTACAGAGAGCTATATCGGCGTACAGTTCAGCTTGGTGAGAGAGCATTCTCCCAAGCATGGCAGAAACCATCCGGTAAATTGGACTTTCACAGGCAGTGAGGTCTTCAGCGTTAAATCCGCTCATTCGATGCAGCTCTCCTAGGCCAAGAAGCATTGCATGATTTGCGACTTGAACCAGTGCCATGACCCGATCATGTTCTTCCGCTGAAAGCAGGTTTAGGATTACCCCGGAATTTTCAAAATTATCAAGTACGTTTCGAGTTAATAGGTTGTGTCGGCCTTCGCGGCAAATCACCATGGTTTGGCCGCTCATAGTGGGCACCTGGGGACTCCACATCGGGTGTGCCAGAAGGACCTCGCTTTTCAGGTTTTGTACTGCCAACGCGGTTGCCGATTTAACGGAAGACAGATCTATCAGAAGATGATCCTCAGATAGAACGCGACCATAGGATTCAATTACAGCTGGTGCTACAGGATGAGGTACGGCAAGGAGAACTACATCAAAATCTGGCACTATGTGGGAGGGGGAGCGATGATCATTTTCCTCTACTACAGCAACTGCCCAGCCGCAATTACTGAAGTATCGTACAAACCATGATCCCAACCGTCCACCCCCACCAATCACAACCATATTCCGTCTTATCATCACGTTTTCCTTGTTATGCCGTAGAGTTAGAGTTCTCTAAAAATTCGCATTACGGGAGCTTGAAATCATTACATTTGCTTTCAAGGCATGCTCTTCTGAAGTGTTACAATAGGGTACTCTACTTTACCAGCGACCTTAACGTTGATTGGCCCCTGAGTCCTCTTTTTGGATCGCCCTTACTACCTGAAACTACCCGTCGCTAGAAATTCCGACACGTATTCGGTGATGCCTTCTCCAATTGAAATAAACTCTGCCGTATATCCAGCCTTTCTCAGTTTGGTCAGGTCTGCTTGAGTATAGTACTGATAGTGATCCTTTAACTTTTCAGGCATTTCAATATACTCAACCGAGAACGGAACTTGCGGTTGTGCGGATTTGTGTACGGCCTTAGCCACATCTAGCCAGGTAGTTGCCCTACCTGTTCCAACGTTAAAAATTCCCCCGACGGTACGGTTTTCAATAAGCCAGATAATCACCTTGATACAATCAACAACTGAGATGAAGTCACGCTTTTGCTCTCCGTCTGCATATTCCTTACGATCAGACTTAAATAACCGTATCGTGCCGGTGTCGCACACCTGGTTATAGAAAACCGGGATAGGGCTGCTCTGGCCACCTTTATGTTGTTCGTTTGGTCCATAAACATTGAAGAATCGCAGACCCGCTATTTTTAAAGTTGCTTTGTGCTCAATTGCCCATTGGTCGAAGAGCCATTTTGAAAAACCATAGGGGTTGGTTGGTTTCAAGTTGGGGGTCAATTCATCAGCATCGGAAAACCCCAGCTCACCGTTTCCGTAGGTTGCTGCGCTGCTTGCATAGATAAATCGAATATCCTGCTGAAGGCAGTACTCGGCGAGTACTTTGGTATATCGGTAGTTGTTATTAAGGAGCAAGCCGCAATCCAGCTCTGTTGTATATGATTTTGCTCCCAGGTGGACGATCGCTGTTGGTGTTACTTTAAGTGAATTGTTTTGGAGGTCTGAGATAAACTCATCTTTGTCTGCAATATACGATAGTCGTTTTCCTAGAAGATTCTTCCACTTGGTATCTGTTTTAAGAGCGACCACCGCACCTAACGGTTCTGCAGGAAAGGACCTGGCAATGAAATGGAGCGCATTACTCCCAATAAATCCGTCAGCTCCCGTAATAATAATCATATGTTAGTTCCCTGTGATATTTTCCTTTGCCCATCTGTTGACAGACTCTATCATTTAGTAAGGGGTTGCTCAAAGTTTCCTGATGGTTTATTTGATAATACAACCTATGGAACATGCGTCGCCATATATACTTGTCTACTAGCTGCTACTGAGCAGTCAGGTATTTTTGTCCGGCCCTCATTTTTCAGGTAACAAAAGACCGTTAACAGTAATATTTATAAATAGGGTTGGGATGGCATCAGAGCACCAAGGGCTAGCGGTGGAATTCAGGGGGTACGCTCATCGCATAGTGGCAAAGTATTCTAAGATCTTCAATGTTTCGGAAAATGTTCGCGAGGAGCTTCTGGCGGTGGCGTATCTTGCGCTCGTTGAAGCTGCGGACAGGTATGATCCGACCTTTGGGATTCCATTTTTGCCGTATGCCTCGTACAGGGTAAAGGGTGCAGTATTGCGTGAACTTAATAGTGCCAAGGGGTGGAAAGCGATTAAACCTGAACGGGCGCGTTTGAAACTCCAACTCGCTTATAATGTAGTTCGAGATGCGGATGTCAGGCGAACGGATCTTGAGGGCGTTTTGAACGTAGCTGCGAATGCAGCGGTCTCATTTGGTCTTTTCGTGGCTGGTCCCGAAGGTGATGTGTCTAATGTAGTTGTAGATTCAAACGCCGAGTCTCCGGAGGAGGCGTTAGAGAAAAATGAGACTCAGGCAAGGATTAAGACGGCCTTAGATGCCCTTTCCGAGCGTGATCAATTCATTCTTCATTGCTACTATTATAAGGATATGAATTTCGAGGAGATTGCCATTGCGCTTCAACAGCAGGGTCTCACCGAGGGAGATCAGCCAGTAAGTAAAAGCTGGATTTCTCGAATGCATGCCAAGGCCCTAGAGAAGACTAAAAAGAAGCTTGCAGGGTAGAAGCGGATAACTCCCGATTCTACTTCGAATGCTTCGCATTATTGCAGGAAGTAGATAGGGATAATTTAATGCAAGAGACTCCAAAATTTTTCATTTTTGCGCTACTGATAGTGTGCCTTTCGGGGTGTGACGAACGTAACATCATGCACGGATTATCAGAGCGTGAGGCTAATTCACTGATTACACAACTAGGCGATTCCGGCATTGAGGCCGAGAAGCTGGCTCAGGGTAGCGATAGCTGGAGCGTGCAAGTGGAGCCGAGTGTGGTGGCCCGTGCAATAAAGATAATTTCACGTTATCATTCAATGGGTGAAAAATCCGTAGAAGAAGAACAAAGTGGATTATTTCTCTCAAAAGAAGAGAGAAAATTTCAGTTTGCGCGATCGGTAGCTCGCGACATTGAACAGACACTTGTTGTGCTATATGGGGTTCATGAAGCCAAAGTGCACTTGAAATTTTCAGAAGAAGATCCTCTTCTTGCAGGATTTGGGAATAGTTCTCTTGGCCAAGCTGGAAATCAGGGAAGTGGCTCAGTGCTTGTTATTGTCGAGAGTGACGATTTGTATAAGAGGGAGGATATTGCCAATTTAGTAAGCGGAGCAAGTGGGATACCTGCCGAGCGGATAGCTGTATGGCTGACGATTGACAAGGTGGCCGTAGGAAATTACGTTGTGGATCAGGAAAGTGCGACCGGTTCATCAGCGCAGCAAGGCTCGGCATCGATACAACGGGAACCGAGACCCTTTGTACAAACTAGCCCTGTACAGACTGATCTCATACCGGCTGGCCTCATACCGGCTCAAAGCGTTGAGTCGCGTAAAGGTTGGAAATTATACGAGCTTGCATTGGTCACTAAATACATCAGAGAAAACTTTAGAATGGTCCTTGGGTTAGTATTTCTCACACTTGCAGTTATAGGCTTGGTCTACCTTCGCATAACGCGTGTTAAGACGCCTCAACCGGTAATACCGAGTTACGTCCCCTAAACCGGATTATTCACGAGCCCGCACAACCATAGCGGTCAAGGCACTGAATCTTTCACCGAAAATAAGATTTTTAGACCCTGATACTATGTCAGCCTGAAAATCTTATTTGTAACTGCTCAGGTATTTTCCCAATCTCTTCGTCAAATGATTGATTTTGTTCACTGCGGCGTGGAGTACCACGCCTCATTCACAAAACAATCACTTTCCTCGACCTTGAAAAAATCCCTGGCAGTTACAGATGGTTAGCTCGCTTTTGGGGTGCGTTTATGTTGGGGGTACCTGAGTAGTTACTCTTATTTTTGGCAAAATGCTCCCCATCAGTGTGTACTTTTCATATACCGGTTCCACTTCAAAATTAGAAAAATGAGCGATTCTGCACCTCTTTGTGGAATATAAAAGCACATAGCCATTTCGGTCATTAAGAGACTTATTTTACAGGCTCTTTGGCATTTTGAGCTAGAAAAATACCTTCGCCAGAAAAATACCTAAAAACGAGGAAACTAATTTCCTCAAAACAGAACTATATACTTTAGGTGGCGCTTTCTGAAAATGGGCATATTGAATTCAGAATATTCACAGTTCGGTGATCAGTCAGTGCCACTATTGAGGAGCTTGTCAGAATTAGCGCCAACAGACTACAAAAATTAAAGGAGTTCATTGAAACGATGGAAAGTTCGCTTTCACAGACTGTATTTTTGGAAGGACTGTTATCTGAGTTGTTTGAGTGTCTTTCTGGGCGACGGATTATAGTCATCGAAACTGCTGAGTGCAGCCCCATTTCTATTGATGAATCATGGAGTTTTGTTTCTTTTGCTCCGGTTGGAGAAGTTGGCTTTTCATATTTAGGCAGCGGAGCGGCGGGAGATATTGTTCTCAATGAGGCAGGACTCACGTCGATATCTAAAATAATCGGTATTCAAACCAGGAGAACGGCAGGTTTTACGCTTCTTAGGCCAATGCATCAACGCCTCTATCGCGTTTATGAGGATCGTAACTCGGGATCATTGGAAAAAATAGGCGATGTACAGATAGCAGTGAGTGGTCGGGAGATCAAGTGTTTGTATGGCAGATACAACAAACCAATTCATACAAAATGGATGAAGTTACGAGTTGATGTTGTAGCAATAATGGCTCGCAACGTCGGACATATTTATTGCGGAAAAAGGATCCCCAGTGCAGTTTTTCTTGTAGTTAATAATGAAAAAGTTATGGAGGTAAAGATGGATACGGATGGAGAGATGATTTCATTCGAAAAGAAGCAGTCGATAGATTTAGACGACGATATACAGCTTGAGGTTTCACTGGGAGCAATAAGCATTTCTCTAGAGGAGCTTCTAAGGCTACGGGAAGGATCAAACATAACCGTACAGATTCAGAGAAAACTCACCGGGTATCTTGGGTTAGGAGCCGATTCTTTTGCCGAGGTGGAGCTTCATTTTGGTGAGAGTGCCATGGCTATTGAGGTGAAGAATATCCTGTTATAGCTCACTACACGTGAGATTATTCGTCCGGGACGCCGCTAAACCTGGACGAATTATGTCATGTGTTGCTGGCTTAAAAACCGTAGTTCTTACGTTGAACTCAGTTAAAAAGGCTTTGTAATGACAAGTGACAGTACATGACGAGCACGGTTAGGTTGGATTATTGACATACGGCGTCTCGTCGCATGGTAAACGTAAAGAGCATTTTAACGAGAAGAAGTTTGCAGTTGGAAGCTTGCATAGAAACTATGATTTCTGAAAATCTTTAGTCGGTAAAAATGTTAGTGCGTTGGCCCGACAGTGATCAAGAATACCGGTGATAGTCGTGTATCGATAAGCGAAATAAAATATTTTGGAGATGAAAAATGACAGATATTGGAAACATTGTAGGTGGCGGATTGGGCCTTGCATCTTCGGGGCTTGGTGTCCTGCGAGGGCTCATACAAAATCCCGGGACTGCCTCTTCTGCAACAGCAAGCGGAGGAGTAGAACAGTCGATTTCTAACACGCAAGTGGCATTCGATCAAAGGATGGCTCAACAGATCCAGATGAACGAGATGTTTCAGGAGCAAAGCTTTAAGACCACGGCGGAGAAGAACCGACATGACACAGCGATGAACGTCATAAGGAACATGAAGGTTTCAGGCTAATTGAATCAGATTGCATCGGATAGGAGTATCACTATGAACTTTGAAAAGAATAACTTCGTCATTCCATTGATTGTGATATTAATTTCTTCAAGCATGGTTATACCCCTGCCGGTGTTTTTGCTGGACTTCCTTCTAACAGGAAATCTTGTACTCTCGGTGTTACTGCTAGTGAGCGCATTCACTATTACCGATATACTTCGACTTTCATCGTTTCCTACTCTGATTCTTCTTGCTACCCTTTATCGGCTATCTTTGAACATCTCAACTACCCGGCTGCTTTTGAGTGAAGGTAATGTCGGCCAGGTAATAAGCACGTTAGCGAAACAGATGACTAATGGCAATCTTGCAGTTGGTTTTGTCGTATTTATAATTATATCGATAGTGCAGTTTTTGGTAATTGCGAAGGGGTCCGAGCGGGTAGCCGAAGTTTCCGCGCGATTTACGCTTGATGCCATGCCAGGAAGGCAGATGTCAATCGATGCAGAGTTGAGGGCCGGAGCGTTGACTGTGGAACAGGCTCAGACGCGGCGAAAAGAGTTGCAGACAGAATCCCAATTTTATGGTGCCCTTGATGGTGCCATGAAATTCGTCAAAGGAGATGCCATAGCGGGAATGTTGATTGCGGTGGTAAACCTTGTCGGCGGAATTTTAGTAGGAGTGGTGCTGAATGGTGATACAGTTTCTCAAGCCATTGAACTGTATACGTTTTATACGATCGGCGACGGACTGGTGGCGCAGGTGCCAGCAGTTTTGAATGCCTTGGCTGCGGGAGTTATAGTAACACGTGTCGGTGGAGATGGTAGCAAGACACTCGCGATTGATATCAGTGAGCAACTTCTTCAATCACCGGGTGTGCAATCGGGCGTTGGGATGGGTTGTTTGGGATTGGCATGTATGCCGGGAATGCCATCGCTTTCATTTGTCTTTTTCGGGACTGGACTCCTCGGTAATGCGCTTGTTAAAACGAGAAGCGCTGTTCGTGGTGTCCAAAATTCGAGCGGCCAAGGTAGGATTCCAACGTTTCCGGAATCCCTGGAAATTCAGATTCCAAAAGGCTTCCTTAAAACTCCGGAATGGACCAAGAGATTCTGTGAGGTCTTAGAGCTTGAGCGAGAAAGAGTCTTTGAGGATGTCGGCATAGTAGTAGCCCGACCACATGTCAAAGAAGGCCTTGATGAGACCTCCTTGAAGGTCAATTTAAGGGGAGTTGAAGTCGGGGTATTTGAGATTTCACATTCTTCATTTGAGAACATGGAGGAGTATGGGCGCATGTGTTTCTCTATTATTCGATCGTTGTTGGTCGAAATCGTGGATGATAAAACCACTAACTTATTAATGTCCTACTATGAATCTCAAAGTGGTGACTTGCTCAGTGCGGTAGTCCCCGAGGTGGTCTCTGTGACTGAACTGACTGTGATTCTTAGAATGCTTATTCAGGAGGGTGTCTCAGTGAGGAACATTGACATAATTCTCCAAGCAATCGCGGAGTGCGTGCCTAAGGTAGGGAAAGATCGTGTTCTTCATGAGGAAATAAGGATCAGACTAGGACGGTTCATCTCGGATCAGCATTTCGGTGGTAAGAGTGTTATTCAGACGGTGAGCCTCAGCCCACGATTTGAATTTCGGTGTACGCAGTTGGAGCGGGAGGTTGGCGTGCTTGAGTATTCAGAAGTCCAGGAGTTTCATAAGTTTCTAATATACTGGAATGGGCGAGTTTCAGCGCTGGTTACGGCTCGGGGCGCGCGGGCTTTTATTCAGGAGTATGTGCGTGGACTAGGATTTAGTCTGGCAGTGATTGGAAGGGAGGAGATTAAAGCCGCGTATTCCAATCCTAGTGTTGCGTACTTTGATCCTGAATTGAATCTTGATCTGGCATTAGGAGAAGGCGATTGTCCTACTGGAGGATTACAAAACATTCAATAAACGTAAGGACCTGAGTTTTGTACGTCGAACTCAGGTGACGGGCAGGTCAAGGGCCGAGCCGTGAGAAAATAACGATTCATATAGCATTAATAATATGTTGGCTCGGATGATCAGTAGAATTGGCATGGCACTAACGATGGTGGTATGGTGTAGTATGTTGGTCGGTTGTACTTTGCCACCAGCACGAATGGCTCCCTCGGCAATCGAACAGGTGAGGGCGAAGGAGCTTTTGATTTCAGCGGCAAAAGCCCTTGATGATAATCAGCTCGAAGTCTCTGCGGCAGCGTTTCGCATGTCAGGTGAACTAGTTCCTTCAGCAGAAGCGTGGGATGGCTTGGGGTGCATTGCGTTACTGAGGGGAGATTTAGATCGCGCTGAAGCGTTATTTTTTCAGGCGATGGATGCCGATCGTGGTTATTACAACGTATATAGCAATCTGGCGCTTTTGGAATTGGCTCGTGGCGCTGTTCCTGCAGCGAAATATTATTTTCGAAAGTCGTTGGCAAAGGATAAATTAAATTTTCGGAGTAGGTCGAATTACGCGATTTTGAGAAAAATTCTGGGTGAATCCGGTTCGCTAGAGATGGCTCAAGAAGGGGTTGCACTCGGTGGTAACGAAAAGACCAGGTTATTAGTGAAGAAGCTAAAGGAGATGGGAGATTATGACTAAACAGGGCTCAATGATAGACGGCTCAGCAAATTCTGGAGCCGAAACCGCAGTGGATGGAGAACCCCTGATATTTGGTGAAGAGGTGGCCACTGAAATTGGGACAGACTGGACCAAGGAGATTGAACACCTTAAGGTACGGCAGTACCGTTCGATCGATGATGCCATTGGTGATATCGCGGACGTCGTTATTAAGAAGTTAAAACTTCCTGCTTCAGTCGAGCTAAGAAATCATATCATCGGATCCTTGCTCGATGATGAGGGTTTGCAGGAGGTTATTACCCGTGAGTTAATCGTCGCTTAGCGTTCACCAGGTTGTCCACTATCTCTTCGTCAAAAGCCTTGCTTTGATCCTGGCGAGGTACGGTAGTAACTCGCATTCGTAAAAAAGACTTTTCCCTCAACATTGAACAATCTGATATGACCGTTAACTTATGCTGTTTTCGCGAGGCTGGTGAACACCTACCAGTCTTTTTTAGGAGGCAATTACCCTAAGCCACCCCTTCCACCATGGTGTTGACGAGTCTTTTTCGTCGATGTCCATGTCATCACTAAGGGCTTCTTCGGCAAGGCACTGCACGAGTTTGCTGTAAAGTGGATATAGATCGAGAGAGCTTAAGGAATGATCCAAGGTAGCGCCAAAGTGGTGTTTTAGGTCTGAAATCTTATTCCTTCGGGAGAAAGCAAGTGCTCTACCGTACCACAGTGTCTTGCCCACATTGACGTCTATCAACTTTCCTAGAACTGCGACCTCTTCAGGGTTTGATTCCTCAAGATATCCGACAAAGATCATGTCATAGCCTGCGTCTCTGGCTCGCTGCATTGCTTCAAAATTTCCAGAAAAAAAGTCTTCACGCTTTAATGGCCAATCGGTCCACGTTGTAACCTCGACAATCGGTATTTTATTTAATCGCAAAATTTCTGCATGAAGGCGCCACGCCAGTTGGGACCCCAGAGGTGGTTGTGAGTCTCCAGCACCGGCAAAATTTGCCGGTGCAACAAACGGGACGATCCCCAAACGTGCCATAGGATTGTTGGAATATTCAGTGCTTAGATGGTCCTCGACGGGGTTTCTAAGATAAGTACGGGACTTGCACTCTTCACCGTACCTGTTCTGGATCGAAAGGCACCCTGTGAGGGAAAGAATGCCCAATGCAACAAGGATTCGAGAAAGAACTCTGAACATACGAGGCTCAAGAGAAGGGATGTTTACCATGAAGGACCCGAAAAAAGGGACGGTACAAATGCTAGTCGCGCCGATCGCACGTAGCATGCTTTATTATGGCGCTTGGTGCCTATTTATTTCAACAACACTCATTGGTTGTAGTAAAAGATATCATAGTTTACCCGCCTTCTCTCCAATTTCTTTGACCGATTATCCAAATAAATCCGTGGGTAGGTTTAAAACGTCATATCTCGCAGATCAGGTTGATGAGTATTATAGGGGCGTCGATCCGGGACCGATCGGCGTGACGACGTTTGTGGACCTCGATGATATGGAGAGTACTTCGTCATTCGGGCGAGTGTGTTCAGAGCAGTTTTTGAGTGAATTGGCCATGAAAGGGTATGAAGTTGTGGAGTTGCGTAAGGGGGAGGCATTGGAGTTTGTTCAGGACAAAGGGGAGTTTATGCTTTCGCGTTCACCGGCCCTTGTGAAGAGGACTCACTCCCTTGGGGCAATATTAGTAGGGACCTACACGAGCTCAGAGGATAGGGTGTACCTAAATGTCCGATTGATTGACCCTCGATCTGCCATGGTACTTTCGGCCGGTTCAGCCGAAATGGAACTTACTGATGAGATAACGCGTATGTTACGAAGAGGAAAGGGGGGGGCACAGCTTGAAAGGATTCCGGTAGTTTCTACCCGAAGCATAAGAATGCCGGTTAATCAATATCCCCGCGATGTCTATATGCCATCATCAATTGGTCCATATGACGCGCTTAAACTTCCCCCTAAAGCGGCAAAATAGAGCATTCTGAGAACTCTTTGGCCAGTCACTACGGAGTGTGCCTTTGGTTTTATAGTGTTTCTCAAAAATAATGCGGTTTTGATTCAACATTTGAGAAACACTATCGACTCGCGGAGGCGAGTCAAAGCAAGCACTTATAGTAATTCTCAAAAATTCCTTAGAATTTCAATACCGCATTATTTTTGAGGATTACTATAACCCTCAAAAAATAGGCGACAAATCGGCAATTGTCATGATTCTACGGTGAAATAATAAGTATTAAAGATGCCCCGATCAATGGCAGGAACGTCAATATCATACCGGCAATGCGATAATTAATGTTTTCGTTTTCATTTGAAATGCTCCAAGCGTGCATTCCTCTTCCAATCAGGAGGGCAGAGCAAAGTAGGTGGACTAAGAACGGATCTCCGTGGTGCAGTTCTATAAAGGTAATCAGAAGAAGAGTTATTGGGGAATATTCATTAAAGTTTCCATGGGCGCGAATCTTTCTTCTGAGTTCCGGAATTTCTCCGTCTCCCAGAGAAAGGTGCTCTCGTCTTCGGACTCTTGAAACAGCAAAGGCCAAGTAAGCGTAAATCAGACCGAGCATACCACCGTAAAAGGGGACAATGTTCAAAGGGCTTAAGGGTTCATTTATAATCATCATTCTTTATGCTTTTATGGGCACTCGTTCTTATGGGTCCCGCCATAGTAGTTTATTTTTTTTTAAGCAGGCAACTAATGTTTTTTAACTCCTATGGGACGGTGTTTGATAGAGCAGATCGCTCTTTTCCCATGGATGCCAGCTCGCAATAATTAATTACGGTACTTCTACGACAGCAAATACTCTGTTATCGTTGCCATCAGAGTCGAGGGGATTTCTTTGGCCTGCTCGGTTCGTTTACTAATAACCGCAGTTCTTACGTCGAACTCAGGTTACCCGATTCTTTTCAAAAGGGATGCACATGCAGGACGCGGCTTTTAAAGATTCCCCAGAGGCAGGTACAATCGTACAATCTTTTGTATGGGTTCCGAAGTTTGATCGGTTGGCCTCGGTACTTGATATCCTCAATACTGTAAAGGGTGATATCCCTGGAACAACGCATGTGATTGTGCGGGATTTTCAGGGTGAGATCACCAACCGCGTGACAATCGAGTTTGCGCCAGAGATCATCGCGTCTATTGACCTTTCGCTGCTTGTAGGAGGGTGCCGGGGCGAGAATGGTCTGGTTCACGGATTAGTGGAGGTTCGCTCTCCCATTTCCTTCGTGCATGCCTTTCGTCTTGTGTCGGAATTTGAGTCTTTGCCGATGCGGGCGAGTGTTCGGTTGTCACGAACAGCGCCCTTCTTTTCATTCCTCAATGCGGTCGCATCAAGCACCTCGTATTTTGCGCTTCTTAATCTTTCCGATGAAGAGGCTGAGGTTCAGTGTCGGCTCTACTGGGAGCGCTCATATCGGGAGATTATTAAGGTTGTACCGCCGAATGGGTTGCGAATACTCAGGATAGAAGATGACTTTGAGGATGCTCTGGAGATGGAAAAGGATCAGGTTCCGCAATATGTGCGCGTGTCCCAAAAGAGCGAACGTTCGTCAATTGCGGTTCAATTAATTGAAAAGAGCGTCGACGACAGCGGTAATTGTCATTATGCTTCGTTCGTGTAGGTAAGGTGCCCTTTACTCAAAAGAAGGGCTTAGCGGCCATTTTTAATTGAATCAGGCCTTTTTGAGGGGAATAGATGGACGACTTGGTGAGACGAGGAAATAACATGGTCTTGGTTCGTTGGTTGGCCTTATGGGATCAACGTGAGGGATGCCAAACTCTAGTAGATGTGTTTGCGTCGGCACGGCATGTTGCTGCGCCCTATCCGGTTTTGATACGTTTGGCGGTGGTTGGAACTCGGGCTGCTTCCGCAATTCCCCCGGTAACTCTTGACGGAGCTAAAGTTAATGAGCCGTTGCGTGTATGTCTGGAGGAAGTATTTCCGATCGTGCGCGGTTTGGCAGGGGTAATCATCGAATTAATCCCTACCAGGCGTTCGTTGGACCTTACTCTCTCACGATGCGTCGTAGAGCGAAAAAGCGGGGAGAAGGTAGTCAAGTACATGCCGTGGTCAATGCCTCTTATTAGCAAACCGGCGCGTTTAACTCCTGGTTCAAAGGTTTCAGAAGCCCCTTCTGTAATTTCATACCCTTTTCATCGTAACGACCATGAGGCGTTGAGTCTAGTTGCTTTTAATTGGCAGGATGAGGCTACAGCACTACGTGTTGGACTTCGAGGAGTGAGTGTTGACAGCAGTGTGGAGGTTCTGGAGGAACGTGAGCTTGAGTCAATCGCGGCCCTGAATGTGGGAAGTAACTCGGTTGTTGAGTTATCATTGCGGTGCCGCGACAATAAAGTGGCCGTTTCTCTTGCTGAGCCACGTCAGGAAGAAGTTGCCGTATACATGGTGGGAAGATCTGCCGCGACAGGGGATCTGCGAACAGCGGTGTCGTTTGTGGTAGGTTCGTAGAGAGAGCTCGTGGGTAGTTCGGGTCTAGGCGTGATGGTCATGGCTTGGGGATTAAGGGCGGATGTCAGGTACTGTTTTATTAGGTAATAAAGCAGTACCTGATGGAAGAACCTTATGCTGTATGAATAATGCCAAACTTACGAAACAACTCTTCGGTCGTTGTTACGTATTCCATGTCCTCTGAAATATTTACGCTAAATGGAACATACCACCCCCAGGATCGTGGGTCATTTATTTCCTCACTGATCTCAATATATTTTTCTTTTATCAACGCATTAAGCATAGCACGGCTGCCTGTGACCGCCTTTCGATTTCCATCATTGATGTCCTGAGCAAAGGTGAACTTTCGGCACCCTGCGACGAGGGGGTTTCCTTCTCCACTTAGGATAAGGTGAGCATCCTTGAGGTCTTGGACTGTAACAATGGCAGTTATACCATTGTTACTGGAAGACACGACTTGAACTGGTGATTTATTACACATAAAAACCTATGTTGCATTAAACACACGATAACCACTACAGAAATTCAAATCCAGTCCCACTAGGAAAAACCAGCAAGCATACTAAAGACTTGAGTTCGACGTAAGAACAGCGGTAAATTGTTGAAATTACTTTATCCACAACACCACCAACGCTCCGCAACGGGGTGGTGAATGACACGGGGGGGGGTAGAGTTACAAAAGAGCGGCTTCAATCCGGTTGCAATACGATTGGTATACGTCAGCTGCCATACTAGCCCCTTCGGAATAGCCCGGATACCGCAGCGCTTTTCCGGCACTGATAGTATCTAGCACGGACTCAAACCCGGAAGTCAGTGAGGGTAGGTAATATCCGCCTTCAAGTGTAAAGAGGATTTTAGATTGGCAGGTTCTTTCGGCAAATTTGACCAGTCTATCGGTCATATATGAGAATCCGTTTTCGGTAACGGCCATAAGGCTCTGAAATTGGAGGCCTGAATTTCGCTCTAGGCGATGTGCATCGAATCCGGCTGCAACGATTATGAGTTCGGGCTCAAATCGCTCTAATTGTGGGATAACGTATCGGTCAATATACTGGCTATATTGAAGATCTCCCGCCTCTATGGGCATCGGTAAGTTTAAGTTAAATCCGCCCCCGCGTTTTTCGGGCTCTCCATACCCTTCAGGCCAGTATGGGTAGGCGTGGATTGAGGCACAGTAAACGGAGTGGTCCTCATAGAAAATCTCCTCAGTTCCATTGCCGTGATGAACATCCCAGTCGAATATTGCGACCTTGGATAAACCGTATTTTCTTTGACTGTAGCGGGCCGCATAGGCGGCGTTATTAAAAAGGCAGAAACCCATAGAAGCATCCGGTCGGGCGTGATGTCCTGGGGGGCGAGTTATTATGAATGGAACCGGTTTGGCGTGGTTTGGGTCTGCAAGTAGCATATCAATCGCCTGTTCTTGAAGAGCTAGTCCAGCCAGTGCAACATTCAGGGACTCTGCGCTCGCATAGGTATCCTCATCAAGCGCTACAAGATAATGGCTGTTTTCATACTGGTCATTTTGGGGGACCCGAGCGATTGATTCTCGGAGTGAATCAAGGTAACGCATGGTGTGGATTATCTCCGGCTTTACTTCTCGCGTTCGATCCGCAGAGATCACGGGGATCAACCTTTTTTGCATAGCGGTAGCGAGCGCAGAGATTCTTTTCGGGTTTTCTGGATGGTTGAATCCGGTTTTGTGGAGGCTGCTATAGGTATCGCCTAGTATGATTATTTTAGTCATGGTGATTTGCTTTAAAACGTAACTGTTCAGGCATTTCGTTGACTTTGAAAAGTTCCGAGGCCGTTACCTACGAGACTTCCTAAATATTCTCTATGCCCACTAACTTTTCTTTATCACGGGACCATAGCTTGTAGGGGTTATGACTTCTTTCTGTGTCAAGTCGGCCACGTCATGATCGAAGTCATACGAGAAGCAGAGAGTCGCAAAATCTGTCGCAATCCCTTCAACCTTTACATTGCCGATTATCAGGCTGCTATTTGGGTGTTCTTCCAACTCTTCGGGTAGAGAAAATCCCATCCTGAAAGCCTGGGTCGCGGCAGCACTCGTTGTCCTGAATTCACCATAGAGGGTCTTTTCAGGCCAGAAAGTTTCGACTGCATTAATCAAGGTGTTCGCAACCATAACAGGCGCGTTCCCGAACCCAGGTTTGGCGACCCATTCGGTAAATTCGACCGAAGTCTCATCTGAGTCTGCAACGCAGGCACATACCACTTGACCGCTTTGCCTTGACACGCCAACCCGAAGTATTCTTGTTTCTTCGTCGAAATTATCAATTTCATCAAATGTCCAGCCTGCGCCAAAGGCGTCCATATAAAGTAATGCCAGCTGGTATTTTTGATCTGTCGAGAGGTTCTTGGGGCTTTCAATTATTTTAACGTCGGGATTGATTGGTGCATGGTGATAGAAGGCACCCCAGTTTTGTTCTTCCATTTTCAGTAGATCCTCCCGTCCGCCGGGAGGTGAAAATGGTTGGTCGCCCGCCCCGCGTTGCCGAGATCCATGATATCTATAGCCATCTTCGGAATCAATAAAACGGTTTACTCCATTAGCCCCTACTCCCAGGATATATCCCCCTGACCTAGTAGCATAATAGTACTCTGCTTCAATTGAAACCGGCGACTCGTAGCGCGCAATTGTCTGTAATGCATCGGCAAGTTCCTGCTGGTTCTCAACTTCAAAGCGACCACAGGCTCGAAATCGTCCAGTGAACCTGTCATTGTTTTCCAAAAAAGATTCGGCTATTTTGTTGAGGCTTTCATCTCCGGCGAATTTACCACAGAATTTTTCACGCATAAAGTAGTCGTTAAATCCGCCCTTTACGCTGTGGTTTCCGGCGGCGGCATGGTGATGCTCGGTGCTAGATATTCGGGCTAGGTAGGCTGCCTTGAGTTTGGGGTTCTGTGGCTCGGGAAGACTTGATGGGGTGGATATGGGAAATGTAGCGGTGGAAAGAGTCAGCTCTTCGGGCGCTAAGCCCTCTGCTCCGTGATTGTTTTGAGGCTCTTCTTGGTGGTTTAGCATTCTTTGTTTACGTTTAATAAGCGGGAGGCACGCTCACCTCATCTGATAGAGCTTTCAAAAATGAATTCATGACACCGATGCGTTCCGTTGCGAGGCGTCGAATGCCTCGTTCCATTTATTATTCCAAATGACCCCCATGTCCCCGCATCCCTATATTGTTCACCTCGGTGTTATGGCGCCATTCCATTTCAAAGTCAACGAGTTTAAGCATGGACAGTATTCTCTCCCTTTTTGTATTAGAACGACCACAGCTCAGCAAAATAACAGGTAACTTAAATTCCTTTGACGCGATAATTAGTATTATATGTTCTGCGGGCAGATCTCGATCCGTACCTCATTTTCCAACTAATTATTATGAAACCAATAATCCCCCATCGCTCCTATGATCCTGATACCTCACGCATTTTAGCCCGCTTACGTAAGGCTGATAATGAACTTAAGAACAAGGAGCGAATTCTGCGAACCCGGTGCGCAAACCTGCTCAGACGGCACAGGCAACGCGAGCGTCAACGGGCTCGGGCTCGTGAGGCCCAGCTATTATTGGAGGTCGGCCAACAAGTTGGAGAGTGGAAGAAGGAGTGCCAATTAACCGAGGAGCGGCGAATCGCTGAAGTAGTGCGATCGGTGTTAGTCGTATTTCTTCAGAACGACGGAGAGTCCAAAGTCCTTCATATTGTACGCGCGATTCAGACAATTCTGTATCAGCAGCCGGCCCACCAGAGCATGGCACTACGTGTATCTCCTGACTTAGAGCACCAGTTAAAGAGCGCCTTTCCAAAAATTCAGGTCATAGGAGACCCTGAACTAAAGGGGGCAACGGTGGTAGTACAAACCCCGAGCGGCGAAATGGAGTATTCATGGGAGCGACATTTACAATCAATTCTTGATCTTTTATAGGATTAATTTTGTTATGAAAAATCCGACCGATCATAATTGGGCCTTAGAATCAGTTACAGGGTGGCTCCACAGAGGTACCATTATTGCGCTTAAGGGAGGTCTGATCTACGCGAAAATTCCTGGCGTTGCCTGTGGTGATCGCTGTTCAGTCACCCGGAGAGATCAGTCGGAACTTACCTGTTTGGTCGTATCATTCCAGGAGGATATCGTTACATTGAGTCCGCTCGGTTCAATTGCAGGTATCTTTCCTGGTGGTCGGGTTCAGGCATCTTCCAGGGAATTTCTTTTAGATATCCCGGCGTCTCCGTTGGGGTGTGTACTTGATTGTTTCGGGAACGTGCTTCAGCGTATGAAAGAGGATTCGGTTAACGCACGGCGGCAGGTTGTTCGGTTACATAATGTCCCACCACCTCCCCTTGAACGTGGAATTCTCTCAGAACATTTTTCTACGGGGGTGCGGGCGATCGATGGTCTTTGTACGGTCGCTCGAGGGCAGCGAATTGGGTTGTTTGCGGAGGCCGGGGTTGGAAAGTCAACGCTGCTTGGCATGATTGCACGCTCGGCAGATGTTGATGCGATTATCGTAGGCCTAATTGGTGAACGTGGACGTGAGGTAAACGAATTTATTGAGAAGTGCCTTGGCGGGGTACAGTCAAAGGCAGTCGTTGTTGTTGCAACCAGTGATGAGGCCCCGGCACGAAGAGCCATGGCGTCCTTTACCGCGACCGCTGTGGCTGAGTCCCTCCGCGATCAGGGCAAACACGTTTTATTGTTATGTGACTCACTAACCAGAATGGCCAGGGCTCAACGTGAGATTGGGATTGCAGCGGGGGAGTTGCCGGTCCAAAAGGGGTACCCACCATCGGTGTTTAGCGAGCTGCCGAGGTTGCTTGAGCGGGCCGGGTTACACCGGGAAGGTTCGATTACGGCATTTTATACCGTTCTTGTTGAGTCAGAGCGTGTTGACAGCGATCCCTTAGGGGAGGAAGTCAAAAGTCTGGTTGATGGGCATATATATTTGAGTCAGCAGATAGCCAGCGCGGGGGTTCGGCCCGCGGTGCACGTCTTAAAGTCCTTGTCTCGGGTATTTGAACGGCTTGTTTCACCTGAGCACCATCAGGCAGCTAATCGATTCCGTCGATTGTTATCCCGTTTAGAACGGGATAGGGATCTGGTGATGCTTGGCGGCACGCCTGATCCTGAACTTGCAGAGGCGCTCTCTTTGGAATCAAGATTGCTTGGTTATATATATCAAGACCAACTTTACCGTAGCAATTTTGACGAAGCTGTACAGTTGCTTATTGAAATTCCTTGAAATGAAAAAAAACAATAACCGCGATTCCCAGACAGGCGCCGATCACTAGTCCACTTTCCCCTTGCGTAGTATAGGTGTGATAGGCAATCAGGAAGGCTCCAAATATAGTAAGTAGAGCTCCCCATCTTTTCATTGACCAAAGGCCTGAGCCTCCAAAGATCAGCAGAACACCTACAAAGCAGAGGCTACGAACATCGTTTATTCCACGTGAAGACATCAGATTGTGAATGAAAAGCAGCAATGCATCGAGTTCAGGGATGCTCCTGATGTACCCAAGATGGCTCAAGGCATACAGTACCCCAAGAAATCCCAAAAGACATAGGAGCGGCGCGAGAACTGCAATTAGAAAGGGTCGGTCTGCATCATATTCAGCCATAGTGGGGTACTTGATAGGTTGGCGTACTAAATATTGGTATATCAATCGTAATGAAACTTAAGGATCTCTACCTCACGTTTTCCTTGAGGTGTCGAGTAGGTAATCAGATCACCGTCAACCCCTATACAGCAACGCAGAGCCCCCAGAGGGGATCTCCAACTGATCTTGCCGCCAGGGACATCGATTTCGTCAACTCCTACTATTGTATAAACTCTTTCCTGACCTTCTGCATCAAGAATCGTCACGGTTGCACCAAAGTATATTCCATTAAACCTGACAGACTTTGGGTCAATTAAGATAGAGTTATTAATCCTATCGGAAAGGAATGATATGCGCCGGTCGATTTCTCGTAGTCGCTTTTTTTCCATAGATATAATCACCATTCTCAGACCGATCCCTATTTCCAGCAGCCCATGCTACGGTGTTTACCACTTGGGGTCGCTCGCCATGCTTGAGTTCGGTGAGCTCAGCTTTTAAGGAGGCAAATCCATCCGGCGTAATATAATTTTTCTTTTCGTCAAGTTTTTCAAATCTGTTATTCATTTGGTGTCACAGGTCATTTTGTGCCTTCTGATTCGCTGTAAAAGGAACATCCGAGTTCGACGTGCCAAGTTCGGCTGAGCGCTTTCGACCTGAGTTCTTACGTCGAACTCAGGTTTTCAGTTACATTGCGAACAGAAAGGCTAGGAGCTGTTCTTTTAGCAAGTCCGGCGAGAACTTTTCCATTGCCAAATTCAATAGCATCAAGGACCCCAAAGGCATCAAGGGCACCCGATAGACACTCGGTGAATCGTACCCTTCCGCACACCTGAAGATGAAGACTCTCTCTGATGATTTCAGGATCGGAGAGGGCCTTTGCGTAATAATTTGAAAATACAGGAAATTTTGGAGCGCGTAGCGTGATGCTTTGAAGATCGTTACGAAGGCGGTCGGCAGCTGGTTTCATTAGTGAGCAGTGGAACGGTGCGCTTACTGGAAGGTCAATTAGCCTTACGCCCTTCATAGCTACTTTAAAGGCCTCGACGCCGACAACATCGCCTGAAACTACTATCTGGCCAGGGGCATTTACATTTGCAATTTCAGCGACACCGTCTGGCAGAGATTTAATCGCGGTTTCGATCTCTGAGGGTTCTTTGCCTAATACCGCCACCATTCGTCCCTCACCCACGGGCACTGCTTCCTGCATATATCTACCTCGTTTGTTGACCAGTATTAGCGCTTCTTCAAACTGAAGGGTGCCGGCCGCAACGAGAGCGGAGTATTCCCCGAGGCTATGCCCGAGGGCCACGACAAGAGGTGTCGATTCACGAACAAGCTCATAGTAAATCGTACTTACGAGCAATATCGCTGGTTGGGCAATCGCCGTTTCGGTAAGCTTTTCCATCGGTCCCTCAAAGCAGATGGAGGACAAGGAGAACCCCAGGGCCTGATCGGCCCTGTCGAACAGATCACGACCAGTTCGAGTCGTTTCATAGAGATCACGACCCATTCCAACACTCTGGCTACCCTGGCCCGGAAAAAGCCCTAATAATTTTAAACTCATATACTCGTGTTTCCTATTATGCACAAAAAATCAGATGGTTTGCCCGACGAAATGAACTCGTGAGTGAAGATAAGATTTCCAGACTTACGGCATGACCTTCTGCTGACAGTTTAGCCACGGTAAGCTCTCAATGACGTACGAACGTGGCTAAGTATTTGAAACCCGTACCCTACTGTATTCGGCCGATGACCCTGACGCTAACTGCGTTGTACGTGGCACCCGGCTCGTGTTTCAAGAAGTTTCAGCTATCTCCCTTTGCTGTGACGTCGAATTCGAGGTTACCAGAAACCTATTCTTTCCGTAAAGTTTGTAGCCACTCAGGGCGATACATAGTTTGAGTGCTAATAGAATGTAATCTTGGCTTATTTGGGCAGTACTGTCGATGGATAAAGTTGTAGAAAGAGACAGCAGTGTTGCACTTGCATTTTGTGATGACGCGATGAAAATTGCGCTGTTGAAAACCATTCCCGGGCTTTTTAGCAGAGTCGAGGTTGCAGCTTCAATAGAGGAAGCGTTACGTATCCTTTCAAAATCACCTATAGATATAATTGTTTGTGGTAGTGGTAGTGACGGTTTAGGTTTATTCAAAAAGGTTCGAGAGTATCCGAAGTTCCTTTACGTCCCAATTGTGATAGTTGCCGGCAATGACGTTAAGGGTTGCTATGCGGAGGCTCTTGCGCTGGGAGTCGATGCGGTTGTTGACAGTTCAGCCGATTTTTCACATCTTCTTCAAGTTATAAAAGGCCAGCTAGTGCGCTCCCGGATTCTAAAGTCGCAATCATCATCGCTGTTTGAGTCCTATCGCAAGCGAATAATTCAAACGCTTTCACATGAGTTCAGAACCCCGTTAGTGGCTGTATTGACCGGCACCGAAATACTTTCCCGAGAAATTCAAAATGATGGCAATATGGGCCGTGAGAAGCTCGCAAAGCTTGTTGCCGCGATAAAACGAGGAGGTCAGCGTCTGGATCGGCTGGTAAATGACTTTATGATAATGCAGCAAATGGAAGCAGGAATTATCGAAAAAGTATTTGAGAGCAGAGCAACGTGGCACTCAGCTTCGCATTTGCTCAATCAATTCGAAGAGGCGCACCGGGACAAGGTTATTAAGGAAGGATTTTCCTTTACGGTGATTCTTGAGGGAGATGACTTTGATTTGTATACCTACGATCATCATCTTTTCTCAATATTAGAAAGATTATTGAGTAATGCCGTAAAGTTTACTCCACCGGGCCGCGATGTAGTCCTTGTCGCTCAGAAGATTAGCGGGGGTCAAGGGTTGTTCGAAATTCACGATGAGGGACCTGGTATCGATGATCATAATGCAAAACGTGCGCTGCAGGCCTTTGAGCAGATTGATCGAGAATCGTTGGAACAACAGGGGAGCGGTTTGGGTTTGAGCATAGCATCGCACTTAGTGCAGGTAAATCGCGGACAACTGGAGCTGTGCAGCCGGGAATCTGGGGGGACCACGGCACGTGTGGTATTGCCGTTGGATTGGTCATGGGGATAGCCCTGCATGATTAGTCTGTGGTTTCGGTTTTAAGCTCTTGTTACCAGGGGATAAACTAATACATTAAGATAACGTGATTGTAAGTACGGGGCGTCACTCTTGGGAAAAGGTGATGCAGATGATGGCACTGATGCGAACTAGGGTAGGTACCGTGAATAGTGCAATAGAGGTAGCTATGCCGATTAAAATTATAATCGAATCACCCTGTACGGAAAGTTTGAGCGTTGCATCGGGCGACTCGAGGGGCTTTCACTGTGCGAGCTGCAACAAGACAGTGATGGATATGCGAGGGCGAACTAAGAAGGAGAGTGTCGCCCTGCTGCGTTCGGTGGAGTCTCCGTGTGCGATTTTTCGGACAAACTCGGCTGGCGAGATAGTTTTTGAATCTGAAAGGTCTGGTAAGAATATAATTTCGGAATCTCTGTTTTCATTGGCTTTTTTAGTTGCTGGGCTTCCGACTTCAGATGCGCTGGCCGATAACGTTGAAGGCTTAACAAAACGGAGTGATGAGGCGGTCTCCTGTTTTGATGCAAAGGAGGACTCTGCTATGCGGGGTGTAGATCTGGGTACGCAGGGCGGATCCGAGCTCTTCGAACAGCAAAGCGCGGGCGCGGCCCCCGGCACGGGTAATCCAGCGAGCGACGAACTTCGAGGGTATTCGGCTAAAGCTACTTATGGAAGTCCGACGGTTGCGGAGTCCTCGGATGTTTTACTCACCTTTCTAAACGGAGCGTTTAATGATCTCGTGGTCTTAAGCGGCTTCGGAGGTATGAGTTGCTTGTTAATCGCATACACTAAAAAGTCAAAGAGTCTTTTGTATCTCGCGTTGATCTTTGGAGTTATTGCCATGGCGATGTTTATGGTGAGGGTGAGCATAAGTTCTTTTTTTAATGATGCTTCGCTATCGTCGTAACCGGTAATCTTATGAACCCCCACAACCCAGCGCCCCCGGCCTTGCCTCAAGCAAACAGCCGCTCCAAATCATCCTTCGTCAACGTCAACGCCGAACTTCCCGTCTCACTGATCAGCGAGTTAAACAGATTGCTCTTCCGCTCCTTCCGCTCCTTCCGCTTAAAAATATGTCGCTCGATCGATTGCTTGATTCTCGACCACTGGATGCCACCACGGGTCATACAAAATAACCGCATCAGCCTCCGTCAAGTTCAGACCCGTACCACTTGCCGTTAAATAGTTCCTGTGTAAGGAATATTAAGGTATTGAAAATATTGCCAAAAGAGGAGAAAAATAGGTGTTAGTTTTTACCGGTAATGTTAAGATTTGTTTGAAAAAGGCAGTCAAAACATTAATAACCCGGTAAAAACTAATGAGAATTAGGTCACAACTTCAGCTTTATTTCAAGCCACAAAGTTTATCAACGACAGTATCGTTGGAGCTTGAAGAAGCTTCTAA
>JBIIDM010000180.1:0-7071 GCA_044238365.1 Bdellovibrionota bacterium | reverse complement strand
AACTGCCAGGGATTTTTTCAAGGTCGAGGAAAGTGATTGTTTTGTGAATGAGGCGTGGTACTCCACGCCGCAGTGAACAAAATCAATCATTTGACGAAGAGATTGGGAAAATACCTGAGCAGTTACGAGCGGGGAGAAATCCCTGCTTCTCGCTAGGACTCTATTGTTCCCCCTGCAAAAGACTCTGAGCCTGCGACTCCGCTATAATCGGCTCAAGCACAAGATCAAGACTTCCATTAAGCACTTGATCCAGCGCGTGTACCGTCAGGTGAATTCGGTGATCAGTAACCCGTGATTGTGGGAAGTTATATGTCCTGATTTTTTCTGAACGCTCCCCGGTTCCTACCTGACTCCGTCGTTCATCCCGCCGTTCAGCAGCCTGTTCTTCCTCCTTTTTTGCTAGGATCCGGGCTTTCAAAACTCGCATCGCCTTATCTTTATTCTTGTGCTGCGATTTTTCGTCCTGCATCGCTACCACTATTCCTGTCGGAAGATGGGTAAGGCGAACTGCTGAATCAGTTGTATTCACACACTGCCCCCCGGGCCCACCCGCACGATAAACATCAACCCGAATATCCTTATCATGCACGTCTACCTCAATATCCTCGGCCTCCGGCATGACTGCGACCGTTACCGTAGATGTATGAATTCTCCCCTGTGATTCGGTTACCGGCACCCGCTGTACTCGATGAACCCCTGCCTCAAACTTAAGCCTGCTGTAGACCTTTTCCCCCGATAACATCACGGAGACCTCCTTGAAGCCCCCGGCTTCAGAAGCACTGCCACCCATCAACTCGCCTTTCCATCCACGGTCCTCAGCATATCGAAGATACATACGGAGCAATTCCCCCGCAAACAGCGATGCCTCGTCCCCCCCGGTACCCGCCCGGATTTCCAAGATGACGTTCTTCTCGTCGAGGGGATCCTTTGGCAGCAGCAAAATATGCAGCTGCTTCTCCAGCGCCTCACTTTCCTGTTGGAGCGCTTTAAGTTCAAGCTGAGCCATTTCAACTAGCTCATCATCATCACCATCCCTGATAATTGCCTGATTTCCCTCAAGTTCTTCAACAACTTTCTTGAAGGCACGAAAGGTAGCAACAATCTCGGTAAGGTCCTTATGCTCACGGGACAATCTAGAAAACTGCTCACGGTCGCGGATAATCGACGGATCTGACAACATCTGCCCAACCTGCTCATACCGCTCAACGACCTCTTCTAATCGATCTCTCATCAATGATATCTCAAAAAAATTCTGTCATATTTTAGTACACCCGCTGGCCACAAAAGCGCCTACAAAGCGGATAATACACTAATATTCTTGCTGAAAAAAGACTTTTGCGCTGAGTTTAGCCTAAGACGCACCTCACGACAAAACCAAAGACATAGCGACGCTACAGTTATAGGGATTTCATCGTAGAGGGACGCTAAGCCCTATGCAAGATCAGAGCACTCCAGCGTTCGTACGGTCGAAATCGCGGTCATAGGAAAAACATGCAGCCTTACACTTTTTAGGGGGCACCGTTTCCCCAATGTGTACCGCACTAAGCCAAGATTCTCACTAGCGCCAACGAATAAACTTCAAAAAATTCTCCCCTCCCCCTTGAAATTCTCCTACGCGATGATCATTACTACCTCTAGTTCGGTATACTAACAGCACACATTGCGGTACAGTCTGTGCCGTATCGGGTTGCCAATACAGTTTGCCGACCAATTTGTTTTTCGATCGTGCTTACTCCTTCTTTTAAACTTGAGGTCTCGATAGAGGCTGGAAAGTCAGTGTGGAAGCGTAGAGAAAACCTCCTTACAATAACGTTCTAGGATTGTTGTGTTTCTCGGATCAGTACTTTTATAAGTCACTGCTTCCCTGGATCGCTGCTTTTTTAGTTGGGCGCTCTATCAATTTGGTGCTTCGTTATTTTAGCGTACTGTCAACGACAGTGTTCGCTAGTTAGGAAAATAATTTGCGTGAAATTGCATTGATGATTGTCATTTAAGTGAAGGGTCAGTGCGATCAATGTCTTTATATTTAGGAGGACAATTATTTATGGGTAGCGAATCTACTTCTTCCCGCATTCGTCCGTTACAGGACAGAATCATCGTTGAGCGTTTAGACAGCGAAGAAAAGACAGCATCTGGAATTTATATTCCTGATGCTGCGAAAGAAAAGCCACAACAAGGCCGCGTCCTTGCTGCTGGAAAAGGAAAAATCAAGGAAAGTGGTGAAGTCCAACCGGTCGATCTGAAAGTCGGAGACACCATCCTATTTGGTAAATACTCTGGAACTGAAATCAAGATTGATGGAAAAGATTACTTAATCATGCGTGAAGATGACGTTCTTGGTGTAGTTCAAGCGTAATCTGACTGATTTGTATAGATTTAAGTAGTAACTCGCATAGTGCAATCCTTCTTTATAAAAAAGGGACTAATAAGAAATGGCAAAAAATCTCAAATTCGGGCTTGAAGCTCGTGAAGAAATTTTAGAAGGCCTCCGTGTTTTGGCTGATGCAGTCAAAGTAACAATGGGGCCAAAAGGTCGTAACGTGGTAATCGAGAAGAGCTTCGGCGCACCAACAATAACCAAAGATGGTGTTACAGTTGCTAAGGAAATCGAACTTAAGAGCAAGTTCCAGAATCTTGGTGCACAAATGGTTAAGGAAGTTGCTTCCAAGACTTCAGATTCTGCTGGAGATGGAACAACAACAGCCACAGTACTTGCCGATGCAATTTATCGTCAAGGACTCCGCCTCGTCGCTGCTGGACACGATCCAATGTCACTGAAGCGCGGAATTGACTCTGCAGTTAAGACTGTTATCGAGTCTCTGCAAGCTCTCAGCCGTCCAACTACTGGCAAGCAAGAAATCTCACAAGTTGGTGCAATTTCTGCTAATGCTGACCAGGAAATCGGCAATATCATTGCTGAAGCAATGGAAAAAGTTGGCAAAGAAGGCGTTATCACTGTAGAAGAAGCCAAAGGTCTTGAGACTGAGTTGGAAGTTGTTGAAGGTATGCAATTTGATCGTGGCTACCTCTCTCCTTACTTCGTAACCAACGCAGATCGTATGGAAGTTGAGCTCAGCGATCCAATGATCCTCATCTACGAAAAGAAAGTATCCAACATGAAGGATCTTCTTCCAGTACTTGAGCAAGTTGTTAAGCAAAGCCGACCACTCCTTATCATCGCAGAAGACATTGATGGCGAAGCGCTTGCAACACTCGTTGTGAACAAAATGCGTGGCGTCTTGAACGTGTGTGCAGTTAAGGCTCCAGGATTCGGCGATCGTCGTAAGGCCATGCTCGAAGACATTGCCATCCTCACCGGTGGTAAGTGTATCACCGAGGATATCGGTGTAAAACTCGAGAGTGTCACTACTGCTGATCTTGGTAAGGCAAAAAGAGTCGTTATCAACAAAGACAACACTACCATTATCGACGGTGCTGGTGAGCAAGCAACTATCGAAGCTCGTATTACTCAAATCCGCTCGCAAGTTGACAGCTCTACATCCGACTATGACACTGAGAAGCTCCAAGAGCGACTTGCCAAACTCGTAGGCGGCGTTGCCGTAATACGTGTTGGTGCAGCGACTGAAATCGAGATGAAAGAGAAGAAAGACCGCGTAGAAGATGCTCTTCATGCTACTCGTGCAGCAGTAGAAGAAGGTATCGTTCCTGGCGGTGGAGTTGCACTCATCAGAGCTATCGACAAACTTGAAACCTTGAAGACCGGCAACGAAGATCAAGATTTCGGCATCAAGATTGTTCGTAACGCGCTGGAAGCTCCTCTTCGCACTATCGCTGCTAACTCAGGTGCAGAGCCTGCTGTAGTAGTACAAAAAGTGCGTGAAGGTAAGGCTTCATTCGGTTACAACGCTGCAACTGATGTTTACGAAGACCTGCTCAAAGCTGGTGTTATCGACCCAACTAAAGTTGTTCGATGCGCACTCCAAAATGCTGCATCAGTAGCTGGACTAATGCTGACCACTGAGGCCCTCATCGCTGAAGAGCCTAAGGAAGAGTCATCAGCACCAGCCGGCGGCGGAATGGGCGGAATGGGCGGAATGGGCGGAATGATGTAATCATGCCGCGCCTCTAGAAATGGCCCGCAAGGAGTAGCCATCTCCTTCCTCGTTCGAGGAGGGAGATTTATAACAGACTTCGGAACAAGACTGCTATAAAAAAAGCAATTCAGGAGGCAATTCGTGCTACTCAGAGGAGAGTGCGAATTGCCTCAAACTATTTTCATACGGTCCCAATATTAGTCGTGGTCTCCACCATAAAACAATACTCACCGACAACACGGAGTGAGGCAATAGAACTGTTACGACAAGCCTGCATGGTCGCGTTTCCGACGGAGACTGTTTATGGACTAGGTGCTCTAGCCTTCAGCCCAGAGGGAGTGGCAAAAATCTTCAAGACCAAGGGACGTCCGTCCACTAATCCCCTTATCGTTCATGTTCATGACTTAGCTGCAATTGAGAAGGTCGCCGATCTTTCCAAAAGGCGCATTGGAAATCTTTACGAGCGCATAGCCCCGCTCCTTGGGGGGCCACTCACTCTCGTTCTACCCAGACACCAAAACCTTCCTCTGCAAATCAATAGCAATGCTCCAACCGTAGCAGTTCGAATTCCAAGCCACCCCTGCGCCCTTGACCTACTAAAACACCTTGATGCGCCAATTGCTGCCCCGAGTGCCAACAGGTCCAACTGCATCAGTCCCACAACCGCACGCCACGTCTATGAAGAATTTGGCACCCTAGTCCCATTGATTATCGATGGCGGCCCTTGTGAGCACGGACTGGAATCAACCGTCCTTTCACTAGTCGATGAAAAACCAGTAATACTCCGACCCGGCACCATCCTCGCCGCCCAGATAGAAGAACTCCTCGGGACAACGATCACAGCCCAGGGCTCCCCGTCTCATTATTCACCCGGACAAGGAATCCGCCATTACGCCCCTGAAAAAACCCGGCTCTATTTTCTTGAATACTCACCAAAAACAGGAACCGAGAACACCGCTCTATTGGCACTGTTCGGTGCACACACCGCCGTGATCGACCAAAGTAAATTTAAGGCGGTGCATACCATTAGCCCGCACAACTCACTCGTTGAGGTTGCGCATAAACTTTTTGATACACTGCGCATGATCGATTCTCTAGGCTATGACGCTGTCGTAGTAACAAAAGTGGACACTGTTGGTATCGGGGCTGCTATTATGGATCGGTTGACGAGGGCCTGTACGAGATAAAGCTCGAGTACCACGACTGTTTTCTCTAGGGTGGCTGATATATACGTCAATCGGCAATTTCGCTACTTGCGATGCATCGCACTACGTCTCATTCTCAGAATCACCTCACTCTCCTCGACCTCAAAAAAACTTCCGCAGGAAGAGAGCTACAACACACATTATACTAATCCCCATTCCCCACCACGATGGTGTTATTCGCCAACGCGAATAAACAAAGTGTGCCGATGGACCTTTAGGTAAAAAAATCATTCTTTCAGCACCTCCGCGAAATAAAGTTCCGTCCGGCGAGCCCCAAAATGGAAAATAACTATAATCGATTCGGACCATCCTTCCCGCCTCTAGCCCCTCCAGGTCAAATTCCTGATTGGCCCCGGACCAACGTAGGCGGGGTTCCTTCCCTAAATCAAACTGGTGCTCGCGCGACAAAACTTTATCAAAGGAGCGTTTTAAAGTACTTTTAAGCACATGCTGCAAATAAGGTCGTGCCGCAGCATAAGCCTCGGTTCCACGATGAAAATTGTAACGAACCTTGTAATGTTCCAAAACATAAGAAGGATCAAAATTCATCGCCAAAACCTCCAGATTGGGATGCCGACGAGCAATACTTTCTGCATCATCAACCGGGCCGTTGAAAATTAGCAACGAAACCTGAGTAGGAATATCTCCCTCATTTGGCAATTCGATAACATCAAACTGGCTCCAAAGTTCAGCCTGTTCGAAAAAAAAGTACTCAATCAGCCTAAACGGCAGGCTGCCTGACTTATCTATATACCCCACAACTGGAACTTGTACGGTCGTTACCAAAGAAGCCTTGCTATTTTTGAGGAGCAGTATTACGTAGGGCCCGAACGGGATCAGCTCGCCTTTGACAAAGGGAAGTAACGCCTGAATATGGGGACCATCCGTAGTTACAATATGGGTTACTCCAAACGTCAAAAGCCGCTGAATGGCATCAGCGACCCCAACCGTGTCGAGATCGGCAAAGGGTAACGGCGCGGTAAAGTGAGTCAGCCCCAACGCGACAGCCATGGCTATCGGAAACTGGTAGGCGACCGAACTCTGGATAAAAAGACCATTAATAGTTTCAACACCACTCTCTTTGAACAAATTAGCCGATATATAATGCGGCGTCCCTGGAGAGAATTTCTTCGAATCAATAAAATAATCAAACAGAACCCGCCCTACTCCCTTCCTTTCCTTAAAATAATTAAGTACGTCTCTTTGATCCGCAAATACCTTCTGGCGATTTGCAGCATTCACAAAACCGAGTTCAGCACTCGGAAGTAACGCTACGCTCAGAATCACCAACAGAACTCCGAGAACAAGCGAAGACACCACTATTCGATGCTGTACAGGTTGGGCACTGCGATTCGGCATTAAAGAAAAAGGAATTACTGACAAAACAGGAATCAACATAAGGACCGCATAACTATCGAGCCGATAGTAGTGAATACCAAGTGGGAGTGCAGCAGCAGTAAAAGGGGCATTGAAAATAACTAGGCCGATTAAGATGAAAACAGAAAAATTTGACAGAAGGCGATACTCACCCAACTTACGCGAGGCAAAGAAGAACAGAAAAAGCAATGGCAGCATGAGCTCAATCACACTCACCATAGGCAGTGTACCCTTAAATATATTCGAGAAAAACCGTATGACATCGGTCCAGGGATAGCGAAAAATCGTACCAACAAAGCTGCTAACTGGCGGTTCCGTATGATTAACCCCAAAATCAGAATTCAGGGCCATCATCGGAAACAACCAAAATGCGGATAGGCCAATACCAAGTAAATGAATTCGAAGTAACGATCGCCGCCACTCGCCAAACCGCA
>JBIIDM010000179.1:0-7134 GCA_044238365.1 Bdellovibrionota bacterium | reverse complement strand
GGGCTGGTATAAAAGCCTTATAGCCTTTGGTCTGGGTTACGAAAGTTCCTGCTCTTGACATGAAGTTACTTAGCCTATTTTTAGGGCACGCATAGTGATATTTTCTTTACTTATGGTATCATCAAGTAAAGAAAATATCCACCAGCGTTACCAAGCGAGTTGTGAAACCCTTAATGTCATCGGGATGCTACAGATGACGTAGATGATATTTCTTTTGGAGTATTACTTATACTCTTGGTTGGGTATGCCATATGTGCATTACTTATCGTAATTGCTTAACCGCCTCTAAGGCCTTATGCGCCTCCTCTCGGGCGACCTCTGAGGTGATTTTTTGGTAAATTAGGGTGGTTTGGATATTTTCGTGGCCAAGGAGTGCCCGTAAGACCTCCAAGGGCACCACTTTGGCCCGCTCGGTGGCAAAGGTATGGCGCAGATTGTGAAAGCCGGTGGTGCGCAGTGTGGGGTGGCTCTCGGTCGCTTCCTTCCACTCCCGGTAGGCGGTTGCATATGACAGGCGGCGCACTCTTGCGCTCTTTACTAGCCGCTCACTAAAGAGCGCCTCATGGGTCCCGTCTTTTTTAGAAAATAGGCCTGTAATGCGGTAGCGCTGGCTTCTCCAAAGTAACACCAGCGCTTCTTGTTCCCTTTTCCAATCACCTGAAACTCGCAGTTTTGAAAATTTATGGCGGCGGTGTTTAAGGCGAGCACCTCTGCTACCCTGAGCACCACTTTCGTGGAGTAGGGTGATAAGGGCATTAAGCCTTAAGTTCCGGACACTCCCGCTTATAGAGCGCTGTAAGTTCCTGCTTTTTAAGATACCGCACTAGCTCGTCACTGCCGTGCTCTCCTTCACTCACCAAGGGTTTCTTGCGCTTGATGTGAGCAGCTCAGGTTGTGGGTGAGATAATCCCGCTCTGCTGCAAAAGTAAAGAGTCGCTTAATAATGGTGTAATGGCGATTGTGGGTGCGGAAGTTTATCCCACTAAGTGATTGAAGATACGCTTCTATTTGCGCTCGCTGGACCTTATCAATGAAGTGCCTTCCGTACTGCTCCACAAAGGGGGTGAGCACGCCTTGGTAAGACTTTTTGGTGAGTAAACTAAGGTTTAGAGTCATTTAAGAGTTCGGTTGCTACTTGAGGCTAGTGTTTGAGGCATTTTAACTCCAAAATGTTTCAGCTTTACATCTCATAAGCTTTATGTGAATATATAGGCATTATATAACGCATAGTACGCAATAACCTATGAAACAGCAAGCAGATAAACAGCCCCGTGTCACCGGTAAAAAGGTCGCAGAAGCACAAGACGTCACCCTTTAAAGGAGAACCATTAGGCGAGTATCTCCAGAAGGTTCGCCATGCGCGCGGCTTTACCATGGCAGCCCTTGCCAAACGAGCCAAGGTGAATATCTCCACCATTGTCCGTATGGAAGGCGGGCACACAAGTGTTGTGCGCCCGAGAGAAGCGGTGCAGCAACGTTTGGCGATGGCCTTAACAATCCCGGTGGAATACCTTTAAGCTGCTACCAAGCAGGAACCTTTTAGTATGCCGCTCACGAATAAGGTGTGTGCTACTTGCTGGGTCCCCGGCACACTGCCTGATCTTAGGTGGAGTCAGATTGATGCAAAATTCTGTATGCGCTGTGGTGAGGCGCTTACTGATAGGTGTGGTGCCTGTAGTGAACCAATACTCTTGAATGGGCGGTTTTGTCCACAGTGTGGGAAACCATATGGATCTGCCAAGGAAGTAAGAAAGTCAGGAGCGAAAAAAACATAAAAGGCAACAACGAGTAAACGTCTGCGCCGGTGAGGTGGGGTGGGAGATTTATAGTCACAGAAAATGCGTCAAAAGGTGGCCTCCAAAGGTACAAAAGTGGACAATGCTCTGTTCTAAGTACTAGCTAAGTTACCATTTATGTAGCTAAGTACCTAGGCACAATTTTTTCGGTTTTACGCGAGATACAACACAGCCGTTTTTAGCCATCTTCTGCACCACCTAAGACCGAAAAACTTTTGCCTAGGTACTTATCACGAGGTGGTTAACGGTTACCTCTATAGTAATAGTATTGGCCTAGTCCATCTCGAAGCGCAAGATTTCTTTGATCCTCCCGCTCAAGAGGTAATAACAGCTGGCTTCTAGCAATTTGGTGTTCGATATAGGAAAGCGAATTAAGGTAGTTGCCATCGATGGGTTTGGACATGATTCCATGAGCCCATCGTGATATCTCTGGCATCCAGATCTGGTCATCACGTGAAAGTGCATCCTTAAGCAAATCGTTAATGCACGCAGTTGGAAGTTTCAGCTCTCCACCACGTTGCGCTATCCAAAAGAGTTCAGCCGGTGGAAGGGTTTTTCTTAATCGGCTTTCCGATGAGCAGATCTCTTGGATTGGGTAAACACCCACCAAAGTTGCTTCTGGATTAATCCAAGCTAGTGTACGGTTAGTATGGCTATACTCCTTAAGAGAGCTAACAATCTTTTCATTTTGCATATGTGATTCTTCGGTTCTACCAAGCAGCCGATGCAACCAGGAATAAAGCAACATATTCTTAATTTTATTTGCCTCCACGTGTGTTTGACTACAGGACCAAGCTCCTTGTTCACAAACTATACTTTCTTTCATTACGGGAGATAATTCATCTAGAGCTTTCTGATACTCGCTTAGGTGGAAATATTGC
The DNA here is from genome assembly GCA_044238365.1 of Bdellovibrionota bacterium. Lineage (GTDB taxonomy): Bacteria > Bdellovibrionota_C > UBA2361 > UBA2361 > JBIIDM01 > JBIIDM01. The sequence continues at coordinate 4,457 of JBIIDM010000179.1, read as the reverse complement.
AAAGCAACCATCCTTTGCAATATAGGTGTTTCAGCCAATATTTTACTTTTGGGTTGCCGATACTGCTCCTTAAGGGCCAAAAATTGATCTAACGCCTCATTAAAATGCCCAGCGTGGTAGCTAATCAAGGCATCACGAAAAGTTACAGGTTCTGTAATTCGAGCTGTCCCCCTCATTTTACACGTTGCGCAAAACTCGTACATCGGGACATTTGTAGGCATAGTTACATCTGTTTCGGCAGTCCTGTTGCTGGAGTTATAAAGTATTACACCACTTGATTCGCCGTCAGGTACAAAACAGATTTCTGAAACAACCTCATAGCAGGGCCAAGCCCCCAGATTTTCATATTTAGAATCACACCTATTATTTCTAGGTTTAATCCAAATTTGATAAATCTGCTCCTTGCCGCTATTAGCTGAGATATTAGCTTTAGCAGACCGACATCCAGAACAAAGGAATCCTCTATTGGCATCGTAAAGTTGAGTGGCGATCACACCTCCTTTTTCAGTATGAAAGTAACCGAATAGATCATTAGGGGCAGTCTGTGGGATAAATGATCTAACCACAGGATGAACCGTCTTACTTTCCTTGACTTCGATATTGACGACTCCGTGATCCCCTCCGACCACAGAATCGCCTATCAATACCGAACAGGTATCTCCCCGCTTTCGCTCAAGTGGCCTCACTACCTTGATGGTCTCTAAGTTTCTTGACTCAGTTACTTTTATTGACTCGTAAACTATAATACCTATAAAGGATAGGCTGATTACCGTATGAAGAAGAATTTTCACAGGATACTCTTTGTTAACGACACGCGGTGATTAGAAAGTAGGATTCCGTATCTCTCCAGAAGCTGTTTTTCTACTTCTTGACGTAGGTCAGCTCCAGTAAGGCAAATAATTATAATCATTAGAAGCTCAACTGGCTTAAGTAGCAAGTAACAACCGTCAGCTATAAGAGACACCGCTCTGCTCTCCTTCCGCTTTAAAATAAGGTCTAAAAACCAGGATGAGCCACGGTTATAAAGCCAGCGAAGCCGTTGGTGTAGTATAGGGTGACGCCTTCGCATCCAAGCTTCAAAAACCCTAGCTACCATCAACTGAAAGGTGATTGGTGTTGCAATCCCCCGTGATGGCATCTGATAAGCTCCAGTAATTATCGGATGCCCATATAACTGCTGACGGTGCAAAGATAGCATGGTGTCGGTGGAATACAGCTTGGTATGGTTGAAAAACCGTAGCCATGGGAGTTTTGGAGTGAAAGGAAGAAGCCGTTAATCTTTCCAGAAAAAAGCAATCCCGAAATACCGTAGATTGTTGGAAGGTCTAGCAAGGCAACGACTTGGTCACGAAATGAAATTCGGTGTGATCTGATCAAGCCGCTTAAATCTCGTGAGAATTCCACAACTGAAATGACTAAAGCGACAGAGATAATAGCACCGTCATCACGGCAGTACTTCATACTTCGACCGAGAAGATGAATAAGAAGTATGGTTGCAAGTGAGACGCCTAACACCAATCCGACCAGAATTAAGCCGAGGAAAGTTTTTGAAATTATGTGAAAATTTTTATACGATATATGAGCCAATGAAATCAAACCAGCTAGCAATATCCAAATACCGATCATTCGGGGATCAATGAAATTATCGATCCCACAACATGACAACTGGTGTTCATTGTATCGACCCAGTTTTCCATTTAGAATCAATTCAGTATAAGGGACAAGTAGGGTAAGTGGTAGTAGACCGAGAGATGTGAGGCTAAGAAATTTCCTTGGTCTCGGAACGGCGGTTAGGCAACGGCTAGGTACTAACCGAGTAATCACAAATCGGGTAACCGGAACAATTGAAATTTCAGTCGCTGCAACCCACAAAATAGCCAATGCCGTTATGATTATAAATGATATGATATTCATTTGTATTAGGCTTTCTAAATTTAGATGTATATAGATGTGGATAGGAATGGATAGTTGCTATTTAGAAGGCTAAGCAGGAACTTGGAATCTTCCTCCTGGCATAAGTAATCGAATTGTTTAGATTCAAATTGATTATTTTGATCAGGAGGAAGATATGAAGACAGAAAGTGTATCCTACGCCGGAAAGCGAGTGTACATAGGTATTGATGTTCACCGGGCAATTTTCGTTGCGGTTCTTTTATCTGCTCCTGCGTTTTATCGTGCCTCTGCTGCACGGTGCTAAAGCCATACCGCGACATCGCTTGACGATAGGTATCCGACTTGAGTCCACGACTACGACAGAACTCTGAAACAGTCATACCAGATTGGACTTGATCGCGATGATGGGAAAGCCAGAAATTATATCGATCTGAATTTGCGTTCATAAACCCTCCAAAGAATAGTTGTTCATTTTAGGGGGTATTATAGGGGGTATTATAGGGGGCTTGAGGGCAGGGTTACAGTCGCGTCAGGTGCAACGCTTACGTTTGTTGTGCATTTTTTTTCTTCTGACGCATCTTCATGTTTTATTTATAGGGGGGCGTACTCTGCCACACAGGCTAGAAGCCTGTGCTACGCTACAGGCTCAGTTTGACTTTGTTTGCTTGACCAAGCTCGAAGATAAACCTGTTTGCGTAGTTTTTATCAAAGAGTAGGAATCCAAGTAACAATCAGAGGCAGCATAGGCGGGGTGGTTAGTAGTTACCAGAAATTTCTCTTGTTCGAACGAAAGTTTGTATATCACCTTTGACCGCCAGCGTTAGGTGCGGTCTTAGTCTTGCTACTCGTTTATGCTAAAGTAACTTTTAATGTTATCCTCAATATTCCATCGATTTAGTTCCTGATTTGAATCATAAAATAGGATCTCCTGGAATCGAGCTGTACCTCCAGCGATTGATATGTCCCAATCGGATTCATAGTATTGACCTGTCACATCGCCTGAGTTCGTACTTGGTCCTTCAAGGCGTGTGCTGTTGATATAAATCTGTCTATTATCAGGGCCTGTCTTGGCACCATCAAAAATATAGGTCATTAGAACGCGCTTGTCTGTGATTGAAGTGTTGGAGTAGGTAAAGTGAGCAGACCAACCTCCAGATGACACCCACATAGCAAAACCAGGAAAGCCCACCGAAGAACCTCGTAATTGTGTCGAAAAACTCCATGGGTTTGGGCCAGCAGAAGTCACATCGGCTTGACTAACAAATCCGATCACGTTACCGCCTTTAAAAATAGCCCTCGCCACTCCAAAGACAGTAAAGCTTTCTCTTGCAAATTCTGGATCGACAAACTGCAAACTACCTCCATCAAAACTACTGATAGCGGGTTGGCCTTGTTCTAGAATTCTGCCATTGGAATCGTCAAATATAAGAGGTTGCTTGCTGGTATTAGTTTGAATGGCGTGATTACCGTTGCCTGATTGATCATACCAGGTAGTTACAAAGCAGCTAGTCGCGTTGCAGAAGTTATCTAGAGTACCATTGCTCAGCTCGTCTGGAGTTAGATCTCTCTCGACGTTGTCTGTGTTTCTTCTAATTCGCACTACGCCTCCTGAGAATGATTGTGACAGGTAGCGGATGCTGAATGCTGCTTTGGCTCCGGGATTTTCCTGTATTAGCGGAGGTAGAGGTGTTGCAGTGTCTGTGGCGGTAGGTGTGATAGTAGGAGTGGTGGACGTCGGTGTGTAAGTAGGCGCGAAGGTCGGGGTAGCTGTGAAAGTTGGTATGGGCGTCACAGTGGATGTAGGTAGTGGAGTCGGAGTTGCGCTAGCCACCGAAGGAGTGGGTGTGGCAGTTGCAGCCACAGGCAGTTTAGCCAAGGTTCCGGGCTCTGTGCCTTCCTGCTTTTCCTCTGGATACTCCTGAATCACATTAGCCCCGACCGGCTTGTTAACTTTGCCGGTAAAAACTATTTTCTCGCCAGTGGCGTTATTGTGGGTCTGAGCTTCGTTATTGATGATTTCTAGCACATCTGCTTCCCCGAAGTTGCCTACTACAATCGCAGCCCCTTTGGGGGCAGATTGTTTACGTTCGGGCCGTCCGCTGGCATTGATAAAAGTTAGTTCCTGATCTGCTGCTGTCTCTCGGATGAAAACTAGGGAGTCCCGTTGTGTAGTTCTGGTATTGTTGGAGAAGGACCGCTGACTAGAGCGCAACACTTGAACTCTTACATTGTCGGGGTCAACTAAATCCTGGCTCACTCTTAAGCGGTGTTGGCGTTTGCAGGGCAGGCGACAGTGATAGATGGCCATGGCGCGGGTTTTGTTTTTCGGTACGCGCAGGCGTGCTAAAGATTCCTTGCCGCCTCGGAAGTAAAAGGTAAATGGGTCTTCTTTTCCCGATCCAAAAACAATTGTGCGCTTTTTAAATTGTGCAGAGTCTTACCTAAATTGAGCGATTCTTAACAAATGTATATGTATATACGGTTATTTATTCTTCCAATTTGGATTTTTGATCATGGCTGGGAGTAAGAACGGCTGCGTTCAATACGAATTGATAAGGATATAT
>JBIIDM010000178.1:0-7142 GCA_044238365.1 Bdellovibrionota bacterium | reverse complement strand
CGCCTGAGGAGATTGCTCTATCGGGACAAAGAGCAATCTTTGTTAGATATCAATCGCTGAATCAGGAAGCAAATTTAGTCAATGTAATAATTGTCTATATTTTGCGGAACGGTGTATACACATTCTAGTTTAAAGGCCCCATTTTTGTAATCGTTTACTAGCCCGGATTATTCACGAGCCTGCACCATCCTAGCGGTTAAGGCACGTAATCTTTCACCGAAAATAAGATTTTCAGACTTTCATGTGTCCCGACACTATGTCAGGTTGGAAATCTCATTTTCGGCAAAATTTTCAGCATGTTAACCACTATGGAGGCGCGTTTCGTGAATAATCCGGGCTAAATACGATCTACAGCAATACTTTTGTTCTTTCAGCAAACTCGGGTTTTAACGACCAGTACGCTAATGCTCCATCTGCCATAATACAGATAGCCCCCAGGGTCCCTAGAAAATCGGGATAAATCCCCCAGATCACACAATCAAAAAGTAGTGACCACACATATGATGTATAAGCGAAGGGAGCTACAGCACTTGCTGGCATTCTGGAAAAGATAACTCCAAGAAGCACCTGCGCAATTAATCCAGTTACCCCGATGCACCCTAGGTACATAGTTGTCTGGATTGAGGGAATTGGCTGGGGGAAACTATACAACCAGATAGTTGATAAGGTCGCTCCGCCGACAAAGAAGTAGAGCGCAATCAGTTCAGGCGAAATCTTGTGCACAAGAATTTTAAGGCAGAGATCAGAGGCTGTTGCAAGTACACAAGCAGCCAAAGCTAGACCGATGATTATTGGCTCCTTCCCCCCGCCTGGATGAGCTACAAGCATTATGCCCAGAAAACCAATACCAATGGCAATCTTTCGTAGTAACGGCAGTTCTTCTCCCAAGACATAACGGCCTGCCACTGCAAGCAAGAGAGGGATGCTGAACTGTAAAGCGACCGTATCACTTACCGAAAGGCGACTTGCCACATAGGTAAAACCGGAAAACGAAAGGCATCCGAACAGTACGCGTCCACTGATGAGCAAAAGATGTTGATTCGGGAGAAGATATTTCCAGGAATGCTTTCGCATGATCCACATAACTAGGATTAATGTCCCTACCGAAAAGCGCGAAAATGCAATAGTTACTACCTGGACGTCTTCGCGAGCAAGCCGTACGAATGTTGAGAAAAGGGAAAATAATCCAAACGTTGCCACAGCGAGGAGACTGTTCCTGAGGAGCTGGTTGCTGGCAGGCTGCCCTTGGTACTGATGCATTGACCTCCATATCATTTGCGTAGGTAACCGTCATAGAGTGCTCAGCTTATCACACTGCTTGCCATTTTCCCCTTCTCGATCGTAAAGAAAAATCCAAAAGTGACGTTAGGTAACGAGAGAGCTCCATCTGGAGCATTAAGTTGTAGGCGATTTCTTGAAAGGGTCTCCATGAAGTGGTTATTTTGGGGTAATGTTGCGGGGATTATAGCTGGTTTTTCTTTTGTCTTTTCTCAGGCAATTGCTCAAGTTTTACCGGATATTGCGGTGTCTTTGGATGGCCCCGGGCCGTATGAGGTTTCTCCAGCAATTGCAGATGTGGATGGCGATAGCTCAAACGGTCTAGAGGTTGTATTCGGTTTGGGTGATGGATCGGTAAGGGTTCATACTGCAAAAGGAGGTTTGCTGTGGGAATCAACTGTACCTACTTATACATGTTCACAAACTGGCAATGGGAATAAGATGAAATCCTCGCCAGCAGTTGGAGATTTAGATGGTGATGGCGTTCCTGAGGTCGTGATTGGGTATGGTGGGGTTGATGGGGGAAAGTGCGGTGGCGGAGTGATTGCTTTCAGGGGTACTGACGGTGCTCAGTCTTGGATATTTGACACGGCCAAGGATACGCCTGGTGAGAGGTTCAGCGCTGTATATGGTACTCCTGCCCTTGGCGACGTTGATGGCGACGGAAATCTAGAGGTGATCTTTGGATCTCACAATCGAATGATTTATGCTTTAAATTATCTTGGAAAGAAGGTGTTCTCATACCAAGCTGGTGATACCGTTTTTGCGTCACTTGCATTGGCCAATATAGATTCAGATCCAGAGCTTGAAATGATTGGAGGAACTGATATCAGTCGGAATGATGCAATGAAGATAAAAGACGGTGGCTTTCTTTATGCCTTTGACCCGCCTGTTTTTGAGAAAAAAATTCTTACGTCTGTCAGCCGCCGGGATTGTGCCAAAATTAAAAACCCCGCTCGCCGTCAGAAGTGTTGGGCTAAGGGTAAGCGTGAACCTAGCGAGTCGACGAGCAATGGGGCTTATGGTTTTAGGGATTCCAAGTCTTTTAAGTGGATGATTGCATTTGACCAGGTAATGCAGTCATCACCGGTCGTAGCAGAATTGCTGCCGTCCTCATCAGGGCCCGAAATTGTAACAGGGTCCGGTTGCTTCTTTCCGATTAGTAGCAGCCATAAAAATGGTGCATGGGTAAAGGTGGTTGGATCAGTAAGTGGAAAGGTCTTGCGAACCTTCTCTACCTCAACCTGTATGCCGTCCAGCCCGGCGGTCGCTGATTTAAACGGCGATGGATTCAATGAGGTCGTGGTTCTGGTGGGCGGCGGAGGCCGTGAGGTCGTTGCATGGACGCCAGCAACGGATACCGTTCTTTGGCGAGCAGAAGTCGGGAGTTCAAGCATCGGTCTCCACGGCAAGCAGGCGATTATCGCAGACCTTGATGGAAACGGCTCGATGGAAGTATCTTTTGGGAGTGGTGGATTGGTGATAGTGTTGGCAGGAGATAGTGGGGAAGTGCTCGAGACTTTAAAGGTCAAGGGGGTGATCAGCTCTAATCCAGTCGTTGGGGATCTTGATTCCGATGGGGTTATTGATCTAGTGGCCGTAGGCGAGCAGTTGGCTATATTCAACTCCCTGCCTGTAATCGGGAGTGAAGAAGGGCCAGCTGTTCCTGGTTCTGTCCCATTTGGATCATGGCGAGGTAATGCGATGCGAGCGGGAGTGGGTAATTAGCTCACGATTGTCACGCGCCCGGGTTGCCCAGTGACAAGCGTACGAGATCTTCATTCAGACGCCTAAAGTCAAGTGGATCGGTAGCCAGATAAAAGCCCCTAATCTGCCCGGCCTTGTCAATGAGTACAATTCGTGGTGAATGGGCATCAGGCGTATTCTCTGGGCCCGCGATGCGGAGGCCATTTTCGATGAGCGAGATGATGGAAGCTGGGTGGCCGGTAATAAACTTCCAGTCGTGGTCTTGTAAGCCCCGCTTCTTGGCATACTCAGCGAGGCGATCTGTGGTATCTGTTTGAGGGTCTACCGTGATCGACATAACGGACGGTCGGTGCTTCGGAGGTAATCCCGAAATCAATTTCTTGATGTCTCCGATTATAGTGGGACATACTGAAGGACAGCTTGTGAAAAAAGTATGTGCAAGCCAGACTTTTCCCCGAAGGTCATTTTTCTGAAACAGTTCGTTATTACTATCTTTTAATGTAAATTTTGGCAGTGTTCCGTATAAAGGCTGGGCATGCGCTGGGAGATGAAGCGCCACACCCGCTAGCACTACCAGAAGATAACGGCTGATAAGCTGGCTCATTAGGTTGTTCCGGAATGTTGGAAGGCCAATTGAATTAGAAGAGTTCATACGTAAATCTCAAAAAGGAAAACATGACGCTCTCGAGATTATATTGTACACTGCTTGTGCCAGTTTCGTAAATAATCCGCGCTTCCATGATTGGAAATCACAGAGTTTAGAGCATATGTCAAACATAGATAAATTGAGAGCCTTAATCAACGATATTGATACTCAAATATTGGAATTGCTTGGAAAGCGAAAGACGCTTGCTCGTGAGGTGATGGATGCCAAGATAAGAGAGGGTCGCCCAGTGCGTGATAAACCACGTGAGCGCGAGCTGATCAAGGGACATGTAGCATTAGGACGAAAGTTGGGCTTAGATGTTCAACTTGTATCGCGGGTATTCAGGGAAATTATCGAAGATTCTGTGAGAACGCAGCATGATTTGTTAGTATCGACCCAGAAATCTTTGCTTACATCAGAGAGTCTTGTCGGGTACCATGGTGCTAAGGCATCATACTGCTATCTTGCGTTGAATCAGTATTGCTCCGGTAAATTAGCTACTCCACGTATGCAGGGGTACGATCAGATAGAGGATCTGATAAAAGCCGTACTGGAGCGCAGTTTAGACGCTGCAATAATTCCTGTCGAGAATACTGTTCGGGGGACGATACAAGAGATTATGGACCTTCTGATTTCGTCATATTTGAGTATTGTCGGGGAAGAAGTCTATAAAGTTGAGCACTGCCTTTTGGGCATAAAAGGAGCAGTAATCGGAGATATTAATGAGATATGGTGCAGTCAGCTCGCGTTTCTTGATTGCAAGGAATTCGTGTCAAAAAGTGCGTCATCAATCACCTATGTTCCCGACTCCGCATGGGGGGCAGAGGCCTTGAGCAGGCAGGGCGACCCGCGTAGGGCGGTGATAGCAAGCGAGGAGGCAGCTGAGGAGTATGGACTCGAAGTCCTGGTCCGGGATGTTGCTACTAAACGGAACAATCTGGTGCGCTATTTTTTGGTCTCCAAGGAGCCGCATATCTACGATAGAAGAATTCCTTGCAAAACTTCATTGTTGTTTGCTACATCAAACGATCCGGGTTCTCTGGTTGAGGCTTTGAAGGTTTTTGATGAGAATAACGTTAGCCTTTCAAAGCTTGACTCCCATCCAATAGTCGATAATCCCTCAAAAGAGCAGTTTTATGTAGATTTTGAAGGGAATGTTGAGGACCCAAAAGTTGCTACTACTATTAAGGAGCTAGAGCGTTATACTCATTTTGTAAGGGTTCTGGGGAGCTATCCGTCAATCGTTATTAGCTAGATTTTGGGGTTGCTGATCTTCATGTTTAACTATTTTGGAGAATAAAAAATTGCAGAGTTTAGAAGTTCAGTGTGTTCCGCCTTATTCTGTATTAATAGGGAATAATATAATACATGACATGCCGCGACACTTTGATCTTGGAAAATATTCAGGTGGATGCATTGTTTGTGACGCGGTCATAGGCCAAATGTATGGCGACCAAATCCAGGGTGCACTGCCCGCCGGATTTCAAATGATTATGGCCCCAGGTGGTGAAAAGGCAAAACACGTTGATACCTTAAGTTTTCTCTGGGGAGAATTTTTAAGTAGGGGCCTTGATCGAAAGGGAGTAGTAGTAACGTTTGGAGGAGGCGCGACGTTAGATGTAACAGGTTTTGCGGCAAGCACTTATATGCGTGGCATAGCGTTTATACACGTTCCAACGACGTTGCTGTCCCAAGTTGATGCGAGTATTGGAGGTAAGACTGGTTTAAATGCTCATGGTGTTAAGAATCTTGTCGGTGTTTTCCAACAGCCATCGGGCGTCTGTATGGACGTTTCATTTATCCCGTCATTAAGTGATCGCGAAATTTGCTCAGGTGTTGCGGAAATGATCAAGCACGGGATGATGTTTAGTAGAGAGCACTTCGACGAGTTAAAGGGGATTTCGTGGTCAGGGGTTCGGCAGGAATTGTCTCGGCTATCAAGAGCGATTTATAACTCCTGTCAGATTAAAGCCAGGGTGGTTGCGGTGGATCCGAATGAGGGAGGACTTCGAAAGGCGTTGAACTTTGGGCACACGGTGGGACATGCAATTGAAATTATCTCCCACGAACTTGGAGAGCCTCTGACTCACGGAGAAGCGGTGGCGCTGGGAATGAGGGCAGAAACAGCTATGGCTGTAAAAGCTAAATTATGCGCATGGGAAGAAGCAAATCAGCTTCTGGACCTTCTTGCAAGTGTTGGTTTGCCCACTACTTGGAAGACAGCGGTATCGAGTTCGGTAATTGCCCGCCGGATGAGTACAGATAAGAAAAATATCCGTGGAAAAGTGTTGTTTGCGGTGCCTACGGCCGTAGGGCAATTCGCCATTGATCGTGAGTTTTCAGAGGATGCGCTTTCGTATGGACTGAGTGAGATTCTTTGATTATGAGTAATGGGCAGTATTTAAAGCGAATTGTCTTTATTGGGTTTATGGGAGCTGGCAAGACCACCGTAGGGAAGGAAGTCGCGAGCCGACTGGGGCTTAACTTTTTTGATTTAGACGAGGAGGTAGTAGCACAGTCGTGTTTTAATTCTGTTCGGGAAATTTTTGAAGTATGCGGTGAGGCTTTTTTTCGAACCAGGGAAGCAGAGGTCTTTACAGAGTTATTGCGCCATGAGGGTATTGTTGTGGCAACAGGCGGAGGTCTGGTATCCAATGACCAGGCTTTCGGGGATTTGGAAAGATCGGCCCAACAGGGAGAAGTGGTCTATCTAAGCGCCCGGTTTGAGACGTTGGTTGGTCGGGTGGGAGGCGACCTGGCTCGCCCATTGTTTGGGGATTTTCATAAAGCGAAGGGGCTTTATGAATCACGGCAGGAGTATTACGCCCGATTCGCATCACGGACTGTTCAGGTTGATAGTGAAACCTTTGAAACTATTGTAGAAATGATAATTCTTTTGCTGATAAAAACAAAGTCTTGTAATAAGTGCTTTATCGTGTGACGTGTAGAACCGATAGCACTTTTGATGGGTTAAATGGTGAGTGGGATTTAAGGTTTGTGGCGAAACATTTATGGGTCCGAAAAGCGAAGAAGGGGAGCTGCGGTCGGATAGTTCGTCGTCAGACGACTTGCTTACTCTTCTTCAGAGGCTGAAAGAGAGCGTCAGTGTTTTGCAAGAGGACGGTCCCCGTTCGAATAGTGTAAATGGTGCTACTGAAATTTTGCCAGAGAAGTTTCTTTCGTCGCACCAAGAAAAGAATGACTCAATTGTTTACCTGGATCCGGCTCTCGAGGTGGCAGAATCCGACCGTTTTGAAGATAGGGATTCCGATCGTATCGATACTCATTCCACGGTATTTTTAGCAGCTCGTGCCAGTAGCATATCAGATAATTGGGGGTGTATTGAGGCGGTTAAATCGCAGGAATTAGAGATTTCTGAAGCTGTGCCAAGCAACAATAATGAACCGGTGACGACCCCCGACAATGAGGGCGAGTATAATAGATTGAGCGCTTCTTCAGGAGAAGCTTTTGGGGAAGGCACTGCTCTTGCGTTGCCCGTAGAGGTTGATTC
>JBIIDM010000027.1:0-23694 GCA_044238365.1 Bdellovibrionota bacterium | reverse complement strand
TAATAAAGTATTAAAGATTACTATAACGACTCGCGGAGGCGAGTCAAAACAAACACATAGCCATCGCCGAGATGCAACTCAAAACCGCATTATTTTTGACGATGGCTATAATCCGGGCTAGTAAACTGTACTGGGGCTACTCTACCCCTTAAGCCCTAACAAAGCCCTCATCTCCTCAAGACTCCATTTCAGCTGGCCCTGACTTTGGGCACCTTCATCAACATCCACCTCGGCCGCCAGGATTTGATTTGCCAGCGCTAGCTTTCGTTCCTGGAGAACCAGAACCTGTTCCTCGATGGTATTTTCCGCAATGAGCTTGTATACAAACACCGGATTCTTTTGCCCGATTCTATGAGCACGATCGGCTGCCTGTTCTTCAACGGCTGGGTTCCACCACGGGTCCAAAAGGTAGACATGTTCTGCCCGTGTGAGGGTAAGCCCCACTCCGCCCGCTTTGAGTGATATCAGCATCACAGGTGGTCCATCGGGATTCTGGAACTCGTTTACTACAGCCTGACGATCTTTGGTGGAACCATCGAGGCGGGCGAATGCGATCCCCTTGGCCTTAAGTTGTTCTGCAACGATGTTTAGTAAACCAACCCATTGTGAAAATACTAGGGCCGGGTGGCCAGCATTAAGGCTGGAGGTGAGGGACTCCATCAAAAGCTCTACTTTTGCGGAAGGGTGTTGTAGGTAGTTATCTGCAATGAGCCCAGGGTGGCAACAGGCCTGGCGCAGTCGCAGTAATGCCTCAAGTATCTGCAATGCCGAGAGCTTGACCCCGTCTTCGGTAGTGAGGTCCCGTTGAGCTGCCAATAGAATTGCATCATAGGTCGTCTGCTCCTCTTCAGAGAGGGTGCATTTGAGGATAATTTCAGTTTTTGGTGGAAGGTCTTTAGCAACTTGTTCTTTTGTTCTCCGCAGAATAAATGGCCGCGTAACTGAACGAATTTTTTCAAGTGACCAGTCTTTAAACGAATCGAATGGGGGAAGTAACCCTGGATTAAGTAGGGAAAATTGAGACCAGAGGTCTTGTAAGGAATTTTCAATAGGGGTTCCGGTAAGGGCAATTCTCCACGTTGATTTCAGGGAATGGACGGCCTGGAAGGTAAGCGATTGTGAATTTTTAAGCATGTGGGCCTCGTCTATAACGATAGCGTCCCAGTGTCGTTCTCGGAGCTCGCTATCGCTGCGGACGAGGGTAAACGAGGTAATATAGACATCGGCTTGCTCGCTAAACGTTCGTTGCGGGCCGTGATAGAGACAGATTGTTAGCTCCGGCCTCAATCGTTGACACTGTTCCCACCAGGAGCCCAACACTGATGTTGGCGCTATAATGAGCGTATTTTTTGGAATGACACTCAACGTCTGCAGAGTTTTACCGAGTCCCATATCGTCTGCCAGGAGACAGCCAACCTGCATCAGGTGTAGTGCGTGAGCCCATTGGATGCCGTCTCTCTGGTAGGGGCGCACAATAGCCGCGATGGTTTTAGGAAGAGGGAGGGGAGCGACTTTCAGTGTTCCGCCCAGAAATGTGAGAAACTTTTCCCATTGCGCCGGTAGTCGGATGTTGCCTTGTTCAAATATCGGCGCCAAGCGCGTGGCAATTCCGGGGTTAACCGATTTACAGAGCAATGCTTCAAGTAGATCTCTTCCTCTGGCAGCAATCGTATTGAGCCACGCCTGAGGAATGTCGGCCCATGATCCATCGTTGAGCTTAATCACTCCGTACCCTTCGGAGTAGGCCTCCCACATTGTTTTACCTGACACAGCAGATTCTGGCGAGTCTGGCTTTTCTGCAAAATAGATTGTCGAGTCGTTCGAATTCTCTTTGAATACGGGCTTCAGACTAACTTTCGGAATCAGGTGTGTGATACTTCTCGTGTCTGCGATATGCTCCTTCGTCTTTGCGATAAGTGCTACAGCCTCGGCGCCTTGAAACTCGCGGGTTTGACCACCGCTTAATTCGACAGGCAATAAGCTGAGGATTCGCTGTTCTGCTGCGCTGTCTCGGTGAATCATAAATTCCCGCGTCCTATAGGTAATATCGCCATTCTTTACTTCAGCTATTACCGGGTCCCCGTAGACGATCTGCGGAGAAAGCCAGACCCCCTCATTTCCGCGCTTATCAGCGAGTAGCACCAGACGGGGTTTATCTGCGACGAATCTGGGTATTTTTGCAACAGTAACCGAGACATCAAAATGCTCCCGGAGCTTCGGAATCATTGTATTAAATAGGATATCAGCCTGATGAAATCCTAATACTGTTCCATCACCACGAGTCATTGTTGGCAGCCGTCCATCGTTTAGTGCTACAAGAGTAGACTCTACCTGCCAAAGAAACGGTGTGATGCATCTGGACTCATTCGAAAGAGCTGGCAGAAGTCGTCCAACTCGATACCCTTTGGGGTGGTCTTCGATTAAAATTCCAACATCTATGGCCGACGATTTCAGGTTCACTCGTACGCCGTCTAGGAAGAGCGTATCGCCCTCGGCCAGAGCTGAAAGAGCAGCGCGAAAGGCAGCCCCGTCAATGGGTTTGCCGAAGTCAATGATTTGGTCGAGCGTGAGATCGCTGCGGGAAATGAGATAGTCGGGGTTATTGCAAATCTCGGCCGCAAGAGTTCGGATAGGGCGTGCTGGGTAGTCGGGATGAATAAAGGCGCGACCTATAATGAGTTGGTCGTTTTCAGTCCTTAGGTAATATCCTATTATCCAGCGCGGGGTTTCAGCTTTAAGGTAATTATTTTTAACAGCGATGACTCCGATTAAGACATACAATGATGGATCGTCGTCGCTCAGCGAATTACACTCCCAAAGTTGCTGCGATGGAGAGAGTCGCACATTTATGGCGGTCGGTGTGGAAGGGAGTTCCACTCGAATTTCAATATCGCCATCGGGATTCAACTTTAGCAGTGTGACGGTACTTGTACGGACAAGGTTGACAGCCTTATTCCACAGCGCTTGACCTGCAAGAGATTTGATCTCGTCAAAGAGTGGTGAATACTGGGATGGATCGAAGTTGTTCATGCTTTTTTATCGTCGCGATTTGTCGATAACGAACAGCCAGCTCTTTCTTCCGTTTAAAAGATGCAAAGGTGGGTAGTTGTTGATCCGTCGTGGCCAATCGTGCTGTGAATACTAGCAGCTGAGGTTTATTTTCGAAAGTGAAGGCTTTCATTTTTAGCGCCTATAAGGCAAAGTACTCGGAATTTCACTGGTCTAACGTCTGGTAAGTAAAACAAATTGCGCCCATATGATAGTAGTCGATCCAGTCACCATGCTTGTATTTGAGATAGCATGCCTATGGTTTTTCATTATCTGCGGGGTTCTTTGCTTTCATCTGGGATTTTTATCAGATTGGTGGGGGCCACTAACAGAAGTCTTTCTCATCTTAATTGGAATCCGTGTTGCGTCCCTTGATCTAGAGTATGTACGGTCAAAGGGGCGACGACTGTTATCGTTTGCGGTAATTGTACTATTTTCTTATGTAATTGAGGTCGTTGGGGTTCATACCGGGCGGCCTTTTGGTGAGTATAATTATACACCGGAGTTGGGTCTCGCTCTGTATGGAGTACCGGTGGTCATCCCAATAGCCTGGCTAAGTGTGGTGATTTGCGCGGCTAACATGGCACGTGTTAGATCGCTTGGCTACGCGATGCTCTTCGGAGGGCTCTTAGTCTGTTTGTTCGATGTCGCACTTGAACCCGCTGCGCGAGTATTAAATTTGTGGACCTTTGACGGTGGAGACCCACCTTTGAGGAATTACCTTAGTTGGGCCGTTTTCGGCGCCGTTCTTATAGGAGCCCGACGCATTATTGAGGGTGAAGTCTGGAATCGGGAGCCTTCTCGGCTGTTTTATCATGTATTCCTTGTTCAGCTGGCATATTTTATTGGAATATCTGTGCCATATTGAGCCCCCCTTTTTCGGCAACTGGTATGCTACCAACAGGATGGGCTTGGAACGCGTACCTCTCTCTCTCTGAGAGTGACCATGGTCTGTACGTTCAGGGCGGAAGAAGTGCCTACCCCTGTGTTTTTTTGTCCGGGGTCGTAATCGCGGATACTTTTTGTTTCCAACGAACGTTAATTTCTCCTTTATCCTGAATAGGCGTAAAGCCGATCCCCTCAAAGGCTTTTAAGACATCTTGGCGGGCGACGTCTAAGTTCATTCGCCTATTATTTGCGGCATCAAGAGCTTCAAAGGCCTTCTGTAAATACATACCAGTAGTTAGTTCGACTTGACTAGCCGCCGCGTCAATCTGCTCTCTGACGTTCCTATTCGGGTCCAGCAGAGCCACTTGTTCAGAAACTAACCATTTGTCGTTCTGACTACGACTTTGAGAGTCGTTAATTCGCATTTCCTGAGCCTTCGGATTGTTAATAAGTGCTACATTTATTGCGACCTGTGCAACAATATATTTCTTACCGTCTTCACCCGTTATTATCTCGACCCTCGGTTGCGCTTTCAATGTAAAAGCATCAACGTGTGGAATCATCGTTGAGGTCTTCATGCCCATTTTTAGTAGTTCATTAGCAGTAGGAACCCTTTCTTTCTCTACGGCTACCATGGCATATTTTATGATGGCATCCCCAATCTCTTTGTTGGTTTGTTTTTCGAGGACTGGGTTCTTTTTTCGTAGCTGATCTAAATATTCCGTATTTGTCAGGCCTGGATTGTTCTTCCTTAAATAGTTACGTACTGCTCCCTGAATCTCCTCCCTGGATGCCACTACCTGACCCTTGTCTACAATTTTTATCCGGAGTTCCTTTTCGGCATTTGCTACGATAGTGTTGTAACGTCCAGAGGTGAGTTCACTCTGAGGTAGCACGTTCACTGCCATGGATGCCTGAGGGAGTTTTATTTCAGTGCTAAACGTTTCACGGTAGGCGGCGGCCGCCAGGCTATACGGTTGATAGAACTTCCCATCCGTTGCTCGTTGATTCATCGCAATAATGGAGTCGGATATGTCGCCAACCCGAAGTGCCTGGGTTGTCGATTCCGGGAGTTCAATTTGACGGGTCGGCATGATTCCGGGCCCTGGAATGGCTACAGGGATAACTATTGGTAGTATGCCAGCGATTCCGATAGAACCCCGTGATTCGTTGTTGGTGCCCTGCATGGATACGACCCTTGTGTTGTCTTTGGTCTTCATCCAATAGGATTTCTCACCTTCATCAGTGAAGAATAGGCTTACTGCTCCTGGAAAGGGTGTCCCAAGGAAAGGCAGGACGTTTATTCCCGCGCTCATATCGACTGTTCCAAGGTCTGTATCGACTTTCATAAACGGTCCAGCGTATGGATTAAATCCAAGTCTGCCACTGAAAGTGTTCTCAGTCTTCCTAGTTACTAGGTCCGTCTGGGTGTTGGAGTAGGAAACCGACGCTGCGGGACCGGTAGTGGTCAGCCCGCCTCCGGCCCTTAGGTTGGTAGTCTGCGCAGTGAGCATTTCGGGGTTGACCTTGAACTTTTGGATACCTGCGGAAGTGAAAACACCCGTGTTTCCGTTAGAAACACTTCCCTGTGCTCCTAACTGAAGGGTTTTGGAGGATGTTCGGTCTTGTTCGAGGGATAATGACACTCCGGCCTCTGCCTGAAGCCCAACGCCATTTCCGGCAGTTCCTCCAGCGATTTTACCACTGAATGACGGCGAGTTCATAATAGTTAGGGGTATGAAGAAATCACCAGAAGTGCCGTCGGCTCGTAGATACACGGCGCGTAATGACCCACCCGACGGTTGGATAGCAGAGAAGCTTTTCGAAGTCGCTATTTTACCAAGCTTGCGCTTGATGTCGTTGTCATCAAGATTTTTAGTTTCAACGCCAAGCAATTGTGCAACAGCGCGGTTATTTGCTGAGACCTTACTCTCGATTCCCTTTTTCACTGCCCCACTCGGGTCTAGTGACACTACATATGCCTGGTACCGGCCATCATCACGAGCTGTGATGTAATCTACTACTGCATTGAGCGCATTAGGTTTGATTCGGTGAAAATTACCGGATGCATCGCGGAAACCATACGTCGCACTAACTGCAATTTTATCATTGGTGACCTTCAGCTGTTGTTCCAGCGCCTCAACTTTCTGCTTCGAGGCAGTATTCCGTTCATTGAGCTGCTCAATTTGTTGAAAAATGTTTGCACCAGTAGGGTCGAGTTCGGGAGTGTTCTCGACAAGCTGTGTTGTGGAGGGTGCCGAGGGCAGTCTCGTATCTAATATTTTTTGAGATTTTTCGGTAAGAGAATTGCGGCTGGTGTGTTGGCTTGTTACCATTTCTATTTTAGTTGACTAACTTTGATTTGTTAAAATGTTGAATAAGTAAAGGGAGTTGCTATTTGTAGCTATTGCTATTAACTATTGGCTCGGCAAGCTTTAGCCGAGTTATGCTAAAAATTCGAGTTGAATCTCATTTTTTGTAAGAAAATTTTGACTATAATCGAATTGAGCGGCCCGGCGTGTAAGAACTGCCGGGACGCTTTAATAACCTTGTATAGGCGGCGGTACGTACTCGGTATCGTGGATCCAGACCAGCATGTCAGCGGTCACCCAGTTACTAAGGATAGTAACATCTTCCCGGTACATCCTCATGCATCCATGGGATGAACGTTTTCCGACTGAATTACGGTCAGGGGTTCCATGAAATCCAACCCAGAAGTTCTTTTTTGGGTTGTAGTACACACCGATGAAATAGGGAGCAATTGCGTTATTGAGGCTCGCATCTATTTTACCAGTAAATGGATTAACAAAGATTGGATCCTTGACAACCCATTGAATCTTGTACTCTCCTTGTTCCGTCTCCCATCCTTGTTTTCCCAAACCGACGGGAAAGATTTGGTGGACGCGATAGCCACACCAGAACTTTATAATGTGGCTTGGACGGATTACCTCGATCCATGGCTCTTCATGCGATTCACAGGGGTGATTCGCCTGAAAGGTAGCCAGCTGCTCTGGGTTTGTGGTTTGGCTTAGCGCTGGTGCAAGACCAAGACCAAGAACAAAGGCAAGAACAAAAGATAGTAATCCAGTACGTACCCTCATAAAAACCTCTTACCTTAGATGGATAGGGACTACTGGCGAATGAGTGGCTCTTGGTAGGGATACCAAGAGCCGGAAAAAACCTAGAATCCGCCGCAGACCAATGTTCCGTCGGGCTTGATAGTAACCCTTCTATTTCCACACTTTTCTTGTGGAGGCAAGGTCCTTGGTGCTGGCTGGTGCTGAATCGGATAATTCGGAATAGTCTGAATTGGCACCTGTGGTATGGTAACTACGGGGGGCAGCACTGCGAGATTAGCCGGGCAAAAGCTCGGAAGGACGATAGTGGTCACCTGCGATTTTATGGCCAAATTGCGAATCTCGTAGCAGGTAATAAGGCTTTTGGCCTCCCATGCTCCTTTTTCTGAAACGTCCTTAGTTTTAAGGAGAGCGACTCGGATCTCCGAGGCCTCGCGACATAGTTTTCCGAAGGCTCCGTTTAGCGGAATTGATCCCCCGACAGCGAAGTTGAAGCCACTGATCGATGATAAATCTGTGGAGCTACTTCCATAATTCGCTGCCACGTTTAATTGTGGTGTAGGCAGAGCGCATCCAGTGTCTCCGAAGTCAACTCGATTGCCGGAACTGTTGAAGACGTTTTGTTGCGCGTTAAACAGGGTCGCCCCTGAAGTATTGACGACGCTTTCTGTTTGCGAATTGTTTGTAGGGCTTACAATCAATGCGGATGAACTCCCTTGCTCCTGTTTTTGCTGTGGCACCGGGCTGGCGTGTACTGCCGAGAACGGGAGCATCAACAATAGAACAAGACCAATAGAACCTGTATTCATCAGTAGAATCCTCTAATGAGAGTATGTCGTACTGTTATACTGAACCCAGGTCAAAAAGTCATGTAGCTATCTGTTTGTGAACTAGAAAGCAGTGTGTTTGCGCCAAAATTGTCAGTAGCCCAGATCTTTAGAAGCGAAGTTTTTTTTGAAGTGAAGCCGGTATAAATGAGAGATCTGATCTTATACGGAAAATGGTATAAGATCGGAAAAAAAACCTAGTATCGTGTTCCGGTTTGGAGTCCACGAATCCCCGTAAACGTGGTGGTTTCACTTTGAATTCCACTGACGTTTAGATTTGATCCACCTTTTTCTGTGAAGGATGCCGTTGATATATTCAACCCAATTATCGGGTCTACGTTTATACTTCCCGCTTCGCCCCAGACACTAAAGTTCGGGTTAGAAACTCCACCTGTGAGGTTGAACTCGAGAATCGCAGGCTGGTCGCTCTGTAGATCGATCTGCAAAGAATGTCCAGTGGAGGTGAAGTCTCTCCATTGGGTTCCCTGTACGTGCATGGTAGAGGTGTTGATTCGGTGTAGACCACCGATTTCTTGTTCTCCAGCCATTCCTTTTGAGGGTAGGGCTAGTAGAGTAATCATAAGGCCTACTACGGCAAGAAAGGGATTTCTCATTTTGAAACCTTCATTAAGTACACTAAGGTTGTGCTATACTAAAAACAAATCAAAAAGTCATGTAGCCATCTGTTTATGAGTTAGAAAAGAGTGTGTTTGAAGTGACCCCATTTTTTAGACACTTCTATAAAATTCAAAAAAATCAGCAGTAGTAGCTGAATCACCGAGAAACTAAACGAGCAGATCACTGTTGCACGAGCCCCCGGGTGGAGGGGGAGATTCATAACCTGTTGATAATCTAGCAAAACCTGCTCGTTTTTCCCACACCTGACGAAACTCCTGTGAGGACATTTTGAGGCGGGTCTTTATCCGGATGGCCGAGAAATAGTACAAATGTGAGTACAATTCTTCAATTAGCTCATCAAGAGGCTGAAATCTCTCAAAATCCCCAAACTCTATTTTAAATCTCCCAAGAAAAGATTCCTGTGCCCCATTACGTCAAGGCGATCCCTTGGGACTCATCGACAGTCTCGCGCCATGGGTCGTTAGCCAATTGCTTACGTAATAAGAATCAAACTCACTCTCTTGATCACTATGAAATCATGATGGAACACGCCCTTCTTTAACCTCTGCTCGCTCAATGGTCCGTCGTACGAGGTTGGCGTCATGACGTGTTGATACATTACTTTCTAACACTTCGCCGGTAAACCCATCCAGTACGGTAACAAGGTACACGAATCTCCCGTGAAACCGGATGTAGGAAAATCTGATCGCCACACCTCATTCGGTACACAGGGACAGCACGTGCTTAAAATGTCAAGATGCTTTGCCTCTTGACGACCTATATCACGCTCTTTCTTGGGTGCTTTTGCTCGTCTTGCAGGCTTTAAAACGTACTTCTGCATCACCCGTTGAACACGCTTGTGGTTCACCCCAAGAGAGATACTCAGTCGGCGGTAACCATAACCAGGGTGATTTATCATCACCTTCTCGATCCTCGCTCTTAAAAGATATCTTTACCAGGAAGTTTAGGTTCGTAGTATAAACTGCTTCGCGATATCCCAAGTTCTGCTGATGCTCTTTGTTTTTTCTGCTTGCTTGAGACACAGCGACTTTTTTCCCCGCTCACCCCACAAACCGCCCTTTCCATTCCGGCCGCCCCAGCCTAAACCATCCCCACGAATACACCACAATACAAAGCCCAAAAATCACCGACGGAACATGCCCCAAAACGCCATCCACCACCCTATACCCGAACCGCATACCAATACCAATCCGAATAATCACCAACAGAACCACCGCCACCACCGCCCAATACGAGCACCCCATCAAACAAATCGGCGCCAGAAATACAAAACTAAAATAGCTGCCCACCAATACCGCCCGCCAGCCTCGCCCTCCCAAAGCCACAAAACAGTTCTTACCAAAACCCCGAAATATCTCACCAATTGTCCGATACATCCGACACTCAACCCCTCCTTTTCCCGCCACAACCCGCACCCGCTTTCCCGCCCGCTTACTCCCTCGAGCCAACTCCATATCCTCCAATATCTCCCTTTTCACCGCACTGTGCCCACCAATAGCATCGTAGGCATCAGCCTTAAACAGCAGACACTGCCCGTTCGCCGCTGCGAGCCCAGGGTGTAAAGATCGTTCAAAGAGCGGTAGGGGAGCACAGGAGTAGAGCACTAGGTCAATCAGTGGCACTATCAAGCGCTCCGCCCAAGAATGGCAGGTTTGATTTGGAAAACAGGAAAGCAAGCCGACCTCTGGCGCGATTTTGAAAAGTTGCATAAGGCGCTCAACGGCGTGTGGCGCTAGTTTTACATCAGCATCAAGAAAGAGCAGATACTCGCCCTTCGCACAGTTCCGCAATTGATAACAAGCAAACGGTTTGCCGAGCCAGCCTTTTTCAAGCTTCTTGCCGTTGATGATTGTGAAGTTTGCATACTTTTCTGCAAACGATTGGGCGATTGCGAATGTCGAATCCTCTGACTCGTCATCAAGGACGAACACTTCACAATTCGGATAGGTTTGCACGCTTAGAGACTTTAGCAACGTTCCAAGATTGTTTTCTTCATTTCGGGCTGGGATTAAGACACTTACGAGCGGTGTTGCGTCAAGTGGTGGCAAGTTCCCCTTTGAACAATCGGCAACAAAGTAGGCATTGAGAATCGTAATGCCTGTCATCACGAGCACAGCGACAAAGATCGCAAACGAAATGAAGGTAATCATCGCAGGAACCCCTTTACCGCATCAGCGGCGAATCTCCCTGATTGAATGACGAGCGGCATTCCCCCTCCCGGGTGGCATGAACCTCCGCAGAAGAAGACTCCCTTCACCGGGCCTCCATTTGCCGCCTTTCTGAAGAATGCTTGCCCTTGAGTGTTTGATGAAGCACCGTACAAGGTTCCACGGAAGGCATTGAAGGTGTTTTCAAAGTAGGCCGGAGTGAGAACTTCTTCATGCAGTATCCTGTTTTGTATGCCAAGGATAGTGTGCCTTTCTAGCATTCCGATAACAGCATCTTTCAGTGGTTTTATCGAAGTTGCTGCGTTGCCGGAGAACAACGCGGGTGCATTTACCATCACAAACCAGTTCTCACAATCTAGTGGCGCGTCTGAAGTATCAGACTTGGAGGTAATGTTTACATAAACGGTCGGTTGTTCCGGGAAGATAAATTCTGTGGCTAGTTGGTCGAATTCCTTCTTATAATCTTCAGCAAAGAATATATTGTGGTGTAGTAGCTCGGGAGTGGTGCCTTTCATACACCAGAGAAAGACCACAGCAGAAGTAGACGGATCAGGTTCCCGCATCCTCTTGTGCGGCAAAAGGTTTTTTCTACTCCAGGTAACGTCGCTGTTGACGACAACGGCATCCCCGCAAATTGTAGTCCCATCGTCAAGCATGACGCCAACGGCCTTGGGTTTCGAAAAAGCCGAGCCTCCAACCGTTAGAATCTTCTTGACGGGCGAATTCAGTAACACCTGAATGTTCTGTCTTTTAAGGTGTGCTGCAAGCGCATCAACAATTTTGCGGATTCCCCCTTCAATATAAAACGCCCCAAGCCCATATTCTACGTGCGGAATGACACAAAGTGTTGCCGGTGCCTTATAGGGGGATGATCCAGAGTAGGTCGCATATCGTCCAAATAGCTGACGTGCCTCGGTAGTCGAAAAATAGCTGGTAAGCTTGTCGCTGAGGGTTGTGGACATGCCTAGTCTTGGAAGTAGTGGAAGGTAGCGTAACGGAAGCCTAAACGGTGAGCGCCAGGAAATAGGGTTCCTCAGGTAGATTGATTCCGTGGCGTTATATAACTCTTCGCTGAATTTTAGAAACCTGCGTAGCGCCGCCCCCTCCCCGTGGGCAAGTTTTTCGAACTCTGACGCCATATGATCAATGCTTGTTGAAGTATTCAGCTGATGTCCAGACGCGAAGAAATACCGACAAATTGGCTCAAGTGGCACCAGAGCAAGTTCCTCTTTCAGCGATGAGCCTAGAGATCTGAATAACTCCTCAAAGACCCACGACATCGTGAATAGGCTGGGTCCGGCGTCAAAACGAAAGCGGTGCGTGGCGGCACCCGATTCGGAGGGAACAGTTACTATTTTTTCGTCAACCTTTCCCCCAAGCACCGCGCGCTGTTCACATAGGATGACGTCATATCCTGCATTTCCCAAATCGGCTGCCGCGGTCATGCCAGCTAAACCACCGCCGATGACGATTACTCGTTGCTGCGGGTTAGTGGGAATTCGGTGCTTCGTTGGCTGGTTCATGGCGGCTGTTCTCGTATACGTTTTCTGGATATAGATGGAAACTTTTTCCAAAGCTGGGTGAATAGATAGATATTTGTAGAGATACTTATAGGCAGATATTCATAGATAGTGGGCGGCGACGTTGGGTAGAGCGAGAGACACGACAGGGTTTCTGAAGAACATCAGAATGTCAAGGATAGTGGTATTGCTAAGGGGTGATTTTCCGCTACTCTTTGTTGCGCCGCCGTTCATTGCGGGGCAGCAGTGCGCCCCATTGGTTGCGGATAGCCCGATGATACTAACACAGATTGTCGCGTTTCTGCTCCTATTTTTATTTGGTCGTGCGCGCGGGGAATTTTGCCGGGTAGCATACTTTTTCATTGGTGGTTGCCTCGCGGCAACACTGCTTAGTTCTGTAAGCGGTTTCCATTACGTACCTCTGAACAAGGGTACCCAATGGAAGCGGATACAAGGCAGGGTAGTTGATACTATCCGATACCCTAAGCCCGGTGAAATCCAATTTGGTCTGCGAATAGTGGGCGAGCCGCAGCGCGGGGATTCTGAAGGGACCGAATTTAATGTGTTGTGCAAGGGGACCTATCTGCCGTGGCGTAATAGTGCCCAACTTCGTGAAGGGAATGTTGTAAAGGCAAAGATTAAGATTAAAGGATTAGATGGAGTCGTTGACTGGTACCGGCATCATTTAAGCGCTCGCGGATATTACGGCACTTGCAAAGTCAAGGCTCTGGCGATTGTTGATTCCGGTGAAGAAGTTTTTAGCGCCCTGCGCCGTTCCGTTCGGGAAAGAGTATATGAAGTACTGGGGCGGAATGAGAGTGTAGGGCTGCTTCTTGCTACTGCCATTGGTAGTCGGGATCAAATCGGCAAGGTCACTGAGGACGCCTTTCGGTGTACCGGTCTTATGCACCTATTAGTACTCTCCGGCTTTCAGTTGACGGTGGTTTTTGGTTCAGTATCGCTGCTTGCAAGAAGGGTTTTAGGGAAGTCGTCCTGGATTCGAGCGGTATGCAGTGTCAATCTAGTGTCCGTAGGTCTGGGATTGTTCAGCGTAATGATCTTGCTTATCCTGGCCGGACTCGAACATTCTAGTACCAGGGCGGCCGTCGCGATGTTACTGGTTGCCCTTGGAATGTGGTGGGAACGTCGGGTTCACCTTAGTAACTCAATACTTGCATCGATCTTTCTTTTGTCTCTGGTGTGGCCCTCTTGTATCTTTGATCTAGGTGTACAGCTAACCTACGCCGCCTTATTCGGGATTCTGATCGGTAGCTCAGATAAGAACGGTTTGCGTTCGTATCTCTCGTGTTCTCTATGGTGTAGTGTTTGCACTAGTCTTGTTCTGCTTTTACGGGGCCAAGGGATTTCTCTGGGGGGTTTCGTTCTAAATCCGCTGTTATCTGGGGTTTGTTCCTTCGTTGGCACACAATTAGGCCTATGTGCGCTGGGCCTGTTGCTTTGTGGTATTGATCGTCACGGCCTCTTTGCTTTTGCGGTCGTCTGGGTATTAGAGAAATTTAAATATCTTATACGCAGCTTGTCTGAGATCGAGGGAATCTACTATGACGGGTCGAGTCTGATGGTCAGTGTTCTTTTAATTTTTGTTCTTGGGAGTGTGATGGCTTTTAGGGTATTTCGGTGTTGGCGGAGCTATCTTTACCAGTATGGATATAAATGAATAAACGTTCACCCAGTGAAGGATGAACGTTTATGTGAAAACCTTAAAGGGGGTAAACCGTTCGATGATAAAATGTGCGAGCACTTATTATGTACTGCCTCCCTTTCGTTTTATTCCGCCTGAATCGCAAGTGCTGCAATTGGCAAGTTTCGCAACGCTGCTCCCACAAGGAGGTGAGAATCAGCATCTATGTTCTGTTCGCCCGTAAGCAGGTTTTTCCAGCGGATATTCTGATATTCCTCCGGCAGAACTAGCGTAGTTCCAGCCCAGATATCTGGTCCACACGGAAATTGACCCTCATGAACGATATGCGTCATGAGGCGTGGAATCACTACAAGTACAGCCTGTTCGGACGCGGTTCTTAGATAGGCAATGATGTGGTCCTGGTAAAGTCCATCGACGGGAACCGGAACATAGCCACCATCAACCAAGCACTGGTGCTCCTTTCGGGCATTGAGAAGCCGCTCGTAGGCGAGAAGCTTCAATTCGCCCGATGTTGCGTCCAACTTCATTCGATCAATCATTTTGCCCAGGGTGCCTTGTGCAACATGCATCTTGATATTCGAAAGCAGTTCACTTCTGGCTTCGTAGTCCACAGCTCGCCGATTATCAGGGTCAACCAAGCTTAAACTAAGAAGCTCAGTTCCCTGATAAATGTCGGGAATGCCAGGCGACGTGGTCTGCAGAGCAACCTGGGATAACGTGTTCAATATACCAAAGTGGGCCAGATGTTTCTGAAACGGTATGAACGAGTCCAGGAAGGGTTTATTTTTGAGAATTTTCCCCACAAATTGATTGAAATACTTCTCATATTCCAGGTCAGGAGTTAGCCAGTTCGTATGCTCGCGTTCTTCCCGGATAGCCTTTGGAAAGTACCCTAGCAGCCCTTTTTCTTCATTACCCTGCAGGCGTTCTATCCATGAGTCCCATTCGTTCTCACGCGTGGGACAGCTGCCGAGCAGGGTTTGGTAAATAAAGTACTCCCCCGAAAGAGAAGGAACACGAGTTCGGCCCGTTCTGCTGTCGTAGTCGTGGACGAAATCCTCGTTAATTTTGGCCCATTCGTGGAGTTTTTTCTGCCACTGTTCCGGGTTTTCCGAAAGTGCATTAATTCGAGCCCGTACATCGGGGTCACGCTTTGTGTCGTGAGTACAAAGTGTGTTGAGACTATAAGGCCAGATTTTTGAACGTTCTTTCATATCCCCGTGATACAAATCAAGCGTATAGGGTACCAGCGGTACCGGTTCACTGCCAACTTCACAAAGACTGATCAATGGCGAGAAGAGGTAAATCAGCCAATCCTCGATTCCTTTGGCAAAAAGAGGTCCGCAGTATTGCTGTAACGCAAGTACGAACTCATGCGCGGCTTTTTTAGAATCGTCGATTTCTTTAGAATCGCCGATTTCTTCAGAATTGTCGATGAGATTACTTGGCTCGAGAATTACCATTTTCATGAAGTCAAACTCAACGTGACGTTGTGGGGTTCGTCTTTCCGCCCGGTCAAACGCGTGTTGAATTCGGGCTCGTGACTCTGCTGAAGTTGGGGTTTCCTGCTCAACATCGGTACGCAATCCATAGTACGTTCGGTAGCTTCTTAACGCTGTGGCAAAATCACAAACAGTGCGACTCAAACCAGATTCCGTTAGCTCACTCCATTGAAGATTCCGATTCGAGATATAGAGCAGAATGTCGGTGAGGTTATCAGTTTCTGGTCGGAAATCTCCATGAGTTAATTCGTACTGACACTGAGTCCAGATCTCTACGAGGTCTCGTTTTTCGCGGGTAAAGGTCCGATAAATCTGCTCGAACTTGTCAATATTCTCGATCATGAGCTTGTTGATCGCATTCATCCATTCGTATCCAGTCGTTCCTTGAAATGTTCCATCGGTAGGGAAAGAGAATCTCAAGGCTTCGTCGGGAACCAGTATTTTTTCAACCAAAATGGACGTCGGGAGATTTGGATTGATTGCCGAGCGCAGGTTCTGTAAGTAGAGGATCGGATCCTTTAATCCATCAATGTGGTCAATTCGAACTCCGTCGATGAGTCCTTCGTTCACGAGGCTAATTATTAGCTTGTGAGTGAGCTCGAAGACTTCCGGGTCGTGCATTCGCACTGCAATCAGCTCGTTAATGGAGAAAAATCGCCGATAGTTCAGGATGTCGTTACCGTATCTCCAGAAGGTAAGCCTATAATGCTGCATTGCAAGGACACTATGAAAAGCAGTAACCGCTTTTTTTGATTTCGAGTTGAAAAAATTGATTGACTCGTCTACGAGGGACTTCATCAGTGGATTGTTGCTGTATGCAGACCAGATGTCCTTTTTGAGGTGGTTTGCTTGCACGTCAATCCTAGCCGCGCCGGAGAGATTTCCGTGTGGAGGCCATTTGCGACATCTGTCAATGAGATCATTTAACGTCGGCGTATCGGGAGACGGGACACAATCATGTGAGTCTAATTCCGTTTTTGTAATTAGCGCATCAATCCCCTCAAGGTTGCCATTGGCAAAGACAAGAGGCCAAGAGGCAAGATTTAACGGGTATCGATGGGCCCAATATACTACTTCCAGTTCTCCGTCTATGTATTCTAACTTGACTTCTCCCTCACAGATGAGGTTGTAGAGTGGTTTGCCCAGAATTGGTGCCAAGACTTTCCCGTTTGAATCCGGTCTCCGATGATTCCAATTGATATCGAATAGCTTGGCATAGGGACTCAATTGGCCGTGTTCTAGCACATCCCGTAGATAGGGGTTGCATGGATTGAAAGCCATGTGATTTGGCACAATGTCTTGCAACCAACCTATGCCCTTTTCCTTGAAGTATAGAATCACTTCTTTCAGTTCTTCTAGTGTGCCACGTTCCGAATCAATTCTTTGGAAATCGGAACAGTCGTAGCCATGGTTTGATCCAGGGACGGACTGAAGAATTGGAGATGAATAGACAGTTGAAACGCCAAGGTCGTCGAAGTATTTCCTCAATAGCCTAAGTTCCGCAAGAGGAAATTCTTTCCGAAGTTGAACGCGGTAAGAGCCGCGAGCAAAAAGGGACCAATTTATCATATATAACCTTCTCGTTTGTACTAGTCGGCAACCTAATGAAATCGCAGAAAAAAGTCAAACGAAGCGCTTTGAGGTGTGGTTCTATAAAGGCCTCCGACCAAGGCAACGGTGAAGATATCAAAATCACACTGCACACCTCCTACCCGATACTTGACCCAACCACCTTCTCAATGGCATTATAAGGTATACTTTATAAATATAATATATTATTAAGCCATGATAAAGCGCCAACTTGATCTCAGTAAGATAATTGCTGAAGGTAATTCAACATTTTTGTTTGGTGCTCGCGGAGTTGGAAAGACTTGGCTTATTCAGGAGACCCTTGCTTTACGACTTCCTGAAACAGTGCTCAAGATCGACCTTTTACAATTTAGTGAATATAGTCGCTACTTAAGAAATCCAACGCTATTTCGAGAAGAAGTAGAGGCATTTCGTTTCTCAACCGATGCAGATACGGTCACTGTTGTTATCGATGAAGTACAACGAATTCCGGAGTTGTTAAATGAAGTGCACAGCTTGATGAATGAGCACTATCGGCGTATTCAGTTTATTCTTTCGGGCTCTAGCGCCCGCAAACTTCGAAGGCAAGGTACCAATCTTCTGGCAGGACGAGCACTATCAACTCACCTACACCCCTTAATTCACTCTGAGTTTACGGTACCCTTGCAGCAACGTCTCTTACTGGGAGATCTACCAGGTGTTGTGGTGGATAATCCACAACCGATTGAAACTTTAAAGGGGTATGCTGAGACCTATCTGAAAGAAGAAATATTTCAGGAGGCATTAGTTCGACGCCTGGATTCATTTACTCGCTTTCTGGAGGTGGCGGCACAGTACCATACAAAAATTATCCAGGCTCAGAACATAGCTAAAGCGAGTGGGGTTTCTGCTCCAACGATCAAGGAGTATCTTCAAATACTCGAAGATACTCTGATAGCCTTTCGCTTACCAGGCTGGAACGCATCTACTACCAAGCAGTTACGAACGACACCGAAGCTATACTTGTTTGATAATGGTATTGCTAATGCTCTGAAAGGCGAACTCTCAATTGAAATTCGGGAGAGCAGTTCTCGCTTTGGTGAACTTTTTGAAGCTATGGTAGTTCAAGAGATTTTCAGAGCTAGGGATTACCACCGACTTGAGTTTAAGCTTTCATACTGGCAAACGAATTACGATGCCGAGGTTGATATAGTACTTTCGCGCGGGGCTGGTAGTCCGGTTGCTGCCATAGAAATAAAATCTAGCACCGAAGTAGAAGACAAACACCTGTCGGGTTTACTGGCTTTTTCTCAAGACTGGCCCAAGGCAAAATTACAGTGCTGGGCACGTGTTCCACGTCCGATTCGTCGCGGTAAAATCGATATTTTACCCTGGAAGATCGGGTTAGCTCAGTTTCCTACAATGAGTTTCGGATAAGAAAAAAGGTACATTATTGAAATTGCCTTAGCCACTAAATACTATTGAGCTGTCAAGAAATAAACTGTGCATTTAACGCCCATCTTTACCCTATCTTTTAACGTTTTTCACTCGAAAATGCTCGGAATACTCCAGTATACCTGCGCATTTTCTCGCTCAGGACGTCCAAATTTAGGGCAAATTTGAGCTTTAAATGCACAGTTTATTTCTTGACAGCTCCTATCGCTCGCACAATAGGGAAAGGATGCTTTTCAGCTTATGCAATGTCTCGACATATTCACTCTCTTCGTCTGAATTGAGTGTTATTCCACCGCCACTATTAACCACCACTAGATCATGCCCTTGTAGTGGTGCATTGAAAATCGTTGCCGTTCTAATCGCGACGTTAAAATGAGCCGATCCATTAGCCCCCCAATATCCAATTGCGCCACAGTAGGGTCCCCGCTCGACACCCTCCAAACTCGCTATGTCCCTCATCGCGGCAATCTTTGGAGCGCCGGTGATAGAGCCACAGGGGTACAGTGCGGAAATGATTTCCTTGGAACGAGCATCGGGAAGGCGTGAGCCGGTAACAGTGCTGAACGTATGATGCACATGTGTAAGCGTACTGGTTGCACGGTGATTCAATACTTCGACAGAGCCTACGGCGCAGATTCGGCTGAGATCATTACGTACCAAGTCTACAATCATTGAAAGCTCGGCATCGTCCTTGGTAGAGTGTAGAAGTTCTTCTAACAATCGTCGGTCTTCTGCCGGGTCGGGACTTCTTTTACGAGTCCCCTTTATCGGCGCACAGAGTAGCTGATCATGGTGCATTTCAAAAAAAAGCTCGGGGCTGATGCTGACGATTAAGGCGTCGTAGTAGTCCATCGAGGCGGGAGTGCAGAGAGAATTAAAAAAACACGCTTGAATAATCGCTTTTCTTGAGGCGCTACGAAATTGGGCGGCTCTACGAATGATTGTTTCTCGGGTTGTGGTGAGGGGAAATTTGAGTTGTTGACTCAGGTTTATCTGATAGTACTCACCTTTTCGGATTTCGCGCTTTATGTCTTTTACTGCTTCGATAAAGGCCGGGCGTGTAAAGTTGCTGGCAAAAATATCATCCAAAGGCCCGCCAGCATCCAGTCTTTCTATTATAGACTCAGAACCGTAGTCGCTCGACGATGCCGCATTTATTGTAGCGCGTCTCTCATTAGGCAGGGATTTGAGCAATCGTCCATCGAGTGTCCACTCCACAATGTGTCGGTATACGCGATGATCCTTTGTTATTTCATAAACTGTTCGATATAAGGCGAAGTAAGCGGTGGGTATAGAGGTTGGAAATACACGTTTCGTATGGGAAACCCGTTCAAGCGTGTGTAGCAGTTCATAAGAAAGGTATCCCATTAGTAGTGGGACTGAGTGAACGGCCTCGCTCCGAAGCTGGGAGTCTATGATGTCGTAGAGGTCGCACGGTATACAGTTGCCATTAACGTAGAGCGAGGTAGAGAGCTCGTCAAGATCGTTCTTCCTTGCAATCCTCTCGGCCTGCAACACTCCGATAAGATTGGAGCCGATCCAGGTTCGTTCATCTTCCTGAAGAAGCGTTGCAAAAGCGTCATTACTGAGCAGCTCAATGGCGACCTCCTCGTATTCTATGCCAAATAACTCTGAAGCAATGAGATTTGCCTTTAGGTTTAGCGACATGAGTAATCTCTTGCCAAAGTAAGTGCATTGCGAATTATTGTATCCCCATATTCGGTAAGGAATGACTCTGGATGGAACTGCACCCCCCACCGCGGCTGCGATGTATGTGCGACTGCCATTACTTCGCCTCGTTCAGAGTACGCGAGCGGGACAAAGCAATCGGGGAGCAGAGCACGAGCAATAAGGGAGTGGTAGCGTCCGACCTTTAGCTGAGCTGGGAGATCCAGGAGTAGCGGGTGAGAACGATTTGTAAGACTGATCGTTGAGGAACTTCCATGAAGTGGTTCGGCTGCGGGTCCTACTTCCCCACCTTCAGCGGCAATGAGCGCTTGGTGCCCCAAGCATACACCGAAGACAGGGATAGGGGCGAACTCGGGGCCTTTCAGTAGCTCAAGTGTTATGCCGCTTTCCTCTGGTCTTCCTGGACCAGGCGAGATAAATAGGCACGTCGGACCAAAGCGTTGAATTTCTTCAATCGATACTTGATCATTTCGCTTCACTAGTAGTTCCGGCGTTGCGGTCGCCTTTTGCTGAGACGCAATGTGACTCGCAACTCTAATTATCTGATGGGCCAGATTGAATGTGAAGGAGTCGTAATTATCGAGGAGAAATAACCGAAAATCCTTCATCATGGAAACTACAACTTCTTTTCAAATATTGCTGTTACTTTGGTGTTTCTTACACATTCCAATCAAATTGTGCGATCCGCAAAAAACAATGTTATTTCCAAAGAACTCAGAGCGTGTTTGAAGTGCATTTATCACCTCTGCAAATTCGTTGACGATAATACATGGGCAGTGCCAATCATTCAACAATAGGCGGGTGTCATGGAGATCCTCGGGTTCCGGGGACCCGAGAATTATCACTCCAGAAACTATCTTGGTATTCAGCAGGGCTGGTATAAAATCGGCATACTTTCGGTTGCGAGTGAGATGAACAACAACCATAAATTTGCCCTGGTTCTGACGCTCCATCCAATGCCCCAGGGCCGCTGCGCCGTGCGGGTTGTGAGCAACATCAAGCCAAAGCTGTTTGTAATCCGCAAGGTCTTTTCCAAGACGCCCGCCAGAAACCTTTTCGATTCTTCCCGGCCAAGTAGTCATAGCCGAGGCCTGCTCAATATCATCCGGCCTTAAACTTATGCTGCATCCGAAGGTTAGGGCCGCAACCGCTAAGGCAAGGTTCTCGTGTTGGTGCTCCCCTGGAAGCGCTGGTTCTGGTATCAGTGCTGAGTATTCCTTATGGGTGTGGGGCGTGGAGCGGATAAAACCGTCTTTAAAAATCCACTCATGGTTGTGCCGATACAATGGCGCATGCCGATGTTCGGCGTGGGTTTGGATCACCGAATGAACCGATTCCTTTTGTCGTCCGACCACACATGGAGATTTGTATTTGATGATACCGCATTTTTCTTTCGCAATTTCTTCGATCGTATTGCCTAAATATTCCATGTGGTCCAGGTCAATCGGGGTTAAGACCGTACATGATGGACTGGGAATAAGGTTTGTCGCATCTAGGCGACCACCTAAGCCGGTTTCCAGTACGACAAAATCGGCCGGATGTTCCGCCATGGCGAGAAATGCAATAGCGGTGAGTGCCTCGAAGTGTGATAGTTTTAGGCCACTAGCTTCCTCAACCTCCCGACAACGATCACAACAATCTAACAGATCATCATCGCTGATTGGTGTGCCGCAAAGTTTGAAGCGTTCGTTCCACCCCAGGAGGTGGGGTGATGTGTATACATGGACACGTTCATCGACTGCGTTAAGAAGAGATTCGATAAAGGCGGTAGTGGAGCCTTTACCATTTGTTCCTGCTACATGTATGACCCTCGGGAGATGAAGCTGAGGATCTCCTAAGAGGCGCATGAAGTGGGTAATTCTATCCAGTCCAAGAAGAATTTCACCGACGCTCTCTGAATTTGGCCATGGTAGTTGCTCCAACATAATCTTTTAAGCTCCTTTAGTACCATCTATTTTAACCAAATTGTTTACCGGTGTTGTAGAACTAAAATCACCGGTGCGTGGGGCTATTACACTCTCAAGCATTTCGCCTTTAACCGGTGTAAAGGGCATCGTGCTGTTTTTCAATTTTCGACAAACCTCTATGGCTCGGCGTGTTCCCGATACGTCGTGCACCCTAATATAGGATACGTTGCATTGAGAAATGAAGCCAGTAAGAACGTGCGTTTCCAGATCTCTGTCTGCGGGATGCTGGTCCGGCGTGAAGGCAAGGCAAGATTTACGGGAGTGGCCGATATAGATTGGGTAACCCCCTTCGGCTCTTATTCTCGCCAGAGATCCGATAATCGCCAGTGATTGCTCAGCATTTTTACCAAATCCGATTCCAGGGTCAATCATCAGCCGGTTTGAAGGGAAGCCGTAGGACCTGATCCGGCCTGATATCATTTGAATCCAACCTAGTATCTCAGAAATCGGATTTCCCGTGATAATGATATTCCGATCGGCTGGAACTGTCAGGCTATGCATGGCAACGTAATATACGTCATTTGAAAGGTTGCTCTTTAGCAGGCGTACCATTTCCGGGTCTGAACAACCACTTACGTCGTTTATTATGGTCGCACCATGCTGAAGGGCATATTCGGCCGTCTCTCCAAACCGTGTATCTATGGCTAAGGCAATATTTGATGCTCGGGCCAAGCGAGAGATCAGTGGAAAAATGGGTGCAATGCGCTCCAGTTCTTGTTTCTGCGTACACGGAGTTGCACCGGGGCGGGTGGATTCGCCGCCTATCTCAATAACATCAGGCCGTTGGCTAAGGAGTTGCTGGCAATTTTGAATAATCGCGGTTACAGCTGAGGTCGTTTCGACGCTGTCTCGACATTCGGTTTCACGGAGCTCGGAGAACGAGTCAGGTGATATGTTCAGGATGCCAACTACAAGCGGAGTCGTAGACATAGCGATAAATCCGTAAAAGGGTTATTCACACACAGTCCTCAGACGGTCTGATCTGGAACAGTGACAACTTGCTGTGCTTTTGTGAGCTTTTGGGGCTTTCCGAAGACCATGGCGCTGTAATCCCGGCACCGTTAACGCGCCGTATTTACCACTCGTCGCACTGGGCGAGATCTTGCGTTTGGCGAAGAAAGTTAAAAATTCTAGGAGCAATAAAATCTTGTCAAACAAAACAGCCGAGAATGTCCCTAGTTTAGTTGAAAAG
Source organism: Bdellovibrionota bacterium (assembly GCA_044238365.1). Lineage (GTDB taxonomy): Bacteria > Bdellovibrionota_C > UBA2361 > UBA2361 > JBIIDM01 > JBIIDM01. The sequence goes on along the minus strand of JBIIDM010000027.1, from coordinate 511 downwards.
TATGGCGGTATCCGTCATGAAGCTGTAAAAAGCTAAGTGATGAAACTAACTACTTTTTACAAGAGGAACCGCCATGAAGACAGCGTACAAGAAAGCGAAGAGAAAGAGTAGAGTGATTAAGGCTCGACAGGAAGCACAGTCCGTGCCGCAGGAGAGCTACAATTGAGTTTTAATAAGGAGGATTTGATTCAAGATTTGCAAAACAGCGTCACTGATTTTGCGGTTAAGATGGGGCTGCAGGTAGGACTTGAGGTTATTGCCAATGAGGTGGCCGAACTGTGTGGAGCGCGGTATGAAAGAAGCAAGGCACCGAGCCGCTTCGGAAGTCAGGGTGGGTATATAGTTCCTGTGTGAAAACTAATGAATTTTTATTTTTAAGGTGCAGGAGGGTTCAATAAGAACACGGTATTTTTTATTTTTAAGGCAATTGTACCGGACGAGCACCAATAATTTGGTTTTTTAGTCTGCTTCAAATAGACCTGTGCCGTACGGTTTACATGTTAACCGGATT
>JBIIDM010000177.1:0-7164 GCA_044238365.1 Bdellovibrionota bacterium | reverse complement strand
GCGTACAAGTGAAGTACTAAAACGGAATTACTTAATCATCGCAGAAGCCTCCGCTGGAGGCTCAAGAAGGATGAAGTGGACAAATGGGTGAAGGCCCGTATTCTACCAAGCCATGCAAAAAGGTATCCTAGGCAAGAATGAGTAAAAACAGATACAGCTTGCCATCAATGGGCGGTCTCTTTCTCCTAGAGTCGGTGAAGCTGGCAGCGCTGTATATTGATCTTTACGACTGGAGATCGGTTAGAAGCAAGGTCATCGCAGAAAATTTACTGCTGTGCAGAATACTAAATACGCTCAAGCGGGTCTACAGCGAGGTCGTCTCTTTAATTATGGCTCTGAGTAAAGGCGAACTTAGATTCCTAGTTGAGAGCAACCACCAAGAGCAGGCCAATATCCTTTGGTTCGCTATCTGCCGTCGATATACGTTCATCGCTGATTTTGCCGTCGAAGTGTTTCGAGAGCGGTGCATCACCCTGAAGACTGAACTGACCTACCAGGATTTTAATTCCTTCTTTAACCGAAAGGCCGAATGGCATTTAGAACTGGATGAGATAGCCCCAGCAACACGAGCAAACGTGCGAAGGTCCTGTTCAAGATACTTCGTGAGGCGGATTGCTCACAGCCAACAACATGATAAACGCTGCGATGCTTAGCCTGAAACTTTTGCAACTGATACATCAAGGCAAAGAGAAAAATCGTACGGTAGTCGAGTACGCCCTACACGATGGGCGTAAGCCCATTGGGGTGGCGACTTATGAAATCACCAAGACATTGCCAAAACACCTAAAGGGCCAACTGCCTCCACCTGAGGAAATTGCAGCTCTGCTGGAGGGGATCGATCCATGAATGACTGCATAGCCCGGGCACTTAAAGAGAATGAGAAGTCGACACAAATGATTGCCGAGTTAAAGGCGTACGAGCGCAAGGTGCTCTACCCGCTGACCACTGAACAGGTGGCGACTAAGCTACACTACGGCGTAAGGGTTAATTTTCCCAAATTCGGCGCAGCATTGACGAAGATCGTCGGCTTGGATGAGAAGGAAGATTGATGAACCAAGTGATAACAGAAAAACAACCTTTATCATCCCTGCTAGATACCTTAATTCAGGACTGGGAAAGCGAAGTCGTTGAGTTCAAACAGGCTGGCCAAGATTATTCAACCGATAAAATTGGCGAATACTTTTCGGCACTTTCCAATGAAGCTAACCTTCGCAACCAGGAGAAAGCATGGCTGATTTTTGGTGTCAGCAACAAAACTCGTTCTGTTGTGGGTAGTGATTACCGACGGGAACCTGATCGCCTTCAGAGCACCAAAATGCAGATGGCGGAAAACACGGAACCTAGCATCACGTTTCGAAATATCCATGAAATCGAAAGGCCCGGAGGTCGAGTGATTCTGTTTGAAATTCCTGCTGCGCCTCGGGGTATGCCTATTGCGTGGAAAGGTCATTATTATGCTCGTGCAGGGGAAAGTTTGATTAGTCTTGGGCTGGATAAACAGGATGAAATTCGGCAGCAAACCCTGGCAACAGATTGGTCCGCGCAATTTGTACCGACCGCGAGCATCAGAGATCTTGATGAGGAGGCACTGCAAAAAGCCCGTGAGGTTTTCGCCGAGAAGTACTTTAATAGATTTGCGTTGGACGAAGTGTTTAGTTGGCCCTTGGTTACTTTTCTCGATCGTGCTCGCATAACCTATAATGGCAAGATTACTCGAACCGCCCTGCTTTTGCTAGGTAAGCCGGAATCGACTTATTTACTTTCTCCGCATCCAGCGCAAATAACCTGGAAGTTAGAAGGTCCGGAAAAAGCCTACGAACATTTCGGTCCGCCTTTTCTGCTGAATACTTCGGCACTGTACCGAAAGATTCGAAATATACAGTTGCGCCTGCTGCCAGAAGGTACATTGCTGCCTGTCGAAGTCTCCAAGTACGACCAGCGTATCGTCCTGGAGGCATTGCATAACTGCATTGCCCATCAAGATTACTCCCGTCATGGTAGGATTGTCGTAACGGAAACGCCTGATCGTCTGATCTTTGAAAACGAGGGGACATTCTTTGAGGGACACCCAGAGGATTATGTAACTGGTGAAAAAACACCTCGACGGTATCGCAATCCGTTTCTGGCCCAAGCAATGGCAGAATTGAATATGATCGACACGATGGGTTACGGCATTCACTCTATTCACGTGGGTCAAGCACGACGTTATTTACCTATGCCTGACTATGACTTGAATGTCCCTGATATGGTAAAAATGACGATCTATGGAAGTTTGGTTGATCCCGCTTACAGCCGCTTGTTAATTCAGAAAATAGATCTGCCGCTTGATGAGATACTGGCACTAGATCGTGTACAGAAGCGACTGTCGCTTAGTGACGATATGATCAGGCGATTGCGTCGTGATGGGTTGATTGAAGGGAGAAAACCCAATCTGCATGTCTCTGCTTCGGTAGCGAAAGTAACCGCAGGTAAAGCTGATTACATTAGAACCCGAGCACAGGATGATGATTATTACTGCAAGTTGATTACCGATTACCTTATGAAATTCAGGCAGGCATCCCGAGAAGAAATTGACACGCTGCTTGCCAACAAACTAAGCGATGCCCTGAATTCAACGCAAAAGTCGAAAAAAATCTCAAATCTGCTTACCATGCTTAGACGCAGGGGAACCATTATCAACAAAGGCTCTAAAAAGAGCCCTACTTGGGAACTTGCGGAATAATTTGCAGAATAAAAGGGAGGAGATGCAGAATATTCTTAGGTGACACACTCTTCAATAATAATATATTTATCAACAGTTTAAGTGCTTTTAGTGTTTATTCTGCAAAGCGTATTTGCAGAATAAAATCAGGCCCGGCATGGAGTTAAAATCTTATGAATGACAGCATAGCCCAGGCTCTAGCCAAACTCTTTGACCGGCACCGGATTGTCTTTCCTGAGTTCGACGCTGGGACACCCAAATTAAAGATCCTGGGCCAATAACATAGTTTGTTCTGGAGTGAGTGAGTTGAGTGAATTGGCGGTGATACTTCTTTGAATCTGGCATATAGAGCTCGACCTGGTAGATTGTTTTCATGATGTCAAGAGCTGTCTGTGGAGATAGCTCACTCTGTTTCTGAGCAAGTTGTCGTTCGAGTTCCTTGAAAAATCGTGTATGCCACGAATGAAACGCAAATATGCGCTTCTATACGATTCCTCTTCCTGTGGTAAATCGGTCAATGACTACCGACTTCAAATTATCGTAGAGACATCTCCGAGGTGCCCCGCTCTCCATCTGCATCCACATCAATCGGAAGCTCTTTCCATTGACAACCAATGTGTATAGCAGCTTCAGAATGTAATTAAAAGTTGGGTGACGTGGCAGCTTGGGTACATTAAAGTCCAAAAGAGCGAATTTTATCGGGACACTCGATGAGTCGCACTTTGTTGCCATGAAGGCCCCAAATTCGGCAAGTAAAGCGGTCAAAAAACCTATTGATTCTTAACTGATTCAACTTTTTGATTTTATTGCCAAGCTTCAAATCGCTTTTTACCTGATCGTAAACTATAGGTTTTGACCAGACAGGCTAAAATCGATTATTGCAGATATGTCGAAAATGTCATATAATGACCATTAGGGATATTTTATGGAGGATCTATGGGCCATTACGATATTAAAGCTCCTACCATTGAGGAGCGCACCGAAGCGAAAAAAACAACCGAGGCACTTTTCCCTTTGATTGGATCAAAGGTGACAATATCAGTTATTGGTGAGAACAATACGCAGGTTTCTGTTCCCTCCTCAGCTCTTAAGTTACTTGTGGTATTTCTTGAAAATGTGGCCGAAGGTCGCGCCGTTACCATAGTGCCTGAAAAACAAGATTGCACGACCCAGGAAGCTGCTGATTTTCTCGGAGTATCAAGAACTTTTCTTCTCGATGAGCTTATTAAAAAGGGGGTTCTTCCTTATCGCATGATAGGAAATAGGAGAAAAATTCCGATGAGCGCACTTATAGAATACGACAATGAGAACAGAGCAAAAAGGCAAGCAGCTATCGATGAGATGGTAGTGCTTGATCAAAAAATGGGAATCTTCTAATGCTTCAGGTCCCTGTCGCAGTTATCGATGCAAACGTGCTCTACTCGGCCCACTTAAGGCACTTCTTCATGTATCTTGTTACTCATGGTTTGTATCGAGCCAGGTGGACTGAAAAAATTCATGCTGAATGGATAGGTCATGTTAAAAATGACTACCCCTCAATTACAAAAGAATACATCCATGAATCAAGGCGGCTCATGAATCTTCATGCAGCTGGTTCTTTAGTCACGGGCTATGAAGATATTATTCCCTCTCTATCACTTCCAGATGAAAAGGATCGACACGTATTAGCAGCGGCAATATTCTCAAAAGCTCCGCTTATCGTCACTTTTAATCTTATTGATTTTCCGTCAATTATTTTAGAACAATATGCGATAGAAGCCGTTCATCCTGATTCCTTCTTGTCAGCACTTTACGATCTTAGTCCATCAATGTTTATGGCTGCTTTTAAGCATCACCATTCTCAAATGAAAAATTCCCCATTAGAGCTTTCTGATTTTATTAAACGATTTTCCAATTGTGGAACACCACAAATAGCCCATACGATACAACGAGCCCTTTCCATTGGAGTTAGTTGATAAAATTAAGAAAAGAACCCCATGTATCAATACCAAGCATATGTAAGAAAAATCGTTGATGGTGATACCTTTGATGCTGACGTTGATCTTGGATTTCACAATTGGACCAAGCAACGTTTTCGATTAAAGGGCTACTCTGCCCCAGAAGTCCGAGGCGTTGAAAAAAATATTGGATTTATTGCAAAGGCAAAATTGGAAGAGCTCATTCCTGAAGGAGCACTCATCACTCTCTCCAGCACAAAAACTGAAAAGTTCGGTCGATGGCTGGCAGAGGTAGCCTTAAAAGATGGTAGCTCTCTTACCGAACATTTAATATCACTAGGATATGGACTTTCATGGGACGGGAAAGGTAAAAAACCAAAATTTAGCCTCTCCCGTTATCCAATAAAAAAGCGTAGTAGCAAACGAAAATAGCGTTGTTTTCTACCTTGAAGCCCTTGCATATCTTACTGCCATATCAATGAGTTTTTCACAGGAGACTTTGAGCGTCTTTTTCAAATTAAGAACCTCTTGAGTGTCGTCATGGCCTACCGATTTTACAAATTTAAGAAATGCTTTCACCGCACGAGCTTCGCAGGTACTCCCATCATCTAATACTGGAGGAAGGGGTTTTGGTTGTTCCATGGAGGTTTCTCCTCCAGAAACGCGCTCAACAAGCGATTCTAATTCAAGCCCATTGACACATGGGTACTTTTCCAGAAAACGAGCTTCGGGGGTTTTAATCTTCTTTTCTGGAATCGTTTCTAGCGCATGTTCAATCGAATACCCATCCGCACAGCACTTGGAGTCTTTGTACCAATTCTTCTCTGTACAAAAAGGCATGGTGTCCTTTATTTCGGGGCGGTTCTCAAAACTCGACCAGTCTATAGAGGAAAAGGGCTTTGATGATGATACTGAAAAAGACATAGAGTTTCCTTTAAAAAATATTCTTCAGAATTCTATTCGCCAAATTTCCTAAAAAGTTTCCTATTATTTCTAAAAATCTCTCCACCAAGCCCGATAACCTCACATCGAATACCGATACCCGTGTCTGTGCCCTTTTTCTTGCTCTTGCTTCTGTTTCCGGTGCTCTTGATACTTCTGCTCAACATCCTCTACGTTCGGCTCCATGATGTGGCGTGCACTGTTGTAGGAAACAAGAACTTCCTTTTTCGAAAGTGTCAGGAATCAGACCTGACACTTTCGCAGATAAACCTCAAAACTTTTGAGCACAGGCAAAAAATCGTCTTTTGCTGGGGTAGTAAATGACTCCTCCTTTATTCTGGTAACGAGATCATCAAAACGAAACAAAGAGATCTCCATATGCTCAGCCGATAACCTTCCTATCTCTCCAGAGAACAACCTACACATGTATACCATCATAAATGAGGATACCCCATGCTCTAATGGGCTTAGTTTTCCAAGAGAAGTCACTTTTCCAATTGGTAACTCTAACCCCAACTCCTCCTTAAGCTCTCTTATGATAGCGGTATCATACGTCTCCCCACTACAAACATGACCACCTACAGAAAAATCGAGGCTACCAGGAAACATTTTCTTACTAAGAGATCTTCGAGGGGTTATTATAAGAGAATTTTCATTGAGAGCAAAGAGATTGACGGTTCTAAAATTCCTAAGATTCTGGGAATATACAAGCCCCCTGCTCAAGCTTCCAACAACGAGATCGCTACCATCAACAATATCTAACAATTCTTCATCATCACCCATAGCCGTAATATATAAAAAAAGCTTAAAAAATCTCCCAAGACCCGCAGCCTCAAAACACCCATCAAGAACTGCACCTTCACCCTGAACAAATGACTGTTAGGAATTTGCGCTAATCTTTAACAAATGCCAGTCAGGATCAAAACTATCTGAATGTGGTCGTGACTCTGCAACATCCGGTAGTCCCCATAAGAAGACCGCTCCGTCATTATATGCACTGTAGCCTTCAAAGATGAACTCGCTCCAATAGCGTGAGGATGGGCCGAACTTGAGAAAACTCTCAAGGCGCCGCTCATATCCTACTTCGCTACTTCGGATTGAGTTTCGCTCAAAAAACTTCAGCCACTCATTTTTTTCAGGAAAGCGCAAAACATATGGCGTACCCATTCCAGTCCAATATGGGATGGATTCGATTGGTGGTGGAGCAGTGCGAACATACCACAACTCACCCTTTTTTCCGGGATAACCCGAGTTACCAACAAAGAGTATCTCTTTATTACTAACTAACTCACGCAGCATTATCATTTTGCCTTTAAAACCGCAGTGTTCATATACGCCCATACGGGAACCGACTAACTTATTTAAAAGTTCCAAGTAGCTTGCATCAAGACTGAATAAATCGCCAAGGTTGATAAAAAGCTCAGCAAGGGTTTCAGTTCCACTAGTAATACGCAGATCGCACAATGCAATACTGTGGACAGTTTTAGGTAGGATAAAATTGTTTAAATAAGGTGTCGTTTTTACTGAAAATCTGTAATTATTCTGGCGCTATAAAGAGAGTAATAACGGAGGATTCAGTTTAAC
>JBIIDM010000026.1:0-23851 GCA_044238365.1 Bdellovibrionota bacterium | reverse complement strand
TAAAGTATTAAAGATTACTATAACGACTCGCGGAGGCGAGTCAAAACAAACACATAGCCATCGCCGAGATGCGACTCAAAACCGCATTATTTTTGACGATGGCTATAGTGACTTACTTTTGTTCTTATCCGAAGCTTAGGCTGGTATATTAATTAATCAGTATGGAGAAAGTGCCGTGTCACCTGAGGAGAGTGTTGAGTTAAGTCTTCCCATTGAAGACAATAATCAAAGTAAACCGGTGAAAGTACCTCGTTGGCCGCCGGTAATTGCCATCGGTGCCTCAGCCGGGGGACTCATTGCCCTTGAGAAATTTCTGGATTCTCTGCCTGTTGATTTAGGTGTGGCCGTCGTCATTATTCAACATCTCGATCCTACCCATGTGAGCAGATTACCAGAGATTCTGGCTCTTCACACCTCCATGCCAGTTACCTTCGCCGAGGATGGTAAGGAGCTGGTCGCGAATCAGGTGCGTGTTGTAACCCCTGGAAGTATCGCCACCTATGCCGACGGAAAGATAGCCCTTCGGGATGCAGCGAGTTTGATTGAACGCAGCACCGCAATTAACGCCTTGTTTACTTCCCTCGCTGTGGCGAAGAGAGAACGTTCCGTTGGCATTTTGCTTTCAGGAACCGGCAGTGATGGCTCGCTCGGTGTGCGGGCGTTGAAGGGCGCGGGGGGCATTACAATCGTTCAAGACCCCGAGACCTGCGAATTTGACGCACTTCCCAGGAGTGCAATTGCCACCGGTGCTGTTGATTATGTTCTAGATCCTTCTGAGATGTCTAGGGTGCTTATAAATTATTTTCAAGTACTAGACTCGGAAGTTATAGTAGATGGAGATGAGACCCCGGATCTATTAGTACTTGATGAATTAATTGCCACGGTCCGTGCTGAAACCGGATACGACTTCTTCGGGTATAAGAAAAAGATGCTGAAGCGCCGAATTTCCCGGCGCATTTCGCTTAAGGGCGGGATGAGCCCGTCAGAGTATATTGCTACGCTTCGCAGCGACCCGAAGGAAGTTCGAGCGCTAGTGGGCGACTTTATGATCAATGTGACGACTTTTTTCCGAGATCCTGAATTGTTCAAGACCCTGGCGCACGATGTGATCCCCAGAGTAATAGCTGATAGAGATGCGAGCGATTTCATTCGTGTCTGGGTCCCCGGGTGTTCAACAGGTGAGGAAGCCTACTCCTTAGCCATGCTTTTAACCGAACAGTTGGAATTACAAAAGAAGAAGTGCCGACTGCAGATCTTCGCAACCGATATTGATAGACTGGCAATTGATATCGCGCGAAACGCGCACTACCCCGAGGCAGTTGCGCTTGACGTTAGTCCGGCTCGTTTAGAGCAATTCTTTAATACAACATCTTCGGGTTATGAGGTACAAAAGTACCTGCGAGATATGGTGGTATTTGCAGTGCATAATGTACTGGTGGATCCTCCGTTCTCTCGACTTGATCTGGTCAGTTGCCGAAATCTGATGATTTATTTGAAAACAGAGTACCAATCTCAGGTTTTGGGTGCCTTTCATTTTGGTTTGAAAAAGGATGGCGTACTAATCCTCGGAAACTCAGAGACTATCGGGATGTCTACGAATCTTTTTATGCCGATCTCCAGCAAGCTGCGAATTTATAGACGGTTAGGTTCGAGCAGAGAGTTCAGAGACGTTGCTCTTCCATCCTCGGTACTACATAGGAGCCACGAAAAGGTCGTTCCTGGAACTTCGAAGTTCGGCAAACGGAGTCGGATAGTGGAGATTGCTGAGCAGTTATTGCTGCGGGAGGTAATACCTGGGTCAGCACTGGTTAATGATGAACGCGAGGTCTTGTATCTTTACGGCAGAGTAAGCTCGTACCTGCAACTTGGCAGCGGCGAACCTTCCCGGAAGCTAGATGAGATGGTGCCGTTGGGGCTGCGCTCCAAATTAAAATCGGCGCTCAACACTGCAATACGCGAACGAAAGCGGGTTGTAATTGACGGAGTGATTCCGAGAGGGGGTGCCGACCGTTTTGTCAGAGTCACGGCACTTCCGGTAGTTATTGACAACGATCATAAGAATTTTTCACTCGTGACCTTTGAGGAAGTAGAAAGCGGGGCGGAGGCATTGGTTTCCGTGGCGCCAGTCGACAACTCTCTTGTTCAACAACTGGAGAGTGAACTTCGGTCTATGCGTGACGACTTGCAGGCTACTATTGATGACCTCGAGGCGTCCAACGAGGAGCTTCGCACTGCTCATGAAGAAGTTACCTCTATGAATGAGGAGTTGCAGTCAACCAATGAGGAGCTTGAAACATCGAAGGAAGAGTTGCAGGCACTAAACCAGGAACTGACGACCTTAAATGCTGACCTTTTAAAGAGCATAGAAGTTCAGGAGGTCATATCGAATGATATTGGTAACCTCCTGGCAAGTACCGATATTGCAACAATATTTCTTGACTCATCACTACATATTAAGAGATTTACCGAAGCTGCGCGGCAGTTTATGAATCTGATACCAGCGGATATTGGTCGTTCTATCAAGGATATTACTAAGAACTTTGCTGATGCCGATTTTAGCGAAGACGCCGAGGCGGTGCTTTCTACACTGGTGCCACGTACCCGTGAATTGAAACTTGAAAGTGGCTCGTGGTTTGTTCAGAGAACCTTACCCTATCGTACGCAGACGAACAGAATAGAAGGGGTGGTGGTAACGTTCACTGATATAACGGCGTCCAAGCAGGCTGAAGAGCAGTCTCTGATTAGTGAAAAACGTTTCAGAATGCTCGCTGATACAGCGCCTGTTATGATCTGGGAGACCGACGAAGCATTCTCGTATGTTTTTTTCAACCAGATGTGGCTCGCGTTTACTGGCCGTTCACTCGCTCAGGAGTTAAACCGGGGCTGGATTGAATCGGTTCATCCCGAAGACCGTGAGAACTTACTTTCGACTGAGAAGTTCGCATTTGAGGAGCTTAAGTCCTTCCGTTTAGAATATCGGATTCTTCGGAAGGACGGTCAGTACCGGTGGGTTCTGGATAATGGTGTCCCGCGCTTCGGGCCCGATGGGGCCTTGGAGGGGTATGTTGGAACGTGTGTTGATGTTTCTGATTTAAAGTTACTTGAAGCTGAACTTCGAACCGGTCGTGATCGCTATCAGTCTCTACTGGAAACTACTTCTGTAATACCTTGGGAGGTTCCGTGGGGTGCTGATGCTGACATGGCAACAGTCGATTACATCGGACCTCAGGTGCAAGCGGTTTTCGGCTTTCCCCCAAGCGCCTGGAAGGAAAAGGGATTTTGGAGGTCTCGCATACATCGCGATGATCTTGCTGCCGTTGTTGCCTACCACAATGATATATTACACAACGAAAGAAGCGGTGACATCGTATATCGTCTCCATAAGTTCGACAATTCAATAGTTTTGATCAGAGAAGTATCGCAGGCTATCCATGACGAACACTTTTCAGGATTAAGAGGTTTTTTTATCAATATCACTGATCAGGTTGAGCAGGCCGAGCGCGAAAAAATAGTTGAGCAACGCATAGCGCAAAGTCAAAAGTTGGAAGCTCTTGGGGTGCTGGCAGGTGGCGTAGCACATGATTTTAATAACATTTTGACTGCTATAATGGGTTTTGCAGAAGTTGGGTTAAGGGATTCGGATACTAGCGTTCGGATGTTGAAGTGTCTAAAGGGTATTCAGAAGGCAAGCGTTCGTGCACGGGACCTTACGGCGCAGATATTGGAATTCAGTCGCCGTGGTGAGGAGCGGCGTGTTTCTGTTGATGTGATCGAAGTGATTGATGAGGTGTTAGTTTTGGTGCGTGCATCATTGCCAGCAATAATTGAGATCAAGCATACGGTTGAACTCGATAAATCCTTTTTCATTTTAGGGGATGCCTCAAGACTCCATCAGGTGCTTATGAACCTCTGTACTAATGCGTATCAGGCGATTGGAGACAATCGAGGCATCATTTCAATAGATCTTTCAGGAAAGACCGTGACTGGAACGGGGCCTGGTGAGGCCGGTCTGCGGCCCGGATCGTACGTACGAATTGTTGTTTCTGATACTGGATGTGGAATTTCAGCTACTGTTTTGCCTCGTATTTTCGAGCCTTTTTTTACGGCACGGGCTAACGGTCAGGGAACTGGAATGGGACTTTCGGTGGTTCATGGTATTGTTGCGAGCTTGGAAGGGCATATCAGCGTGAGCAGTGAGCTTGATAAGGGCACGGCGTTTGAGGTGTTACTTCCACGGTGCATCAATGTGGTTACCGAGGAAACCTTGCCAGCTGCTGAAGCTACCTTGGGAAGCGGGCGGGTGCTGCTGGTAGACGATGAAGAATTGGTCGTAACAGGCCAGAAGGAACTCCTTGAAAGCGTAGGGTATACGGTTAGCCCATTTTTGGACCCGGAGTCGGCGCTCGAGGCCTTTAGGAACAACCCGGAGGGGTTTGATATTCTGCTCACCGATCAGTCAATGCCCAAGATGACAGGTCTTGAACTTGTTGCGGCTATAAGGGCAATCAAAGCAGATCTGCCGGTAATTTTGTCGACCGGGTATAGTCGTGATGCGACAGATGAGACAATTATCAGGCTCGGTATACAAGGATTTATAAAGAAGCCGTATCCGTTTTCGCAACTTGAAAAGATGATTGCTTATACCCTAGAGCGGGCCCGCCAGGTTGAACGAAGTGGATGAAGTAATTTCAGTCATTTACCGAGGTTCTAGGTTCGTAGCTACTTCCGGTATCGAACTACTCATAACCTTTTTTTAACACCGCGAATCTTTTTAAACAGGTATTGAACGTATCGATATGAATCAGCCAAATGTAGCCTTAGAATCAACGAATTCGCCATCGCCTGGCCCCGAGGTAAAAACAGAAGTTATCGTGTCTATGAACTCAGTTCGATTGTCGAACACGGAAGTGCTGAGGTTGATCTCGGAAAGTAAACAGATGGAACGCCGTTCCTTTCACAACATGGATATTTCGGCACGGGGGACGGGGTTTGGGCGAGCCTATACTGGGCAGATCGAGGATGCGATTAAGGACATCAAAAATCTTGATTCTCAGATGCTGACGACTGAAGAGGGACAGAAGATTATTATTGCGGCCGCGGAGCAGCTTTTTGCCGAACGTAGCTTCAGTCGGTCCGATATGGCGGACGTGCAGCGGCTACTAACGCTGGCGACAAAGGGTATGCTTACATCCGATCAGATCGAAGAGCTTAAGGAGGTTACCTTAAAAACTTTGAAGGAGCGTCTTATACTACCCTCAGAGCTTGCCCGCCAATATAACGCAAATCTGATTTCTCGAGACAAAATGAGCCATATGATGGCTGCCTCCTATGACTGGACGCAGCCGGGTTCGAAAGGCGCCACCACTGTTAGTGGGATTCCGATTACTGATGAAGCTATTAAGAAGGCGGCCTCCTGGGCGCGGGCTGAAGCTCAGCGGCAGCAACTTGAGAACGTTAAAGCAAGTTTTGATGCTATCGAGATTGATTCGTTGCAAGATGGGCAGAAGGAGGCGCTGATCGCCGGTCTTACCAAATTAGTTGATCTGCTCGAAGATCAATCATTACTGATAAGAAAGCGGAAGGGAAAGGAGGAAGAACTTGAGGTACGTGAAAGTGCCAGAATAGAGAATGTCAAGGACGAGATTGAACAGATCATGGCACAGCTCCAGGCAGATGGGGTTGTTACCGATAATTCCATACTTACGTATTTTTCGCAGCCAGGTTCGCTGTCTGCCTACCAGTCACTTCAGGAGATAGTATTTGTTGTTAGGAGATTTAAGGCTGTTCTTCTTGGTAAGGACGCTTCTGAGGTCGACATAGGGATGATCGGAATTGGGAACGTTGCGCTAAGCTCTACCCTCCCCCTCGACCGCAACCGTTAAGGGTAAGGGGCGGGTATTTCCCCAATCTCTTCGTCAAACGCTTGATTTGTCTCACTGAGGCGTGGAGTACCACGCCTCATTTGCCAAACAAACGTTTTCCTCGACCTTGGAAAAATCCCCGCCCCTTACACTCCGGTGCGGGTTTGGTTTCGCAGTCTCTCCGTGAAACAAATGTTTTCTTCGAGCAGACAGTAGCGCTCGTGGGGGTCAAGGTTATGCCTGCTTGCGCATAATTCCCTGATTGTGAATACTGACTTGGTGTTTGACGTTGGGCGGGGGATTTGTAGGGGCGATTTGGGGGACTTGTGTACCGTGAAAGAGTAATTGTATTGTTTTTGGCTGTTTTTACGGTGTGGCTTTGGTGGCCGCGGGTGGAGTACGGGTTGCCTTATTTTTATGAGGAAGATGAGGCGCATCACTTTAATCGTACTGTGGAGATGGTGAAGAGTGGGGATCTCAACCCACACTATTTTCATAAGCCTTCGTTGCATTTTTACCTCAGGATACCGGCGATTGCGTTATCTTTTCTTAACGAAGTGCGGGTGGGGCGGGCTAAGAAGGTTGACGATATTATTACGCGAGACCCCGCCGGGGTCGGAGGGTATGCTTTTAGTACTTCTCATCCAGGGATTGTAAAGGCTGCCCGATTGGTAAGTGTCGTTTGTGGTGTGGTCGTTGTACTTTGTGTATATGCGATTCTCCTGTGTTTGACAGGAAATGTCTGGTGGGGTGTCTATGGTGCATTGCTTACTCTGGGCTCTACCCTGCTGTACCAGTATGGGGCGGAGGTTGGCGTGGATATCGTTACGGCAGCGTGTGTGCTTGCGTGTTGTGCCGTAGCTGTGTGGGGGAAAGGGAGCGCTGCTCCGTATCGTGCTAGTTGTGTATCGAGTTTATTGGCGGGGCTCGCCATTGGCGCGAAGTATAATAGTGCGCCGGTAGTGTTTATTCCGTTTTACAGCATGGTGCGATGCCGGTGTACTACCTGGCCGGGAACCATTGTGAAGTGGTTGAGATTTTGTGTGCTTTTGGGCCTTGGTTTTTTGCTTTCAAGTCCCTATGTGGTCTCTTCATTACCGCTCTTTCTCAATCAGGTCGCGTATGAGGTATGGCATTACGGTATAGCAGGGCACGAGGGGCATATGAGTGAACCCGGCCTTGCACATTTTCTTTTATACCTTAAGGATCTCTCTTTCAATTATTTTGGGTTTGGTCCCGTACTGCTAGGATTGATGGGGTTAGTGTATTTAGGGTGGAAGGGGGAATTTCTCGCGGTGCTTTTTCCGGTGATATATCTTTGGTATATGTCGGATCAGCGGGCCCATTTTATCAGGAATATGGTTGTAATAGTCCCCTTTCTGGGGATTGGCGCAGCTTTTGGGCTCTCCACGCTGAGTGCGTTTGTTCGAAGTGTGGCTTTGAGAAATTGTGTTTACGCCATTGGGGGCTTGGTGGTGCTGCAAGCGTATACGCAGCTTTTTTTAAGCCGTGCGGCTGGGACCATTCATGCTGAAAGTAGAATGCAAGCTGCGGAATGGCTGCGATCGGTGGAGAGTTCGAAAGGGGTGGTGCGGCTTGCAATAGATAGTTCGTTGCAGTTCGAGCCGAATCTTCGTCTCGACTTGCCCGGGAGGGTCGTTAAACTTGAAAATACATCCCATGAGCAGCTTTTTTTGAACGGATTTGATGGTGTATTAGTGGCACAGGCGCACAGGGTGGAGGGCTCTGCCGTTGTAGAGCAGTGGAGTGGCGGGACGGACCCTCAGAGGATCGTTCAGAACCCCTGGATTGGGGCAGTTATGTTTGATTCAGCTTGGCAGAGAGATCATGACGCCAGTTTATCGGCGTTAGGTCAGGTCTTGCCAGTCGTCGGCTCACCAGAATGGAGTGATTTTTCGGGAACAGAGCAGTGGCTCTGGGTTCAGAAACGACGAGCCCGTTTGCCGGTAGCCTTTCCTGGCATGCCCGTCCCTTTATGGGTTTCGGTAATGACACCGTGGGAGGGCCAGACTATGACCATAGATGGCCAGCCATGCCACCTTGGAAGTGTGGGGGAGTGGTCGGCGTGTCGGATACTCATAGAAGGTCCGTCGTTGGAGATAACTATCGGGAAGGTCGGGGTTCTTCCGGGTGGGGGGGACTCTCGTGTCCTGGGGGTAGCTATTCGTGGGCCGCAGTTTGAGTAGCGGCGTATCCACTGGCGCCTAAAAAAAACAGCTGAGTGCTTGATTTTAAGATGAATAATCTGTACGCTTCAGGACGGTTTTTAACCCAATCAAACGTATTGCGGGGCCCGAGGTCTGAAGTATCGTAACTAATTGAAAATTCCAGACAAACGTGTCTGCCAGAGCCGTGATATCCCAAGGTCTCAGGAAAGGCATTATAGCCATCGTCAAAAATAATGCGGTTTTGAGTCGCATCTCGGCGATGGCTATGTGTTTGTTTTGACTCGCCTCCGCGAGTCGTTATAGTAATTTTTAATACTTTATTATTTTTGAAGATTACTATAGGTGTTGAGACATGCAGTGGTGGTGCTTTTAGCGATGTAGCTTTTAGCAAGATAGTAGTGGCGTAGTATTTGAGCGCAAGTAAAGGATTTTTTAATGAAACGTACATTTCAACCTGGTAACAAAAGTCGTCACACCACGCACGGATTTCGTAAGCGTATGTCAACCAAGGGCGGACGAGAAGTAATTAATGCACGACGTCGTAAAGGGCGAAAGAACCTGACGGTACAAACACCACGGAAGGGTCATTACAGATAACTAGGGTCGCGTAATTAGTCGTGTTGAGCGGGTATTTTTGACGAATGCCCACTCATGAGAGCGTAATTTTCGCCATCCCGGTTTATAATGTCTGAAGGCTCTGTTCTTTGACATTGTAGGTTCCAATAGAATAGTGGGTCGTCATTTTCAATAACGTTTGAGAACGGCGTCCCTATAGTTATAGCTATAGAGTCGTAGTTTGAGTTATCGAGTGAGCCGTAGTGGGGGATCGTCTTAGAAAATCCGAGAGGCTTTTGAAGCGCTGGGATTTCACCCGAGTGCAGAATCGTGGGTATAAGGTCTATGGTACGCATTGTCTCGTAATAGCGCTTCCTGGTGAAACGCCACAAGACCGGTTGGGCATAGTAATAACCAAGAAGGTCCATAAGCACGCGGTGGTACGAAACCGTTTCAAGCGGCAGGTTCGAGAGGCCTTTCGAACCATGTCGGACAGGGTCAGGGACTCCAGCGGGGAGGGCGCATCAATAGATGGCGTCGTAATCGCGCGTCCGTCAGCACTGGGTGTGCCGACTTCTCGAATTGTGGAGGATGTGCAACGAACGTGGAACCATCTTCGAAAGCGAACCGGTACGCGAAATCGAAGCGAGGGACGGGGTAAGAAATGAACGCTCGTCCTCTAATTATGAAGATCATTCGGGGACTCCTTTGTTTTTATAAAGGCTGCGTAGCGCCGTTTGTCGCTGGTTCGTGTCGGTTTCATCCCTCGTGTTCTGAGTACTGTGTGGCCTGCATTGAGCAGTATGGCGTTGTACAAGGCACAGTGATGGCATTTCGTCGTTTGTCGCGGTGTCGGCCCGGGGGGGGAGGAGGTATTGATTATCCGTGATTATTTGCAGTTCCCTCTAAGACGAATTGCCGACACCTCTCACATAGTAACCGCAGTTCTTACGTCGAACATTAGGTTAGTAGGACTGGTACGCTACGGTCGCGCAGACAGGGCAGCTTCGAGTTGACTTGACTGAAAGACAACTGCAGCACTTTTATTCTTAACGTTCGCTAGTACTCTGTGTTCCTTGGAGCCGTTCCTTGGACCTGTTCCTTGGAGGACCCAGATGACTAGCATCTCCCCCCTTGAAGCTAGTCTTGGCGAATTTCAAAAAGGGGATTGGTTGCCTATTCTTTTACAGATAAATTTCCCATGAATGATAAACGGAGCGCAATTGCGGTACTCTTATGTATAATGGTCATACTGACGTACACTCAGCTGTTTATTCAGCCTCTGTATGACCAGTCTCGATTGAAGGCTGCGAACCAAAATGTTTCGACACAGGGAGCAATGAATACTGCTGGTGGGTCAACACAACCAGTACAGACATTCCAGGCAGGCGCACCCGGTGGAGAAGTCACCGGGACAGGCACGACCGGGCTACCCGGAGCTGTCGCGGGAGTACCGTTGCCAACACTTCAGCAGATTGGCGATGCTCCAAAAACGAAATTCTCCAACGGTGACATTACGATTACTTTGAACCATCTTGGCGCGCGGGCCCAACATATCTGGCTTAGCGCTTTTAGAGCTACACGAAATAGTACGGAGCCGTTGGACCTTCTTGAGGGGAATGAACGGTCACGTTCGTTGCCAGGTAGACTGATAAAAGAAAGTGAGAACGATGATGGTGTGGCATACACTCTAACGGAGGTCTTGGGTGCCTCTCTTAAGGGGGACGTGTATGAACCGAGTAGTGATTTAAACACGCCTCCAACGCTTGTTTTTGCTGGAACTACCCAAGCCGGAACTTCAATAGAGAAGCGTTTTCAGTTTGGGAGATCAGGGTATGTTATCTCAGTTCGGGGGACCTTTGGTTCAAACCCAATTCCAGGCGTGCCGGTGAAGCTTGAGTGGACAAGCCATACCAATAATTTGAATTTGCATCGAAGACTGGATCCCTTTGAGTTCGGTTACGTCACTTCCGGTGCAGATGCAACTAGTCGGTCGTATGCTCAGGTGATTGTCGGGCAATTGAAAGAAAGTGAAGTACGTGAGTTACCGAAGGCGCAGTGGATTGGCTTTGGAGATACCTACTTTCTTCAGGCGCTCAGCCGAGTTGATGGAGGTGCTGCATCATTCGGTATAATTAACGAGCAGGATGGAGCAGGATTCTTCTGGCGTATTTCAGGAGAACCGACGCACCTTTCGGCCGATCTGTACGCCGGTCCGAAAAGTCGTGCAGTGCTACGTGATGCGGGTAATGATTTGTGGCGTTCAGTAGACCTTGGCATGTTTTCAGTCGTGGCAGAGCCACTTACTTGGCTACTGAAAGTGCTTTATTCCGTTCTCGGAAATTACGGTTTAGCGATTATCGGTCTTACTCTTTTAGTAAAGCTTGCGCTCTATCCGTTTGCCAAGCATAGCTTTGACTCAATGTCCAAGATGCAGGAAATTCAACCCGAGATG
Source organism: Bdellovibrionota bacterium (assembly GCA_044238365.1). Lineage (GTDB taxonomy): Bacteria > Bdellovibrionota_C > UBA2361 > UBA2361 > JBIIDM01 > JBIIDM01. The sequence continues at coordinate 12,791 of JBIIDM010000026.1, read as the reverse complement.
AAGCGAATCCAGGAACAGTATAAGGACGACCAGTCTAGGCTACAGCAGGAGATGATGGCGTTGTATAAACGTAAGGGCGTCAATCCCATGGGTGGATGTCTGCCTCTGTTTCTACAGATTCCGGTGTTTTTAGGGTTATATAATAGTCTGCTAAAGGCGATTGAGCTTAGGCATGAGCCATTCGCGCTATGGATCAATGACCTATCTGCACCAGAGTATCTTAACCTTATGGGAGTGGGGATTCCGGTGATGATTCTTTTGATGGGCGCGTCGATGATTTGGCAACAGTGGACGACCCCCAGCGCGGTAGATCCGCAGCAGAAAAAGATGATGATGATGATGCCAGTTGTATTTGCCGGAATGTTTATAGTGTTTCCAATGCCATCAGGCTTGGTGTTGTATTGGCTGGTCAACAACGTGATTAGCATCGTGCAACAAAAGTATATGCGTAGCCATAAGAAGGCAAGTTCGCTTTTTGCTACGCTGCTTGCAAGTGGGGGCATCTTCTCGATTGGGTATATTCTCACCCTGCTTTGAAGGTACGTATTCGGTTTTCGTGTAGGAGTGCGCTGAGAGACACTATTGCTGTTTGGGAGGCTTCTGCTGAAAGTGCCGTTTTTCGTCCTGCTGAGGGATGTTAGTGGCGTTTGGGGACAATGCGCGAGCATCGCTCTTGAAATACGAAAATCAACCAAAGAATGATATGAAAGAAGCTACAATAGTAGCATTATCAACCCCTCTGGGAACCTCTGGCGTAGCCGTACTACGGCTGAGTGGGCCTGCGTCTGGTGCAATACTTAGAAAGGTGTTCAAGGGGCTTCGCCATCCGTGCGATCATCCTTTCTCGGTATGCGTAGGTACAGTGTGCACCCAAGAGGGGGAAGTACTTGATAGGACCGTTGCATTCTTTCTACCGACCCCCCGGTCTTTTACGGGTGAGGACATGGCGGAAATTCAGTGTCATGGCAATCCACTGATAATTGAGGATCTCCTTGAGCTGCTGGTTCGGAGTGGTGCTCGTCTAGCAGATCCCGGCGAATTTACGCAGCGCGCTTTTGAGAATGGCAAGATCGACCTTTCTCAGGCCGAGGGCATCGGAGATTTAATTCATGCCGAATCAAGGCGTGCATTGAAGCTTGCCAATGAGCAATTAGCCGGTCGATTGTCAAAAGCGGTAGCCGAGGTTGGGGAACCACTCCGAGAAACGTTAGCACAGATAGAAGCGTACATTGATTTTCCAGAAGAAGAGATTGAACCAGCGGCACGGGAGGTGCTTTCCAGCGATTTGAAGGTTGCTTGTAGGAAAATTGACCAGCTACTCGCGACTTATAAAGCCGGAATTGTGGCGCGGGAGGGGGTTCGGGTTCTGTTATGTGGTAAGCCGAATGCTGGAAAATCGAGCCTGATGAATCGTTTACTCGGAATGAACCGTGCAATTGTCACTGATATAGCTGGGACTACCAGAGACGTCATTGAGGAGCGTATGATGCTTAGTGGGTATTCGGTCATTCTCTGTGATTCGGCGGGAATTGCCGCAACGACTGACGTAGTAGAACAGATTGGCATTGATCTGGCACTAGATAGAGTAAAATGGGCGGATTTAGTATGTCTTGTGGTTGATAGTTCCGATGAAGCAAACCAAGCATTGGCTGACGTTGGATCTGTCTTGTCTAGTGTTTCGGATGCGCTTGGTGAGGACTCAGCTACGCCGATCTGGCTCGTTCTAAATAAGCTTGATTTACCGTGTGCTAATGTTGATCGGATCATCAATGGTCTCGGATGGAAGGGGCGAGTTGTTCGAATAAGTACCATTGATGACCAATCAATCGAACCCTTGAAGGATGCGCTCTCCGAATATCTTAATGGGCTTGCTGCTACTACGGGTGGGACCGCGAGTGACGCCGGTAGTGGAGTTGTTCTTACGAATGCAAGACATAAACGGGCATTAGAGGAGGCGCTAGCGCACCTTCACCAAGCACGAGAGTTATTCCAGGCACAGGCTTTTATTGAGATTATATCGGAAGAGGTACGGCTGGGGCTTATAGCGCTTGAGGAGATAGTGGGTCGTACCTACTCGGATGATATCCTCGGCAGAATTTTTTCCAAATTCTGCATCGGGAAATGATATGACTAGTTGTGGCCCGCTGCCGAATGGTCGTACCTTTTTCGTGTTTTCCAGATTCTTTTGGTTAGGATTTCTTACACTGGAAGAGGTTTTCGAATGATAGCACCTATTCGACCGCCGCAACTTGCGGGTGCCGTGTATAGTCATGACCCAGCCCAACTTGAACGATTTTTGACGTATTCTATCGAGCCGCGTCCTTATGACGATCGGGTTGTGGGAATTGTTTCGCCTCACATTGATTATAATCGTGGGATTCTCACGTATGGTTCCGTATATGGCGCTCTGCATGGTGCAATGTACGATAAGATTATAGTTCTGGGGACCTCTCACTATTACGGAAGGAGGTACCTGGTTATGACAAAGCAACACTTTGCAACTCCATTGGGAGTTATGTTCAATGACCTGGATACGATAGAGTATGTTGCTAACAGGTTTGGTACTGCCCGGGCCTTTGATGAGGAGCTGCGTCATCATCCCGAGCACTCCATTGAACTGCAGGTTCCGTTTATTCAGGCTCGGGGTTTTCAGCGAGGCGCCATTCCCATCTTGGTGGGATCGTTTCATGAAATTCTGGGAAAAGATCTGTATCCGGAAAATATACCTGAATACGATGAATTCATGCATGCGCTTTGTGAGGGGATCCAGAGATCACCCGGGCAACTAGGGGTTGTTGTAGGTGTCGACCTTGCTCATATTGGCGAACAATTTGGCGATACCTTTGTCGTTGATGAGCAGGTAAGGGCTGCGCTATTGGCGCGTGATACGGAGTTGCTGGGAATCGTTGGTCGTGCCGATAAACATACATTATTCCAACATATTAGCGAGGATGATGACCAACGGCGGGTGTGCGGTTTTTCGCCGCTTTACGTCTTTCTGGATCTGATGGATAGATTGGGGATGGTGGTTGAGGGGGAGGTCATCGACTACCGCCAGGCTGTTGATCCTGCCGGTAAATGTTGCGTTTCAATAGCATCGTTGATATATCGAATCGGAGCATACTGAATAACAAATAAAATAACATGCAAATTATGATAGCTCAAGTACTAGAAGAAAAGCTTACAAAGGGGTTTACCCCACACTATCTTGCGATTATCAACGAGTCTGAACAGCATAATGTTCCAAAGGGTTCTGAGAGCCACTTTAAGATCATTGTGGTGAGTACACAATTTGAAGGATTGCGTCAGGTGCAACGTCATCGTTTGGTTTTTGACGCAATTAAGCCGGAGACAGCATTGATCCATGCGATTTCCCTTTTTACCTATACAAACGAGGAGTGGATGGCTAAGGGTCAAGCTGTCGCTGATTCTCCGAAGTGTCAAGGTGGATCTGAGAATTAGCGGCGCGTTATGAAGACAGTTGCTGACTATCTACCTTCTCGTCATTGGTTGATGAAGACAGAGCCTGCTGTCTTTTCCATGGACGATCTGATTCAGTCGCCGTCCCAGAGGACTTTCTGGGAGGGGGTGCGAAATTATCAGGCAAGAAATTTTATGGTCAATCACATGGCCGTTGGTGATAAGGTGCTTTTTTATCACTCGAATGCGAATCCGTCCGGGATCGTCGGAGTAGCAGAGGTGGTAGCACCGGCACAGATCGACCTAACGGCTCTTAACCCTGATAGTGAGTATTTTGATTCGAGGTCTACGAGCGATAATCCAAGATGGTATGCAGTGTATGTCGGGAAACCAGAGAAGTTTTCACGATTTGTTTCACTTGAGGAACTCAAGACAAATCGGGAGCTTGACGAGATGCTGGTGTTAAGAAAGGGGCAAAGGTTATCCATTTTGCCAGTATCGGTTTCAGAGTTTGGGATAATCGTTCGTCTGGGGCAAGAGTAGTGTCAGACCGGACCAGGATCGTCGGTACGCGTTCACCAGGTTGTTCAATCTCTTCATCAAACGCCTTATTTTGCTGCTTCCGAGGTACTGAGTATCTCTCATCCGCCAAAAAGACTTTTTCCTGACTTTAAAAAAACTAATGAATTCGTACGGCTACTGTTTTGGGCAGGCTGGTAACGGTTAATAGCCTCGTGGTTATTCTGTGTTAAGTATTTGCTGATATTATACGAAGCACTTATGAGAAAGATGTTATAATCTGAGTGTCGGATCAGAACTGTGGTAAGTGACTAAAATTGCTTTAGTCACTTACCACAGTTCTTATCCGAAACTCAGATTTTTAGGACGCAATTACACAGGTAAATGCCCCAGGGTTGAACTTATAATGGGTTGATAGCATGAATGTTTTTAAGAAACTAGTGTTGAAGATGGGGCTTCGGAACCAGAATATACTCATAGTTGCTGGCATGAGTGTTATTTTAATGCTGTCGGGTTCTTGTCTCGCGCAGACCGTGGAACCGATTGATGACGACAAAGAGTATGCCTGTATCACCTCAGAAGATGGAACAACAACCCTAGGAGTGTGGGATGAGGATGAAAAAGAGTATATGGAATCGTCTTTTAGTCGTGAACTGCGACTTATCAAACGAACAGTCCAGTCACTCAAGAAAAAGCTGACCCGTGCCAAGCGTCGAGGGAATCAGACTTTGATCGATAGTCTTCAATCTGAAATCGCCTATTGGAATGATTTGATAAGTACTATTCAAGCATGTCGATTGGGAGTGTTCGGTGGTACGACAAAACAGCCGACGCCAGGCCCTACCCCACCTACAAACGGTACGCCCGGCGATGCTTGTACCTTGATTGGAGCACCTAGTTCTCAAATTTCTGCCCAGATTATTAATGGACAAGTCTGTGGCACAGCCGAAAGCGCTGTTGTACAACTTGAAATTGTATCAAGAAATGGAGAGGCAGGCTCCTGTACGGGAACGGTGGTAACTCAAAATGCGATTATTACCGCGTCGCATTGTTTTGAAGGTAGTGTTTCATACGTCGATGTGTTTGTAGGATCGCGCAAAGTAAGGGCGTCTTCCTTTCATAGCCACCCCAACTGGAGCTCAAGCCAGTCAGCGCTTGAGAATAATGATGTTGCGGTAGTACTTTTGAGTCAACCACTTAATGCACCGGCCTTTCCAATCCTCTCAGGCAATGATGTGCCTGTGACGGCCGGAGAGCAAGTTCTGATAGCAGGATATGGTCTAACCCAGAATCTGAAGCAGGAAGGCTTGCGTGCTGGTTATATGACCGTGAGTGCTGTTACTGAATTGCTGATTGAGGCGCGCTATGATGGTACTACAGGAAGTAACAGCTGTAACGGGGATTCTGGTGGACCTTTGTTCGTGAAGAGAGGTGAGCAGTGGTACCTAGCCGGTGATACCTCGAATGGCGATGCGGCCAAGTGTGGCGTTACAGAGGGGTCGGACATTAGCCGCTGGGCAAACATAAATGCGCCTTCAAACCGTGCTTTTATTTTACAGTACGTTGGGTTGTGATTTTAGTATGGGGTGAAAATCGCGTCGAAGGATACGGTAATTATGATCCAAAAAAGAGCAGTTTCCCAGTCTAAAGCGGCCCAGAAGGTTTACGAGATATTGCTAGGTGAGGGGATGGTTCATGAAAATAGAGTGTATATTCGCTTGCGGATGTCTGTTGCTTTTAACGATTTTTACGAGCTCCGCTCTTGCGGACGAGTGTTTAAAGCGTGAAGACCACACTCGAGTAACATTTCTCTTGATTGATAAGACCGATAAGAATGTCAATCTGGATCAGTTAACGCAGTCTTTTGATGCGTTGCAGGAGAAGATTGCCGCTGGAGAGAGGTTTGTTGTAGGGGTAAGTACTGGTAAGCAGAGCGAGGCACGCATTGTTGTCGATGCGGTAAAGCCGCAAGGGACAGTGTGGGAGTCGGTTCTAAAGATTAGGGCTAAGGAGAAGGCTTTTGGACGGTGTGTGGAACGTGCTCGTGCCGAGTTGATAAATCAGAACGAGTCCCATCCCACGTCCGCACTGCTTGAGACTCTCGCATTCGTGAGTAGTTTTTTAGCTGCTGATAGTGCGAGTAATAAACGTCTTATGCTTCTCTCGGATATGATTCAGAACAGTCCGACGCTATCCTTTTATGGTAAGGGGGTACTTCAACCAGCGGCGGCAATCAAAACTGCCGAAGGCAATAAGCTTTTATCGGCGTTTCCTGCCGTTTCTGTCATCGTCGCCGGGGCTGGAACCCACACCACTGATGACCGTTCACGTAAAATTGAGGAGTTCTGGCGCCTGTACTTTGAGAAGGCGTCAGCAAAGGTTGCATTTTTTGGGACGATTTTTCTCGGATGAACATTCAAACCTCTGGAAAAACTACTTGGACGACCAGCAACGGTCGTCCGAAGGAAATGTAAAGAAATAATGTTGCACTATGCTTAACATGCACTGAATCTTCCGGCGAAAATGAGATTTTCAGACTTCAACACTATGTCAGCCTGGAAATCTTATTTTCAACAAAATCTTCGGTACCTTAACCGCTCATGAGGCCCGTTTCGTGAATAATCCGGGCTAAGGGAAGATTTCTGTGACGATAGCATCATCTACGGCATTTATGCTCTGGGTAAACTCCCCGGAATAAATGGTATAGTCGTCGGCATCGTATGAATATTCTCCATTTTCACTATAAAGCGGGTAGCTTGGTCGGAATCCGGTTGTTCCTAAGATATATCGAAAAAATCTCAGATCTGATAAGCCGTGCGAGAAATTCGGAAATAGCGAGTTTCCGCTGAATCTTATCTCATACGAACGAACCTCTCCATCCGCGAGATTTATATAACCGTCCCTATTTATGTCCTCTCCTGAGAACGTACCCTCGACATGACTACCACCTGAAAAATTTTGGGTAATGCGATAGTATCGTGTTCTCGCTGGATCCGCAGGCTTGGTCTGGGTAAAGATCGTCGTTAACCAGTGTTCCTTTGCGTCAGAAGAACCGTCATTTGTATCGCTAAAGATGGCAAGTGAATTATTGCGATCATTAGCTACAATATTCGCACGATTCGGCGCAAAGGTATCTGCCAGGGGCAGGGAATAGCCAAGCTCTTGAACATTCAGGAAACCTCCCTCCTTATTCATAAATATCGCATAATAGTGGCTTTCAGTCTGTAGATCGGGGTTTTTAGCACCAGGCACCTTTCCGATCATAATGAGGGAATCGCGATCATCAATCCAATTAAGACTGACTGGTATGAGCCCTGGCAGGTCATATACTACATTAAAGTACTCCGACCAATGTTCACCATTTAAGGTCCTTTGCCAAAGAAGTTCACCGCTTGGGGATAATTTTTGTATTTGATATATTGATGTGGGCGGCCACTTCTCTTCAAGGAAAGGACTAGTTCTTAATGTATAGAGCACATAGACGTTTGAGGCATAATCAACTTCAGCGTTTATTACCGTGTGGCTAAAGCAGGCAGGCTCAAAGCCATACTGGCTATTGACTGGAAATCTTGTGTCCTCCCAGGGAAAGCGTTTGCCGGGTAGTGGCGGTAGGGTTGGTGTTAAGTCCCTGAACATATCATCACTACTCGTCATAAGTGAGATTTCGGAATCTGCTTTAACTCTTCTGATATAAGGGATCGCGCCCCCGGCACCAATGCTGTCAACAGTATCGCAAAACACAAACCAGCCAATCCCTTTAATATAATAACCATCGTTTGGATCATCGATATACATTTGTTCAAAGCTGTCAATACTTCCCATGAAGTGGCTTTCATCAATAACCTTTCCATTGTAATTATAGCGAGTTTCTCCACGACCATATGGACCATACGAGCGTGCTGCGAAACCACCAGAAAAGAAAAATGTCAGCATTGGCCAGTTATCCTCGCGCGCTGTCATTTGATGCGCCCGCGACATGAGCTCCTCTCCCACTGGATTAAACAGTCGCACTAATGCTGGATCTAAGTCCCCAACTGGTCGATACATGCCCGATACATACCCCTTTTTATCAATGGCGAACAAAGGGATGCTGGTCGACGAGAGTTCGTATGGAACGGGTTTAATTGCCTTCAAATCAAATTTTGATACCGTAGCATTTGTTGGATCGTAGTTTAAGCTAACGGCTTCCTGCTCTGCATTTATCGCCACAACGTGTAGTGATTGATTATCAAGTAGGGCTACCGTATTTATATTAGTTGATATATTATTTTGGACGCGATCGAGACATATCAGGCTGACAACTTGTTTTTCTGTTTCATTTTGTTCCGTAGCGTAACGAACCCCGTAAACCTTCATTCGTTTAAGCATCCTTCCTTTTGCGTTATTCTTTGAAAATAATCCGATCTGTGCAGTTTGCACCTCTTCAAAGTTATGATTGAGTGGTAGATTAGGGATAGCATCTGAGAGGCGGAACGGTGGAATATTGTCGACACCTTGTCCGATATCTTTTACGTAAAATTCAACACTGCCAACCTTGAATTGTGTATCAACTTCTATGTCAAGAGCGTGAGTGACTGGAAGATGCGCTTCAAATTTTGGATAAGGACTAAATTCAGATTGGGCTGAATATACTGGGCAACTTCCTAAAATATGTTGCGCAGATAAATCATATATGTTTAGAACCAGAGATTCGCTCTTTTTACATCGGCCATTTCGGGGATCGTTTGATTGCGCTTGAATATTCGGGTATGAGACCACATTGAGTTCGATTAACAGTAAGACGAGTATTAATCTGGTGAGTCCAAAGAGGCGAATTTCATATGGTGGCATGCGGGCTTATCCTTGTGTCTAAAATGGGAATTGTATAAGGAGCCTCTCATTAGTGACATGATATGAATCATGTACGGAAAGGAAAAAATTGGGAGGGTTCTTTATGTTAAATAAGGAGTGAGAATTTCGGTCGATGACCTTTTGGCAGAATAAAGTCTCGCCGCCGCAGTGCTCTTAGCTAAATTCCTCGTGCTATGGCACTCATACTCTGTTAACATACGAATATTATTTAGACGGCCGCTCAAAGTGCAAACCTTGTTCTTGTAAGAGATTAGTCTTTGGATTAAACCAGATTAATTTTTATGGAGATATTTCTGTGCAGGGATTTTGCTCCGCGAAGGATATACTGCTTCGTCGTTTTGGAAGCTGAACCAGTATAGACTACCCTCAAAGCACCCAACGTAGAACTATTGATGTGCATTTTAAAAAGTTTTGAAATGAGTCAAAATGGAAAACATTAGCGTTCAAGAATTGAAAAGTAGACTAGAGAGCAATGATCACTTAGTGCTTATCGATGTTAGAACTCCTGCTGAATTTGAAGAGGTACACGTAACAGGGGCAAAAAATATTCCACTTGGAACATTAAACGAGGGCAGTTTAGAGAAACTGGCAGAAAGAGGCGCTAACGTGTTTTTTATATGTCAGTCCGGAGGGCGGTCATCACAGGCAAGTCAAAAGATCGAATCCGCAGGATTTTGGCAGTTTTTTAATATTTTAGGAGGCACAAATGCGGCTAAAGAGGCGGGACTGTCCATAACAAGAGGTCCGAGGAAGGTCATGTCGATTGAACGCCAGGTTAGAGTAATTGCCGGGTCATTAACACTTTTAGGTGTCGTATTTGGATTCATACTTTCTCCATCCTTTTTCCTTTTGAGCGGTTTTGTTGGTGCAGGACTAACATTGGCGGGAGTTACGGATTTTTGCGGGATGGCGTTGGTTCTTGAAAGGTGCCCTTGGAATCAATGTAAAACATAAGGTGAGTCGAGTGTATGAGTACGAGGCTTAGGAGCTGTCAAGACATAAACTGTGCATTTAACGCTCATCCTTACCCTAAATTTGAACGTTCTTCACTCGAAAATGCTCGACGCTCCCTGTCTCAGGCTAGTTGTGGTAAGAAGTGCGAAGAAGAACCGGCGCAATTCTTCCGTTGTTTTATGTATAGAATGTCGTAGTTAAGGAGTTAAAAGTACATGCTGAGTATTTCGCTTTTTCGGTGGAGCGCGCGTCTTGAGGGGATTTCATATCTTTTACTTCTAGGTGTAGCAATGCCACTTAAGTACATCTGGCAATTGCCGCTTGCGGTGCAGGTTGTAGGAATGGGACACGGAGTATTGTTTATTTCTTATATGGCGTTGATTCCTAGTGTTCGGAAGAGGTGTCGCTGGAACGTAACAGCGACGGTCTGTGCGGCTGCTGCCTCATTATTACCAGGAGCAACGTTTGTTGTTGAGAGAAAATTGTTGCCCGAGTAATTTGTCAGGCAAATTTAAAGGTACGATCGGCCAGAAAATTTTGCCGAAAATAAGATTTTCCGGCTAACATAGTGTTGGCCCCACGAAAAAAATGTACTCAGGTGCTTACTGTGATGACTTTCTGCGTTTAATTTTTTGGCGCAGTCCTTCTATTTCTTGAATTTTACTCTCAAGAAACTTATCAAGTGCCTCAGAGAAAAACGGCTCGATTTCACGGTCCGAGACACCGAAGTGACTGACTATGTAATCGTAGTGCTGTTTTGTTTGGGGAGTTAGTGCCAGGGTAATCGTCGTTTCGCTCAGACGGTCATCAAGCAAGTCTCTTACTAACCCCGAAAGAGTAAGATCGAGGTGCGAAATCTTTTCGTGTTGTTCTTCAGTGATGAGAATATTCACTCTTCGGTAGCGGTCTGTATTTGGAACTGGTTTGGTAGCTGGTTTTTTCATAGGATCTTAATCAGCAGAAAAGTGTATGTGGATTGCTTTATTTAGGTGTGCTACTAGAGCGTCCTGTCTATCCGAGAATATGTCCTCCTTCTTTAGATTGGGCTAGTGGGTAGTTGTTTACCTCTAAATATAGAACAGCGTTGAGTTTGGTTTGAGGGGTATTAGGGTGCGTCGACATTTAGTTTTTCGGCCCAAAGTTCCGCAGGATTGGGCCCTATTTCCACTAAATTTTGACCAAAATGCTCGCCGTATGTCCCATACGGCTGTGCTTTTGGCCAAAATTTATCGAAAATAGGGCTCCAACCTGCGAAATTTGGTCTCGAAAAACTAAATGTCAACGCACCCTAGTGGAGCCGGTATATGTTTGGTTACTCCTTACATGACTCTGGAGGCGCCTTTCGTGAATAATCCGGACAAACGCCGACCAATGGGTACCCGTTGAAACCGAATATTGAATGAGGTTCTTACTATATGATAGGAGGAACTCTCTTTAACTCAATACTATCGCGTGCGTAGATTTGATTTTGCCCTGCAAAGGAAAGCCGGTTCCTAGTTGTAGGTAATTTTATGAGTAGCAATGGTCTATATGCCGTCAGCCGAACAAAATATAACAAATAACAATGTCCTGTCGGTAACACAGGTAGTACAGCTTTTGCGGGATGTGCTTTCCCATGCATTTCCGGCGCTTTGGTTTCGGGGGGAGCTTGGGCCCGTAAGTCGAGCAAGCTCAGGTCATGTGTATTTTACAATTAAGGACCCCGCAGCGTCATCACCGAATATGTTGAATGGGGTGATGTGGAAAGGGGTGGCCCAGAGTTTGCCATTTGCGCCGACCGAGGGGTTGCTGGTTGAGTGTCAGGGGGTTCCTACCATCTATCCTGCCAGTGGTCGGTTACAACTTGTGGTATCCACCATGCGCGTCGCGGGTGATGGTGCCCTGCGAATGAGGTTTGAGCAACTGAGGGCACGGCTTGGTCAGGAAGGGCTTTTTGCCCCGGAACGGAAGCGACCATTGCCGTTGTTTCCTCTATGCATTGGAGTGGTTACTTCACGGACCGGGAGCGTTATTCACGATATTGCGGTGACGATTCGGGCTCGTATGCCCGGGACGCTGATACTACTTGCTCATGCCAAGGTGCAGGGCGACGGGGCATCTGATGAAATCATACGCGGAATTCGCCAGCTCAACGAGGACCCCCGGGTTGAGGTACTCATTGTAGCCCGGGGAGGCGGATCGCTTGAGGATCTCTGGGCGTTTAATGAAGAGGCGACCGTAAGGGCAATTTTCGGTTCCAAAAAACCCGTAATATCGGCGGTTGGGCATGAGACCGATATTACTTTGGCGGATTTGGTGGCAGATATGCGGGCTCCTACGCCCACCGGAGCCGGGCGAATTGTGGTTCCGGACCGTGGGGAGTTACTTGAACGAATCCGTTCTCAAGAGCGTCGTTTTGGCGCCGTAGAGGTACGGTTACGAAATGCTGAGCAACGGCTTGACGCGGGAGTTTTTCGCCTCAAACAATCGTGGCAGCGAACAGTTGGGCGATGTAGGTTGAAAGTTGCCGAGTGTGAGTTGAAAATTGATCGGTGCCGTCCCGCTCTGAGACTTCAGAGGATTAGGGAGCGTTGCTTTGCGTTGGAAGTGCTTTTAAAGAGGACTTTAAGTCAACTGGTGCTGTCACGGCGTAGTTCAATAGAACGAAGTGAACTTTTGATGAATCGTGCGTATGTCAATCGGTTGGCCGCAGCGCGGGTATTAATGGATCGGCAACAGGCTCGAGTACACCGTGCGACCCTTCAAACTCTGACGAGCACGGGTGCGTCAATTGACTCGCTCGCGACCCGGTTACGTGCTATTGATCCTGCGCAAGTGCTCGCACGAGGCTTTGCGATCGTGGCCATACAGGACACGGGGGGGGGGCGGTCAAAAGTTATTCTTGACGCAGAGGGTGTTGAATCTGGTACCGAGTTATCGATAACCATGCGTGACGGTGGCATTAACGCGACAGTAAAAAGAGTATCAGGACGTTGAAACCGCAGAGCCTGTTGAATAAGTCAAATGATTTATGGGATTTCGATTTTGAGCAAGCGTTTGTTCCCAGA